>DATKFS010000001.1:0-10232 GCA_035511275.1 Novosphingobium sp.
TTATAGGGCCGCCGGTTGGGCTCGACCGCGCGGTGATAGTGCGCGGGCGTGGTCGGCGGCGTGAACATCGCGCCGTTGGCGTGCTCGACCAGCATGAACGAGGACATCGCCTCGAACATGGTGACTTCCACCTCCTGCCCCTCTCCGGTGCGCTCGCGATGGAACAGCGCCATCATCGTCGCGTAGAGCGCGTGGAGGCCGGCCACCTTGTCGGCCATGATCGTGGCGACGTAGCCGGGCTCTCCGTTCATCAGGCCCTGGACGTGGGGGATGCCGCATTCGGCCTGGATGGTATCGTCGTAGGCGGGCTTGTCGCCGTCCGGCCCGCGCCGGGAGTAGCCGTAGCAGTTGGTATAGACGATGTCGGGCTTGATCGCCTTCACCGCCTCGTAGCCGAAGCCGAGCTTTCGAATCGCGCTGCCGCGCATCGAGTGGATGAAGACGTCGGCGGTGGCGATCAGGCGGCGCAGCGTCTCGCGGTCCTGCTCCTGCCTGAGGTCGAGCATGAGGCCGCGCTTGCCCCGGTTCACGTTGACGTAGATGCCGCCCATGCCGGGGACCGGGCCGGTGGTGATCCAGCGGGTGTTGTCGCCCGCCGGGGGCTCGATCTTGAACACCTCGGCGCCCATGTCGGCCATGATCTGCGTGGCGTAGGGCCCGAAGACCACGCTGGTGAGGTCGACCACGCGAATGCCCGCGAGGGGGCCTTGCGCCGTGGTTTCTGCCTCGTTGGACATGCCGCTCTCCCAATCTTCTTGGGCAGGGCTTAACCCAAGGTGCGGTCCAAATCTATGCGTATTTTCGTTCACTGAACCAATATCGGAACAATGCCGTTGTCTCGGCCTCTTCGCGCTGCTACTCATCGCAGGCGCCCGGCAAGGGCGGAAACCGGGAAGAAGGGCCGAAACGCGGTGGATTTCACACTCAACCAGGACCAGCAGGATATCCGCGAGGCGGTCCTGAAGCACTGCTCGCAGTTCCCCGACGAGTACTGGCTGGAAAAGGATCGCAGCGGCGAATTCCCGTTCGAGTTCCACAAGTCGATGGCCGAGGCCGGCTGGCTCGGCGTCGCCATGCCCGAATCGGTGGGCGGCGCGGGGCTCGGCATCACCGAGGCGGCGGTGATGATGCAGGCGGTGGCCGAAAGCGGCGGCGGCATGACGGCGGCCTCGGCGATCCACGGCCCGGTCTTCGGTCTGGAGCCGGTCGCGCTGTTCGGCACCGAGGAACAGCAGCAGCGCATGATCCCGCCGATCCTCTCGGGGAGCGAGAAGATGTGCTTCGCGGTGACCGAGCCCAACACCGGCCTCGACACCACCAGCCTCAAGACCCGGGCCGAGAAAGTGCCGGGCGGCTACAGGGTCAACGGCGAGAAGATCTGGATCACCAACGCCCACGTCGCCGACCGCATGCTCCTCATCGCGCGCACCACGCCGCTGGAGGAAGTGAAGCGCAAGACCGAGGGGCTGACGCTCTTCTATACGAAGCTCGACCGCGCGCACATCGAGCACCAGCTCATCCCCAAGATGGGCCGCCACGCGGTGGGCTCGAACATGCTGTTCATCACCGACCTGTTCATTCCCGAGGAAGACCGCATCGGCGCCGAGGGGCAGGGCTTCAAGATCCTCCTGCAAGGCCTCAATCCCGAGCGCGTGCTGCTCGGCGCGGAGGCTACCGGTCTCGGCCGCGTCGCCATCAAAAAGGCGTCGAAGTACGCGCAGGAGCGTGTCGTCTTCGGGCGGCCGATCGGGCAGAACCAGGGCATCCAGCACCCGCTCGCCAAGGCGTGGATGCAGGTCGAGGCGGCCAGCCTCATGGTGTTCAAGGCCGCGACCATGTTCGACCAGGGGCTCGACTGCGGTGTCGAGGCGAACACCGCCAAGTACCTCGCCGCCGAGGCCGGGTACGAGGCCTGCCAGACCGCCGTCATGTCGATGGGCGGCATGGGCTACGCGCAGGAATACCACGTCGAGCGGTACTTGCGCGAAGTGATGATCCCGCGCATCGCCCCGGTCAGTCCGCACCAGATCATGAACTACATCGCCGAGAGGGTTTTGGAGCTGCCGCGCTCGTACTGAGAAGGGTTTTCGTCGTCCCGGGCTTGACCCGGGACCGCCGGCCTTACTTTAGGATGAGCCTCGCCGACAGCCGGCGCCCGAAGGCCGCCAGCGGTCCCGGGTCAAGTCCGGGACGACGATTTGGAGATGTGCCGATGAACCACCAGCCTTCCACCGCCCGCTCCTGGCTGTTCGCCCCGGGCGACAGCGAGAAGAAGATGACCAAGGCGATGGAGGGCGAGGCCGACATCGTCCTCATCGACCTCGAGGACGCCGTCGCCCCCGATGCCAAGGCGGCGGCGCGTCCCATGGTCCACGACTTCATCAAGGCCCACCCCGAGCAGCGCGCCCGCCTGTGGGTGCGCATCAACCCGTTCGACGGCCCGCACACGCTGCACGACCTCGCGGCGGTAATTCCCGCGCATCCCGGCGGCATCATGCTGCCCAAGGTCTACAGCCGCGCCGAAGTGGAGAAGCTCGACCACTGCCTGTCCGCGCTGGAAGTGGCGAACGGGATCGAGGAGGGCTCCATCCCCGTCATCGTGCTCATCACCGAAACGGCCGAGGGCATGTTCCACACCGGCAGCTATAAAGGTGCGCCGCGTGTGGTGGCGCTGACCTGGGGGGCGGAGGACCTCGCCGATTCGATCGGCGCCTCGTCCAACCGCAATCCGGACGGATCTTACTCCTTCACCTACGAACTGGCGCGCAGCCTCACCGTGCTCGGCGCGGCGACGGCGGGCGTCACCGCGATCGAGACGATCAGCGCCGACTTCCGCGACCTCGAAGCCCTGCGCATCCGCGCCGAGAAGGTCCGCCGTGACGGCTTCCGCGGCATGATGGCCATCCACCCCGCGCAGGTCCCGGTCATCAACGCCGCCTTCACCCCCACCGAGGCCGAGATCGCCGAGGCGCAGGAGATCGTCGACGTCTTCGCCGCCAACCCCGGCGTCGGCGCCATCGGCTGGAAGGGCGGTATGCTCGACCGCCCCTACCTCGCGCGCGCCGAGCGGCTGCTGCGGCAGGCGGGGAAGCTCTAGTGGCGGACGTTGCGCCCGTCATCCTTCGACAGGCTCAGGATGAGCGGAGAGGGTGTGTGCGGCCTTGTTCTCCCATCGCCCCTACGCCGCTCGTCCTGAGCTTGTCGAAGGACACAGGCGCAACGCCATGATCCAGACCACCGCCGAGGCCCTCGACCTCACGCAATACCTCCGCCCCGGCGACCACATCGTCTTCGGCCAGGCCTGCGGCGAGCCGACGACGCTGGTCGAGGCGCTGATCGCGCAGGGGTCCGCCGTCGGCGAACTCCACGCTTTCATCGCCACCAGCTTCTCCGGCCTGTTCACGCCCGAGAGCGCGGGCGCGTTCCGCCTCTCGTCGATGGGCGCGATCGGGGCCCTCAGGGTCATGACCAGGGCCAACCTGCTCGACGTCATCCCGGTCCACGTCAGCCAGGTCGCGCCGCTCATCACTGCGGGCGTGATGCCCTGCGACGTGGCGATGATCCAGGTCAGCCCGGCGGATGCCGAGGGCAACCACTCCTGCGGCCTCATCTCCGACTACGTGCGGGCCGCCGTGGACAAGGCCCGCGTCGTCATCGCCGAGGTGAACGAACAGGTCCCCTACGTGCCGGGCGAGCTGATCCCGGCGGGCGCCATCGACGTCGCGGTGCAGGTCTCCCGCGCCCCCGTCGAAGTCGCGCCCGCGAAGATCGGTGCCACCGACGAGGCGATCGCGCGGCTCTGCGCCGAGTTCATCGGCGACGGCTCGGTGATCCAGACCGGCGTCGGCGCGGTGCCCGATGCGATCCTGCGCCTGCTCCACGACCGCCGCGACCTCGGCGTCCATTCGGGGATGCTGGGCGACGGGCTGGTGGACCTCGCCGAAGCGGGCGTGCTCACCAACGCGCGCAAGGAGATCGACCGGGGCGTCTCGATCAACGGCGCGCTGATCGGCACGCGGCGGCTCTACGACTGGGCGCACCGCAATCCCGCCATCCGCATGACGCCGACCAGCTACACCCACGATGCGGGCGTGCTGGGGCAGCTTTCGCGGCTGGTCACGATCAATTCCGCGCTGGAGGTCGATCTCACCGGGCAGGTCAACGCCGAACAGTCGGGCGCGGCCTATCTGGGCGGGACCGGCGGGCAGGTCGACTTCGTGCGCGCGGGCGCCCGCTCGCCGGGCGGGGCCTCGCTGATGGTGCTGGCCTCGACGGCGAAGGGCGGGACGCTGAGCAAGATCGTGCCGACGCTTTCCGGCCCCGTGACCAGCGCGCGCAGCGAAGTGGATGTGGTGGTGACCGAGTTCGGTGCGGCGCGGCTCAAGGGCCAGACCTTGGCGGAACGCGCCCGTCGGCTGGTCGCGGTGGCGCATCCCGACTTCCGCGAGGACCTCGACCGTGCGGCCTTCGAGATCGCGCGGCGGGGGTTCTGACCGTGATTTTCACGCGGAGGCGCGACGGCGCGGAGAAGAACAAAGGACATTATGGACGCGAGACGCAGGGACGCAGAGATGTCTCGCGGAGCCGCAGGCTCCCTCTACCGATCCGCGTTGCGGTTTTAGCAACGCCGATGGCAGACAGCGGCTCCGCCGCAAGAACGACATCTCTGCGTCCCTGCGTCTCTGCGTGCCCATCCCCTTTTCTTCTCCGCGTCTTCGCGCCTCCGCGTGACACCATTTCAAGGACCCCGCGATGACCCCAGCCGTCTTGTACCAAGCGCGAGAGGACGGCATCGCCGTCATCACCATCGACCGCCCCGACCAGCGCAACGCCCTCAGCCGCGAGGTGCGCGAGGGGCTGCGTGGCGCCTGGGCGCGGTTCGAGGCGGATGAGGGCTCGCGCATCGCCATCCTCACCGCCACCGGCGACAAGGCCTTCTGCGCGGGCGGCGATCTCAAGGAGATGGTCGAGACCGGCATGGCGGTGCCCCCGCGCGACATGTACGCGCTGCCCTACGACACCATCGAACTCACCAAGCCGACTATCGCGGCGGTAAACGGCGTGGCCTTCGCTGGCGGCTGGATGATCGCGCAGGCCTGTGACCTGTGCGTCGCGTCCACCAACGCGAAGTTCGCCATCACCGAGGTCAAGGTCGGGCGCGGCAGCCCGTGGGCGGCACCGCTGATCCACATGATCCCGCAGCGGATCTTCATGGAGATCGTCCTCACCGGCAAGCCGATCACGGCGGCGCGCGCCTACGAGATCGGGCTCGTCAATCGCCTCGCCGAGCCCGGCGCGGTGCTGGACGCGGCGATCGAACTGGCGCTGGAAGTGCTGGAAGGCGCGCCGCTGTCGGTCAAGGCCGCGCGAGAGACGGTGATGCTCTCGACCGAGATGGGCCGCAGCGCCGCGCTTGCCGCCGCCCGCGCCGCGCACGAGCATACCTACCACTCGCACGACGCGCAGGAAGGCCCGCGCGCCTTCGCCGAGAAGCGCAAGCCGGAGTGGACGGGGCGCTAGGCCTCCGGCGGCGCAGCGGCCGTGCGATGCCATGGCGCGAAGCGGGGCATGTTGCTATCGGCCGGGTTCGGACGGCACGTCGTCCGGCATCGGAGAGCGACCTTGGTGATCTGGGGTGTATTCATCGGCTGGAACGCGCTGTTCGTCTGGCTGGCATGGCGGATGAAGGGGCGCGCACTGCTGGTGGCAGGAGCGCTCATGTTGCCGGCATTCGCGCTCATCTACGGCAAGATCGCGAGCCAGACCTCGGCGGCCGGCTACGATCACAGCGCGGACATGGCGGCGGGCCTGGTCATCTATGCCGCGTTCGCCGTGCTGCTGTTGCCCTTGCTGCTGTCGGCCATCGTCTACCCGGCGGCGCGTTGGTGGCGTCGGCAGGGGTGATCGAGGGCGCCTGCAGTCGCCTTGCGTGAATCCGCCGCCGAACATGGCAACCGGTGATGGCCGGGAAGGATCACTTGACGCGAGACCCTTGCCGGAGCGTATGCGCGGGATCACTCGAAGCATTCGGTTTCGGGAAGCCGGACCTCCGACAGAAAGCCCCGACACCATGCCGCAAGATCCGATGGTCCAGCTTGCCCTCTTCACGCAGGCGGTCGAGGCATTGGGCGGGCAGCGGGCGACGGCGCGCACGCTCGGCATCGAGGAGCGCGATCTGCGCGCCCGGCTGGCCGGCGAGGACGCGCTCGATACCGACATCCTGCGGCTGATGGCAAAGGCCCTGATCGACCACGCCGACCGCTGCCGCAAGATCGAGCGCAAGCTCTCGCCGGCGTTTTCGGAGAACCTGACGGCGGCACAGGCGGAAAGTTTCGGCGGCGGCTGAAACGACAAGGGCGACAGGTCCTCGAACCTGCCGCCCCCGCCCTCCTCCAGAGCCCGTAGGTTCAGCTTACCGTTTCGCGCGTCTCGAAGGCGACGCCCGGCAGGTCGGGCGACTTGCGCCAGTCGGCCAGCATGTCGCGCCAGGCGTCCCAGCCCGGCAGGTAGCCCTTGAACAGGGCCCACTTCAGTTCCTTGTCGCCTTCGTTGTTGAAGTAGCTGGGCGTGCAGCCCTGCTGGAACTCCGACATGTCGACCTCGTTGTCGCGGCAGTGCTGGACGTAGCCGGCGACGCCTTCCGGGGTCGCGCTGAACTTGTCGGCGCCGCGCCGCACGGTCTCGCCGATCATGAAGGCGAGGTGCTCGGCCTGGCGGCCGAACTGCTCGGTCGTGCTCGAGTTCGTGGCGCCCTGGATGTATCCCATGTAGAACATGCCGGGGAACTTGTCGGTGGTGACGCCGTGGAGCGTCGAGGGACCATTGGTCCAGTGCTCGTAGATCGACAGGCCGCCCTCGCCCTCGACGGTGTCGATGCCCCAGCGGCGCTTGAGGTCGCTGGTCACCTCGAAGCCCGAGGCGAAGATCATCAGGTCGACTTCGTATTCCACGCCATCGGCGATGAAGCCCTTTTCGGTCATCCGCTCGACGCCCTGCGTCGGCGAGACGTCGATCACCTTGACGTTGGGCTGGTTGAAGGTGGGGTAGTAGTCGTTGTTCGACAGCGGCCGCTTGCACATGAAGCGGAACCACGGCTTCAGGATCTCGGCCGTTTCCTTGTCCTCGACGATCGAGTCCACGCGGCGGCGCAGGCGTTCCATCACCTGGAAGTCCACCACGTCGCGGCGGGCCATGATCTGGCCGATGTCGAGTTCGGGGAAGCCGTCCTGCTCCAGCTCGATGTTGAGGTTGCGGCTGATCTCGGTCCAGATGTCGCAGATCTGGTCGGGCTCGCCGGGCAGGAAGAACTGCTGCGCGCCGCGGTGGAAGTTTGCCATGCGCTCCTGCTGCCAGCCGGGCTGGAGCGAGGCCGCCCACTCGGGATCGGTGGCGGGGTTGGGGCGCTCGTCGATGTTGGAGGGGGTGCGCTGGAGCACGTAGAGCTGCTTGGCGTACTTGCCGAGGAACGGCACCGCCTGCACCGAGGTCGCCCCGGTGCCGACGATGGCGACGCGCTTGTCCTTCAGCTTGTCGAGCACCGGCTGGGTCCACGAACCGCCGGTGTAGTCGTGCTCCCAGCGGCTGGTGTGGAACATCTTGCCCTTGAAGTCGTGAATGCCGGGGATGCCGGGCAGCTTGGGCATGTTCATCACGCCGCCCGCCATGACCACGAAGCGCGCGCGGATGTCGTCGCCGCGATTGGTCCTGACGTGCCAGCGCTTGGCGCTCTCATCCCAGGTGATGTTCTCGACGAGGGTGTGGAACAGCGCCTTGTCGGCAAGGTCGAAGTCCTCGGCCATCTTCTGGCAGTAAGCCTGGATTTCCCAGCCGTCCGAGAACTTCTTGCTGGGCATGAAGCCCGTTTGCTCGAGCAGGGGCAAGTAGCAGTAGGCGTCGTTGTCGCACTGCACGCCGGGGTAGCGGTTCCAGTACCACACGCCGCCGAAGCCGCCCGCATGGTCGATGTTGCGCACGTTGGTGACGCCCTGCTCGCGCAGGTGATACCCCGCGAGAATCCCTGAGAACCCCGCGCCGAGGATGGCGACGTCGATGTCCTCCACCAGCGGTTCACGTTCCGCCACGGGGGTGAACGGATCATGGGCGTAGTTGTCGGAGAAGTCGCCGGTGGGGCGCACGTACTGCTCCCCGCCCTCGCGGCGCAGGCGCTTGTCGCGCTCGGCGATGTACTTGGCCTTGAGCGCCGGGATGTCGAGTTCCTCGGGCGCGGGCACGTCGGTCTTAAGGCAGGTCATTCCGGTCCCACTTTCTGTCGTGCGATGCGACTCTGCCCGGGGGGCGGCCGCCGTATGGATGCGATGTGGATTTGACGGGATTAGTTGTCAACAGTGTTGTTCATTAAGCTGGACTATCGGCAAGGGATCGCTCCCCCGATCGGGCCATGTCGAAGCTGTAGCCGATGTGGCCGACGTGGCCGTGGAGGCCGAAGTCGAGCAGCTGCGGGTTCTCCGGGCCCTTGTCCTGGAATGCCTCGGCGGCGGCGGCGACCTCGTCGATGGTCCATGCTGGCTGGTAGACGCCGCGCGTCTCGGCGATGAAGGCACGCGCCACGCGGCCGGCGATCGATGCGATCATCTCGCCCGTGACGGTGCAGGCCTCGTGCGCCAGCCAGGCGACGACGGGAGCGACAAGTTCCGGGTCCATCGGCGGGTACTGCGAGATGTCGATGCCCTCGGCCATGCGGGTGACGGCGCTGGGGACGATGACGTTGGACTTGACGTCGAAGTCCTCCCCCTCGAGCGCGGCGACGTTGCTGAGGCCGATCATGCCCGACTTGGAGACGGCGTAGTTCACGCAAGACTTGTTGCCGTAGATGCCGCCGATCGAGCTGGTCAGCACGATGCGCCCGAAGCCCGCATCGCACATCGGCCCGAACGCGGCCTGCACGACGTGGAATGCGCCGAGGAGGTGGACGTCGACGACGCTGCGGAAGTCCTCATAGGGAATGTCGCGGATGGTGCCGTAGCGCACGTTGCCCGCGTTGTGGATCAGCGCGTCGATCCGGCCCCACGTGTCCAGCGCAGCCTGCACGATCGCGCGGCCGCCCTCGGGCGTGGCGACGGTATCGGCGTTGGCGATCGCCTCGCCGCCCGCCGCGACGATGGCGTCCACGACCTCTTGCGCCACGCTTGTATCCGGCCCGTCCCCGCGAATCGCGCCGCCGAGGTCGTTGACCACCACCTTGCAGCCCAGCGAGGCGAGCAGCAGGCAGTAGGCGCGGCCAAGGCCCCGGCCGCCGCCGGTCACCACCGCGACGCGGCCGTCGAAACGAAGGGGTGGGGTCGGCATGGTCGGGCGTCCTCTCGTGCGGCGGGCTTGCGGGTCCGCAGGATTGTCTATCGGTCTGCTGGACGAATATCCGCACGGCTTCCCGCTTGGCAACGGCGGGCCCGTCGCCGGGGCGATGGCGGTCGGGCGGGGACCTCGGCGCGTTGCGCGGGGGGCGGTGCGCCGATACCGTCCGGCAAAAGACTCGGCCCGCGCCGGGGGAGAGGGATGTATACATGCTCGAAGCCGCAGGCCGGAATTCCAACGCGTTAGCCGCCGTTCCCGGCGAAGGCTGGGCGATCCACCGCATGACCCCCGCCAGCCGCCTCGCCAGCGCCAACGGCATCCGCACCGGCGCGGACGGGCGCATCTACGTGGCGCAGGTGGCGGGCTCGATGGTCAGCGCGATCGACGTCGACACCGGCGCGATCGAGACGATCAGCCCCAACGGCGCCGGCATCGTCGGACCGGACGATCTCGCCTTCGACGAGGCGGGCAACCTCTACTGCACCGAGATCACCATGGGCCGCGTCTCGATGATGACGCCCAGGGGTGAGTACCGGGTGGTGCACGGCGACATGCCGGTGGCGAACCCGATCACCTATCACCAGGGCCGCCTGATCGCGGGCGAACTGCGCGTGGGCGGGCGGATCATGGAGCTGGACCGCGACGGCGGCGCTCCTCGCGTGATCTACGAAGGCGTGCCGATGGTGAACGCCTTCGAGGTCGGCCCGGACGGCAAGCTCTACTTCCCGGCGCAGGGCGCGAACGAGATCTGGCGCATCGGCCTCGACGGCGGCGAGCCCGAGGTGGTGGCGAAGGACCTCGGCGTGCCGGATTCGGTCAAGTTCCACCCGGACGGCTCGATCATCTCGACGCAGGTCTATTCGGGGCAGGTCCTCAAGATCGACCCGCGCACCGGCGACAAGACTCTGCTGGCCGACATC
>DATKFS010000002.1:0-4812 GCA_035511275.1 Novosphingobium sp.
CACTTGCGCCGCGTGATCGAGTGGATCGAGGCCAAGTCCCCGGTCCAGCTCGTCGCCATCGGCATCGGCCACGACGTCACTCGCTACTACCGCCGCGCGGTGACGATCATGGACGCCGAACAGCTCGGCGGCACGATGATCGAACAGTTGGCGGGGTTGTTCGAGGAGGAGTGAGGCGCGAGCCGCCGCCGGGGGGCGGGACGACGAGGATTGACCTTGGCTCGGCGCCCCGCTTATGCGCCAAGCCATGACCGACGCATCCAAGCTCACGCTGTTCAACAGCCTGACCCGCCGGCTCGAGCCGTTCGAGCCCGTCCATCCCGGCGAGGCGCGCGTCTATACCTGCGGGCCGACGGTCTACAACTACCCCCACATCGGCAACATGCGCGCCTACGTCTTCGCCGACGTGCTGGGGCGGACGCTGAGCCACAAGGGCTACAAGCTCACCCACGTCATCAACATCACCGACGTCGGTCATCTGACCGACGACGCCGACGCCGGCGAGGACAAGATGGAGAAGATGGCGCGCGCGCAGGCGCAGTCGATCTGGGACATCGCGGAGCATTATACGCAGGCCTACTGGGCCGACATCGCCGCGCTCAACATCCGTCAGCCGGCGAAGTGGTCGATCGCCACCGACTATGTGCCGCAGATGATAGAATTTGCCGAGAAGATCGCGCCAACCCACTGCTATGAATTGGAAAGTGGGCTGTACTTCGACGTCTCGACCGTCGCCGATTACGGCCGCCTCGCGCGCGCCGTCACCGACGAGGGGGAAGGGCGCATCGAGGCGGTCGAAGGCAAGCGCAATGCCGCTGATTTCGCGATCTGGCGCAAGACGCCCGAGGGCGAGAAGCGCCAGATGGAATGGGATTCGCCCTGGGGCAAGGGCGCGCCGGGCTGGCATCTCGAATGCTCGGTGATGAGCGGCGACCTGCTCGGCTTCCCGTTCGACATCCACACCGGCGGCATCGACCACCGCGAGATCCACCACCCCAACGAGATCGCCCAGAACCAGGCGTTCTGCTGCAGCCCCGGAGAGGCTTGCGGTCTCGACACGCCGTCAAATTCGGGCGCCAAGATCTGGATGCACAACAATTTTCTCGTCGAGCGTTCGGGCAAGATGAGCAAATCCTCGGGCGAGTTCCTGCGCCTGCAACTGCTGATCGACCGCGGCTACCACCCGCTCGGCTACCGCATGATGTGCCTCCAGGCGCATTACCGCAGCGAGCTTGAGTTCAGCTGGGAAGGCCTTGCCGCCGCGCTCGTGCGGCTCAAGCGCATGATCATCGTCGTCGAACGTCTGGCGGACGCAGAGCCCGGCGACATCGCGCATCCGAAGCTCGCGCCGATGCTCGAAACTTTCGAGAAGGCGATCGGCGACGACCTGAACACCGCTATCGCGCTCACCGCGCTGGAGGACGTGCTGGCCGCCAAGAAGGTCGATCCGGCCGCCAAGCGCGCGGTGGTCGAGGCCATGGATGCGGTGCTCGGGCTCGACCTGTTCGGCACTTCCCGCGCCGGCCTGCGGATCCGCCCCAAGACGGCCGAGATCACCGAGACGGAGATCGAGGATGTGCTGGCGCGCCGCAAGCAGGCCCGCGCGGAGAAGGACTTCGCCACCTCAGATGCCCTGCGCGACGAACTTGCCGCCAGGGGCGTCGAGGCGATGGACGGCGATCCGCTGGGCTGGGAGTGGAAGCTGGGCTGAACGCTCAGCGCCGGGGCACGACCACCAGCTTGTACGGCATGTAGAGCAGCACGTCCGACAGGCCGGCGCGGGCCCATTCGACCGGGCGGCTGAGGCCTTCGATCTCGACGCCGTAGTCGGGGCCGACCCGCGCGGCCATCGCCCGCGCGTCGGCGGCGATGGCGTCCGCGACGGCGCCGCGATACTGGTCCGGCGCGACGACGGACAGCGTCAGGTCGTCGGTCTCGGTCATCAGCGCACGGCCCACCGGCTTCACCGACTTCACGAACGCGCTGATCGCGGCTTGCGCCCCCTGTGC
The DNA here is from genome assembly GCA_035511275.1 of Novosphingobium sp. Taxonomy (GTDB): domain Bacteria; phylum Pseudomonadota; class Alphaproteobacteria; order Sphingomonadales; family Sphingomonadaceae; genus Novosphingobium. The sequence continues at coordinate 2,010 of DATKFS010000002.1, forward strand.
GTCCATGCTGCCGGTCAACGGCACCTTGGCGAGGAAACGGGTGCGCTGGCTGTCGGGTCGTCCGTCGTTCGCCAGCGACAACTCGCGGTAGTTGGCGAGCGTCAGCGACTGCAGCGTGCGCTCCCCGTAGGCGAGTTGTACCCCGGCGCGCGGGGCGGCGGCGATGGCGGCGCGGATCATGTCGTATATCTCGGTCTGCCGCTGCGCCTGGTCGCGGGTGTCGCCTGCGATGCTGACACCGACCACCGCGAAGTCCGCCTTGCGCCGCAGCCCGACGGCAGGCATCTCGGCGGAGTAGTCGTCCGCCTCGCGCCGCATGGCGGTGACGATGACCTCGCCAAGCCCCTCGTCCTGCGCGACCGCTTCCGGTGCTGCCGCCAACATCCCCAAAACGGCAACGGCCGATGCAATTCCTGCTCTTGCCACGATGATCCTCCCTGCCAGACTTTCCCGCCCATATCTGTTGCCCAATTCCGGAGTCCGTCAATGACCGTCGCCGTCCTCAACGCGATTTCGCGCCCCTGGCTCGAGGGCAAACTGCCCGAGGGCGTCGAGCCGGCGTGGTTCGACGACGTCGAGGAGTTGATGGCGCTGGCGCCGCGCGCCGAGATCGCCTGGCTCGACATGATCGCGCCGCCGCGGGCCGCCGAGGCGATCGCGCGGATGGCGGGGCTGAAGTGGTACAACGCGATGTCGTCCGGCGTGGACTGGCTGCCGCTGGATCTCTTTCGCGCGCGCGGCGTCACGCTGACCAACGGGGCGGGCATCCATGCCCAGACGGTGTCCGAATTCGCGGTCATGGGCATGTTGACGATGGCGAAGGGCTGGCGCGAGGTCGTGCGCGCGCAGGACCGGCACGAGTGGCTCGCGCAGCCGCCGGGCAAGCGCGAACTGCTCGACGCCGAAGTGCTGGTGGTCGGCGCGGGCGAGATCGGCTCGCGCATCGCCGAGATGCTGGGCGTGATGGGCTGCAAGGTGACGAGCGCGCGCCGCAGTCCCGGCCCCGGCGAACTGGGCGACGGCGCATGGCAGGCAGCCCTCGGCCGGTTCGACTGGGTGATCCTCATCGTCCCCTCGACCCCGCAGACCACCGGCATGTTCGGCGCGGCCGAGTTCGCGGCGATGAAGCCGGGCGCGACGCTGCTCAATTTCGCGCGCGGCACCGTGATCGACCAGGACGCACTGCTGGCATCGATCGATTCGGGGCATCTCGGCGGCGCTTTCCTCGACGTGACCACGCCCGAGCCGCTGCCGTCCGACCATCCGCTCTGGTCGCGCGAGAACGTGCATATCTCGATGCACCTCGCGGGCCGGGCGCAGGACGCGCTGCTGGCGCGGGGCTCGGCGCGCTTCCTCGACAATCTGGGGCGATACCTGCGAGGCGAGCCGCTGGCGCACGCGGTCGATCTGTCCCGAGGCTACTAGCCGAAGCCGAGGCTTCCTATTAGTTTGGCCAGGAGGCTATCGAAATCATCAGGGAAAGCCCGGGCTCAAATCGCGTATCAGCCTCGGGCGCAAACGGTCGCAACGGCAGGCCGGCAACAAAATGTGGGGAATGCGGATCATGGCTGAGAGCGACAAGCGCAAGGCGTCGGACCTCTTCATCGAATGTCTCGAGCAGGAGGGCGTGGAGTATATCTTCGGCGTGCCGGGCGAGGAGAACCTCGACTTCCTCGATTCGCTGTCGCGCTCCAAGCAGATCAGGCTGATCCTGACCCGGCACGAGCAGGGCGCCGGTTTCATGGCGGCGACCTATGGACGCCATACCGGCAAGGCGGGGGTCTGCCTCTCCACGCTCGGCCCGGGCGCGACCAACTTCGTGACGGCGGCGGCCTATGCGACGCTGGGCGGTATGCCGATGCTGATGATCACCGGGCAGAAGCCGATCAAGAAGTCCAAGCAGGGTCGCTTCCAGATCCTCGACGTCGTGTCGATGATGCAGCCGATCACCAAGTACGCGCACCAGATGGCGTCCTCGGACAACATCCCGAGCCGCGTGCGCGAGGCTTTCCGCATCGCCGAGGAGGAGAAGCCGGGCGCCACCCATATCGAACTGCCGGAGGACATCGCCGACGAGCACACCGATTCGCGCCCCGTTCCCCGTTCGATCGTGCGGCGACCGACGGCGGACGTGAAGTCCATCGCCCAGGCGGTCGATGCGCTGCAGAAGGCGAAGCAGCCGGTGCTGGTGATCGGCGCGGGCGCGAACCGCAAGATGACCAGCAAGATGCTGGGCGAGTTCGTCGAGAAGACGGGGATTCCCTTTCTCACCACCCAGCTCGGCAAGGGCGTCATCGACGAGCGCCACCCCCGCTTCCTGGGCTGCGCGGCGCTGTCTTCAGGGGATTTCGTGCATCGCGCGATCGAGGACGCCGACTGCATCATCAACATCGGCCACGACGTGATCGAGAAGCCGCCGTTCTTCATGACCAACGACGGGACGCGCGACGACCGCGTGGTCATCCACGTCTCGACCAAGACGGCCGAGGTCGATCCGGTCTATTTCCCGCATATCGAGGTGATCGGCGACATCGCCAATGCCATGTGGCAGATGAAGGAAGCGGTGACGCCTTCGCCGAAGTGGAATTTCGACGCGATGCTGCGCTACCGCCGCGCCGAGGTGGAGCACACCGCCCGGCTCGCCGCCGACGAGCGGTTCCCGATCTTCCCGCCGCACGTCGTCAGCCAGGTCCGCGATGCGCTGCCCGACGACGGGATCATCTGCCTCGACAACGGGATCTACAAGCTGTGGTTCGCGCGCGGCTACTCGGCGCGGGGACGCAACACGGTGCTGCTCGACAAC
>DATKFS010000003.1:0-12999 GCA_035511275.1 Novosphingobium sp.
AGGGCGCACCAGCCGGAGTCGCCGATGACCGTTCCCCCCGACCTGTCCAGCCAGACCGTCGCCACCCTGACGATGAACCCGACGATCGACGTCTCTTACGACGTCGAAAGCGTGCGCCACACGCACAAGATGCGCAGCGACAACGAATGGTACGCGCCCGGCGGCGGCGGGATCAACGTGGCGCGCGTGCTCGCCCGGCTCGGCACCCCGTCGCGCTGCGTCTATGCCACCGGCGGCGCCACCGGGCCGGCGCTCGACGGGCTGATCGACCTGCATCAGCTTGCCCGTACCCGCATCCCCATCGCCGGGCCGACCCGCGTCGCCTCCGCCGTGCTGGAGCGCGGAACCGGCAAGGAGTACCGCTTCACCCCCAAGGGCCCGCACCTCTCCGAGCCGGAATGGCGCGCCGCGCTCGAGGCGCTGGGCGAAGTGGAGTGCGGCACGCTGGTTCTCAGCGGATCGCTGCCGCCCGGCGTGCCCGACGATTTCTACGCCCGGGTCACCGCGCTGATGACCGCGCGGGGCGTTGCGGTCGTGCTCGACAGCTCGGGCAAGGCGCTGGCCTGCGGGATCGACGGCGGCGGACTGCTGCTCGCCAAGCCCAGCCAGGGCGAGCTGGCGGGCTACGCCGGGCGCCGGCTGGAGAGCGTCGACGCGATCGGCACGGCGGCGATGGCCATCGTCGATGCAGGAAAGGCCCGGCTCGTCGCGGTCACCATGGGCCATGAGGGCGCCGTCCTCGCGCATGCAGGCGGGCCGGTGTTCCTGCCCGCGCTGAAGATCGACGCGGCCAGCGCGGTCGGTGCGGGCGACAGCTTCGTCGCGGGCATGGTCCACGCGCTGGTGAACGGGATGGACGATCTCGAGGCGTTCCGCTGGGGCATCGCCGCAGGCTCGGCCGCGGTGCTGCGCGCGGGCACCGACCTTGCCCGCCCCGACGACATCAAGCGGATGCTGGAAGAGGTCGGCAGGCCCTGAGGGGGCAGTCGCCCGCGCTTCAGGCGATGATCGCGCGGCGGCAGAATTCCCACAGGTCCTCGGCCAGCCCCTCGCGCTCGGCAGGGTCGGCGGCGCCGCCTTCCTCCGCCAGCAGCACGGTGTGGACGGTGGTGGAGACCAGGTTGTAGATCAGCCTTGCCTGCAACTGCGCATCGACGCTGCGGAACACCCCCTGCCCCACGCCTTCCGCGACCAGCCCGGCGATCACGTCGAGCAGCGGCTCGAGCGCGGAATTGAGTTCGGCGGGCCGCGTCTGGGCGAGCCGGAGGTGTTCGCGGCTGAGCGCGGCGCCGCGCCGGTTGGCGCCCATCCGGTCCTGCCCGAGCTGGCCGACGACGATGCCGGTGACCACCGCCTCCAGCGCCTCGACCGGCCCGTTGCAGCGCGCGGTGATCTCTCCGAACTGCAGCGCGGCGGCGCGCAGCGAGCTGTCGAACACGGCGAGCACGAGGTCGTCCTTGCCCTGGAACCGTTCGTAGAACGCGCGCCGCGCCAGCCCGGCGCGGGCGAGCACGGCGCGGATCGTCAGGCCCTCCAGCCCGGATTCGTCGAGCAGGTCGTAGGCGGCGCGGATCAGCAGGCGGGTGCGGTCCTGCTCGCCGTCGGCGGGCATCGGCAGGGTGAACAGGGAGGGGTAGGAAATGGCCATCGCTCCCCCGCTAGGGCGTGTCGGCGCGCCGGTCCAGCCTCCGCTTGATTGACTTTTTCACCCCGTTTGGCGTAAAAGGATGAGAACGCTGTTCTCGTAGCAAGGCGAAGCAGCACCAGAGGAAGAGGATCCATGGCAAAGGTCACATACGTCGATCACACCGGCGCGGCGACGCAGGTCGATATCGAAATCGGCGAGAACGTCATGCGCGGCGCGCTCTACAACGGCATCGAGGGGATCACCGGCGAATGCGGCGGCGGCCTCTCCTGCGCCACCTGCCACTGCTACGTGGACGACGCCTGGGCCGAAGCGGCGGGAGGCCCCTCGTCCGAGGCGGAAGCCGAGCTGCTCGAATCGGCGGCGGACGAGGTGAAGCCCACCAGCCGCCTGTCGTGCCAGCTGGTGGTGACCGAGGCGCTCGACGGCCTCGTCGTCCACCTGCCCGAAAACCAGTTCTGATCGCGCCGGCAAGGGAGAGATAAAGCCATGCCCATCGACGCCGCCAACCCCGTACCGCCCGTCTTCCCGCGCCACGTCGGGATGGATCAGGTGCCCGCGCACGTGCCCGCCGAACTGATCCGCCAGTCGGGCCTGACGGTCGGCCCGGACTTCCTCGCCAACCCGCACGACTTCATGGCGGCGATGCACGAGAAGCAGCCGCCGATCTATTACGACGTCAGCCCGATGGGCAACATGTGGCACCTCATCAAGCACGAGGACGCGCTGTTCGGCCTGCGCCACCCGGAGATCTTCTCGAACGAGGGCGCCACCCCCTTCCCGCGCGATCCCAGCGACTACTTCTACTTCATCCCGATCGAGATCGACCCGCCGCATCACCGCAAGTACCGCAACATCGTCGATCCGGTGTTCAGCCCGCAGGGCGTGATGAAGCTGGAAGGCCAGATCCGCCAGCGCGCCAACGACCTGCTCGACGCGATCGAGGCCAAGGTCGCGGCCGGCGAGACTTGCGAATATACCGAGGACTACGGCCGCCCGCTGCCGGTCTCGGTCTTCCTCGACATCATGGGCCTGCCCCAGTCGATGCGCGACGAGTTCGTGGAATGGGCGGTACAGCTGCTCCACTCGAACAGCCGCGAGGCCATGGGCGAGGCGATGGCCAAGATCACCGCCTACCTCAAGAGCGCGATCGAGGACAAGAAGGCGAACCCCGACGACGGCGTCGTCAGCCGCATCGCCCATGCCGCGCCGGACGGCGTGCCGCTGTCCGACAAGGAGATCTTCGGCTTCGTCTGCTTCCTGTTCATCGGCGGCCTCGACACCGTGTTCGCGACGATGAACAACATCTGGCTCTACCTAGCGCAGAACCCGGAGAAGCTGGAGGAGATCCACCGCCGTCCCGACGACATCGACAAGATCGTCGAGGAACTGCTGCGCCGCTGGTCGGTGACCTTCTCGGGCCGCGTGCTCGACAAGGACTACGAGATGCGCGGCGTGCAGATGAAGAAGGGCGACCGCGTCACGTTCGTGCTGCCCGCCTGCAACTTCGACCCCGACGTGTTCCCGAACCCCAAGGAGGTCGACTTCGACCGTCCGCGCAAGACGATCCTCGCCTTCACGGTCGGCGTGCACTCCTGCATGGGCGCGCACCTCGCCCGGCTCGAGGTCAAAATCGGCCTGCAGGAATGGCTGAAGCGCATCCCGAAGTTCTCGGTCAAGCCGGGCACCGAGATCGAGTACCGCCCCGGCGGCGTGATCGGACCGGAGCACCTGCCGCTCGTGTGGTGAGGGTGTGAGGAACCCCGTCGTCCCCGCGAAAGCTGGGACGACGCGTATCCGTCAAACCTCCCGCAGCGGCGTGGCCAGTATCTCCAGCAGCGCCGCCTCGAAGGCCTCGGGCCGCTCGTACATCGCCCAGTGGCCCGCGTCCTCGACGACGCGGAACAGCGCCTCGGGCTGGACCGAGCGCAGCGCCGCTTCCTGCGCGGCGGGGTCGGGATGCGGCAGGTCGCAGGCGCCCCAGATCGCATCGACCGGGACCGGCACGCGCGGCAGGATGCGCAGGAGCCGGTCGGGCACCACCAGCGGCGGCACGTGCAGCCGCGCGGCCTTGGCGGTGGGCAGCAGCATGTGGATGGCAAGGTCGTCGGCGCTGTCCGGGTGGTGCAGCATGAGCCCAAGCAGGTTGCCCTTGAGCGCCGCGCGGCGCTCCTCCCCCACCAGTCCACTGATCCGGCCGAGACGCGGGTGGCCCATCGGCGTGTCGAGACCGCCGCAGCCGACGATCACCAGCCGCCGCGCCACACCGGGGTGCAGCGCCGCGAGATGCGCCAGCGCGACGCCGCCGAAGGAGAAGCCGCACATGTCCACCGGCAGTCCCCCGTCTCCGAGGACCACTGCGAGGCCATCGGCGAGCGCCACCGACAGTCCCTCGTGATCCGGGGTTCCGGGCATGGCCGAATCGCCGTGGCCCGGCAGGTCGGCGACGATCAGGCGGCGATGGCCGGACAGGCGCCCGATGTTGCGGACCCAGTGCGTCCACGATCCTTGCGCGCCGTGGGCCAGCACCAGCGGCGGGGCATCGTCGTCGCCCCAGATGCGCCATGTCATCGTGCCGTCGCCGCAGGGGGTCTCCACAAGCCGGGCCTGCGCCTCGATCGCGGCGAGCTGTGCGGCCGGATCGCCATCCGCAATGCCCGATTGCCGTTCCATCCCCGCCGCCCTCTCCGTCGTGCTTTCCATCGCACGGCAAGGGATCATCGCGCCGCTCGCGAGACAACCGGGCGACAGGATTCATCGCCCGGGTGGCGCGGCCGCAGACGATAAAGCGTGTCCGCGAAATCACGCGGGACAGAAAATTCCATGCTGCGCAGCACGAAATCACGATTTCGTATTGGCCAAGCCGATTTTCTGATGCAGAGTGACCCGTGAAAGGTTCGTGTAACCTTACCGGAGTTGGGAGAGAGCGCGCCGGGGAAGTAAAAACCCCGGCGCGCCGATTTTCTCGCAGATGCAGCATGAACCGGCGCTGCTTTCCTTAAACGTCAATCTCCCCGAAATCGGCGCCCGGCGTAACCCCGTTTAACGGGTAGTCGCATTTTAACCGACGTACTTTTCCGCGTTGCAGCAAATACGCCGGGAAGGCGCCGGACCACCCGGCGCCGACACGCGAGTCGCCACGCTCGCCAAGCCGGTGGGTTTGCGCCATGGATGGCCGCCCTCCTCCTGCCGCATGGACCTTCGCCTTGACCCGCAGCGACACCGCCCGCCAGCTCTGGTCGATCGCCCTGCCCGCGATGCTGACCAACGTGGCGACCGCGCTGTTCGGGCTCGCCGACATGTGGGCGATCGGCCGCCTGGGCGACGCGCCCGCACAGGGCGCGGTGGAACTCGGCGCGAAGTTCATGCTCGGCCTGCTGAACGTCTTCAACTTCCTGCGCATGAGCACCGTCGCCCTCACCGCACAGGACAGCGGACGCGGCGGCGGACACGCGCAGGGCGAGACCCTGGCGCGCGCCATGGCGGTGGCGCTGGGCATCGGCGGGCTGCTGCTGGTGGCCATGCCCTGGACGATCGGCGCCGGGCTCGACCTGCTGGAAGCGGGCGGCGCGGTGCGCGGGCAAGCACAGACCTACGTCGCCATCCGCTACTGGGCCGGGCCGGTGTGGCTGGCCAACTGCGTGCTGGTGGGATCGCTGATCGGGCGGCGACGGCTGCGCGCGGTTCTGGTCGTCGAGATCGTCGCCAACCTCGTCCACATCGCGCTCGACCTGCTGCTCGTGCTGGTCGTCCGCTGGGGCGTGGCGGGAGTGGCCGGCGCGACGGTGGGGTCCGAAGTCCTGAAGTTCGCGCTGCTGGCAGCCGTCCTCGTGCGCGAGGGCGCCGCGCGCGACGCGCTCGCCGCGCTGGGTCGCCGGACGACATGGGCGCGGGCGGACCTGATGCGGCTCTTCGCGCTCAACCGCGACCTGTTCGTGCGCACCCTGCTGCTGACCGCCGCGATCCTGCTGTTCGCCCGCAGCGGCGCGCAGGCGGGGCCGGTGACGCTGGCGGCGAACGGCATCCTGTTCCAGCTCTTCATGCTCGCCACCCTGCTGCTCGACGGGTTCGAGAGCGCCGCGCAAGTGCTCTGCGGCGAGGCGATCGGCGCGCAGGCACGGGCCCGGTTCGACGCGGCGGTGCGGGCGGGACTGGTCTGGGGCGGCGTGGCGGGACTGGCTCTCGCGGCGGGCTATGCGTGGGGCGGCGCGTGGCTGGCGGCGGCGTTCAGCACCGACCCCGCCGTCATCGCCGAGACGGCCAAGTACGCGCCGTGGCTGGCCCTGCTGCCGCTGCTCGGCGCCGCGTCCTTCGTGCTCGACGGGGTGTTCGTGGGCGCGGGATGGACGCGGGCGATGCTGGGGACGATGGCGGCGGCCATGGCGCTATACCTCGCGCTGCTGGCGGGACTGGCGCCTTACGGCAACCACGGCCTGTGGGCCGCGTTCGCCGCCCTGTTCGCCGCGCGCGCGATCGGGCAGGCGCTGGTGTTGCCGCGCCTTGCCCGCCGCGGCTTCAGCGCTTCCTGAACACCACCACGAGATTGTTCGCGGGCATCTCGACCAGCTGGTCGAAGACGAGCCCATGGTCGAGCGCGCAGGCCCGCACGTCCTCCACGCTGCGCAGGCCCCAGTCGGGATTGCGGCGCCTGAGGTCCTCGTCGAACGCGGCGTTGCCCGGCTCCAGCGCGCGGCCGGCGCGGCGGAACGGGCCGTAGAGCACCAGCGGACGTCCCGATTCGAGCACCCGCGCCGCGCCGGCCATCAACCCCTCGGTGGACGACCAGTGGCTGATGTGGACCATGTTGATGCAGACCACCGCCTCGAACGGCGCTTCGGGCCAGTCAGGCGACGCGGCGTCGAGCGCGATGGGTTCGCGCAGGTTGGCGAGCCCGGCGTGCGCGCGCCATGCGGCGATGGAAGACCGCGCGCCCGGATCGGGATCGCTGGGCTGCCAGACGAGGTCCGGCAGGGCGGCGGCGAAGTGGACGGCGTGTTCGCCGGTGCCGCTCGCGATCTCGAGCACCCGGCCCGACAGCGGCAGCACCTCGCGCAGCACCGCAAGGATCGGGTCGCGGTTGCGCGCGGTCGCGGGGGCCTGGCGGCGGAGGTCCTGTGTCATGCCCCGGGGGATGGGGAGAACCGCGCGCGAAGGCAAGGGGCGTTAGGGCCGGAACGGTGCGCCGGGCGGACGGAAGGGCGCGAGGGGGCTCGCAAGGCTTGGGGGGCTGCCTGTCCTTCCGTCCGGCCCGGACGCTTCGTTGCCTTCGATGCGACCCGAAGGCGTTCGTGTGCTCAGTGCCCGCCAGACGCCGGCTTGGCGTTCTTGGGCGGACGCGGGGCGAGCCAGATCGTGCAGGCGGCGATGAACAGCGCCACGGCCGAAATCTGGAAGATGTGCACCGTCGCCAGCGCCAGCCCCTGCTGGGAGACGAGCTGGTCGATCACCCCGCGCGCCTGGTCCATCGAGAAGCCGGTGCCCTGCAGCGTGGTCGCCACCCTCTCCTGCCCGTTGAGCGCGCCGACCATCTCGGCCCGATCGGTGGTGGCAAGGTCGCTCCAGATCGTGGTGATGATCGCGGTCGCCACCGCGCCCGCCAGGGTGCGCCCGAAGTTGGCGATGCCCGCCGCCGAAGCGGTCTCCTCGGGCTTCACCGCGCTCAGGCTGATGGTGGTGAGCGGGACCATGAACAGCGACACGCCGGCGCCCTGGATGAGCTGCGGGAAGGCGATCGTCCAGAACGTCGCGTCGGTGGACCAGTGGGTGCGCACCCAGGCGCAGACGCCGAGCCAGGCGATGCCGATGAACACCAGCAGGCGCGGGTCGTACTTCTGCATCAGCTTGGGCACAAAGGGCGAGGCGACGACCGCCAGCACGCCCGCGAAAGCCATCGCGTAGCCCGCCTGCGTCGCGGTGTAGCCCATCGAGGTCTGCAGCCACTGCGGGATCACCACCACCGCCGAGAAGTACGTCCCGAAGGCGATCATCAGCGACAGGGTGGAAGCGGTGAAGCCCCGGTGCCGGAACACCTTGAGGTCGACGATCGGGTGCTCCTCGGTCAGTTCCCAGATCACGAAGGCGCAGAAGAAGATCGCGGCGGTGCAGGCCAGCGCGACGATATGGCTGGACGAGAACCAGTCCTCCTCGCGGCCGAGGTCGAGCATCATCTGGAAGGAGCCGACCCAGATCACCAGCAGGATCAGGCCGACCACGTCGATCGGCAGCTTCTGCAGCGGAGTGTGGACGTTCTTCAACATGCGCAGGAGGGCGAAGAAGATGATCGCCACGATCGGCACGTTGATGAAGAAGATCCATTCCCACGACCAGTTGTCGGAGATGGAGCCGCCCAGGATCGGGCCGATGATCGGCGCGGTGACGACCGTCATCGCCCACATCGCCATGGCCTTGGAGTGGTGTTCCTTGGGGAAGATGCGCAGCATCAGCGTCTGCGTCAGCGGCATCAGCGGGCCGCCGCACAGGCCCTGCCCGAGGCGGAACGCCACCAGCATCCCCAGCGTGCCCGACATCCCGCACAGCGCCGAGAACACGCCGAACCCCGCAAGGCTGACGAGGAACGTGCGCACCGCGCCGAAGCGGCCGGTCAGCCATCCCGTCAACGGCACGCAGATCGCCTCGGCCACCGCGTAGGAGGTGATGACCCAGGTGCCGCTCTGGTTGGAGACGGCCAGTCCGCCCGCGATGTGCGGGACCGAGACGTTGGCGATCGTCATGTCCAGCACGACGATGAAGTTCGCCATGGCGAGCACGAAGCCCGCCAGGACGAGCCTTGCGCCGGTGAACTGAGGTTCCGCCGGGGGGGCGGCGGCTCCGGCGCTGGCCATCAGTCCTTACTCGTCAGGTCGATCTTGGCTTCCATCGACAGGCCGATCCGCAGCGGGTGCTCCTTGAGCTCCCTGGGATCAAGCTCGATGCGCACCGGCAGGCGCTGCACCACCTTGATCCAGTTGCCCGTCGCGTTCTGCGCCGGGATCAGCGAGAACGCCGCACCGGTGCCGCCCGAGAAGCCCACGACCTTGCCGTGGTATTCCACGTCGTCCCCGTAGAAGTCGGAGGTCAGGATGGCGGTCTGGCCCGATCGGACCTTGCCGAGCTGGTCTTCCTTGAAGTTGGCATCGACGTAGAGCTGGCCGACCGGCACGATCATCATCGCGACGGTGCCGACCTCGACCTTCTGCCCGACCTGGATCGAGCGGCGCGCGATGACGCCGTCGATCGGCGCGCGGATCACGGTGCGCTCCATCGCCAGCTTGGCGGTGGAGAGCTGCGCCTTGGCGAGCAGCACTTCGGGCGCGGTCTGGTTGGAGGTGCCGCGCGTCAGGGCGACGGACGCCTCTTCCTGGCGGCGGGCGCTGTTGGTGTTGGCGCGGGCCTGGACGACGGCGGCGGCGGCTTCCTGCGCGGAGGCCTGCGCCGAGGCCAGCGCCTGGCGGGCGGCGGTCAGTTCGTCGCCCGAGACGGCGCCGCCCTCCGCCAGCGCGGCACGGCGGCGATAGTCTTCCTGCGCCCTGGTCAGCGTGGCCTGGGCCGAGGCCTGCTTGGCCAGCGCGGAGTTGATCTGCGCGGCACTGGCGTCGGCCGCGGCGCCCAGCGCGTTGTTGTTGGCGAGCGACTGGCCGTAGCGGCGCGTCGCGTATTCGAGCTGCGCCTCGGCCTGGGCCAGCGAGATGCGCTGGTCCTTGTCGTCGAGGCGGAACAGGATCTGGCCCTTGCGCACCGGCTGCGTGTCGGTGACGAGCACTTCGGCCACCTGCCCGGCGGTGAGCGGCGTCACTTCCGCGCTTTCGCCGCCGACATAGGCGTTGTCGGTCGAGACCGAGCGGCTGCCGATGAAGACGTCGTAGAGGAAGACGATGGCGGCGATCGCCAGCACCGCCACCGCCAGCCCGATCAGCAGCGGCTTGCGGTTCTTCTTCTCGACCACGCTGCCACCGCCTGCCGGCTGCTGCTGCACGTCATCACTCATCGTTGGTGGCCTTCTCACTGGAATTGTCTGCGAACCCGCCGCCGAGCGCGCGCTGCAGCGCGACTTCCAGGGCGAGGGTGCGGAAATGGGCGTCGATCGCCGCGCGCCGCGCCTCGAGCGCGGCGGTCTGCGCGGTCAGCGCGTCGAGGTAGGTGGACAGGCCGCCCCGGAAGCGCTGCATAGACAGGTCGTAGGCGATCCCGGCGGTGCGCGCGGCTTCCGCAGCGTCGACTTCCTGGCTGGCCGCGGCCTCGCGGCTGGCGAGCGCGTCGGCCACTTCCTGCAGGGCGCCGACGACCGTCTGGTTGTAGTTGGCGACGGCGGCGTCGTAGCCGCCGCGCGCCTGCGTGTACTGGCCCTTCAGTCGCCCGCCCTGGAAGATCGGCAGGCTCAGCGCGCCGCCGGCATTGCCGTAGGTCGAGCCGCTGTCGATCAGGTTGGAGAGGCCGAGCGAGGTCAGCCCGAACAGGCCGCGCAGGGAAATGTTGGGCATGTAGGCGGCCTTCGCCACGTCGATCCGCGCACCCGCGGCCTCGGCCCGGAGCCGGGCGGCGACGATGTCGGGGCGGCGGCCGGCCAGTTCGATCCCGGCATCGGCGGGCACCCCGGAAACGGGCACCGTGGCGATTGCAGGGGGCGTGATGGCGAGCCCGCGGTCCGGCCCCTTGCCAAGCAGCGCGGCGAGCGCATGGCGGCGCAGCAGGGTCTGTTCCTGGTTGGCCGAAAGCTCCGCCCGCGCGGCGGCGGCGGCGGATTCGGCCCGGCGCAGCGGGGCCATGTTGTCCAGCCCCTCGCGGGCGCGCTGGCCGGTGAGGTCGACGAAGGAACCGCGCGCGCTGTTCGCGTCGGCCAGCGCCTTGCCGCGCTCGACCAGGCGGGCGAGGTCGAAGTAGGACGAGACCACGTTGGTCGAGATCATCAGCTCGGCCTGCCGCGCGTCGGCCTCGGCGGCCTCGGCTTCGGAGGTGGCGGCGGCGAGCGCCTTGCGGTTGGCGCCCCAGAGGTCGAGGTCGAAGTCGCCCGAGAGCGCGAGGGTGCCGGTGCTGTTCCAGCCCTTGGGGACGAAGTCGGCGGGGACGCCGTTGTTGTAGCTCTGCTTGGTGAAGCCCGCCGAGCCCTGCCCGCCGAGCGTCGGCAGCAGCGCCGCGCCGGCCACGCCCTCGGCGCCCCGCGCCTGGCGGATGCGGGCCTGCGCCGCCGCCACGCCGGGCGATCCGGCCAGCGCCTCCGCCACCAGCGCGTCGAGCTGCGGATCGCCGTAGACGGTCCACCAGCGTTCCTGCGGCCAGTCGCGCGCGGCCGAGGCGGAGGCGAGCGACTGGCCGGACTCCAGCGTTCCGGGCGCCGTCATCTGCGGGCGCGGGCCAAGGTCGGGCGCCGTGCAGGCCCCGAGGGACAGGGACATCGCCAGCAGCGATGCCGCCGCGAATCGCGGTTTGATTTGCGTACTCATCGGTACATTTTTTACGAAGTGTTGCTTGAACCTGTCAAACGAAAAGTGTACTGGGTAGTACGACTATGACAGGGTTGATGGGAAAACGAGAGCTCAACAAGGCACGCAAGCGCGCGGAGATCGTGACGGTCGCCACGCGCCTTTTCCTCGAGCAAGGTTACGCGACGACGACGATGTCGGCGATTTCCGACGCGGTGGGCGGGTCCAAGGCGACGCTCTGGGCGCATTTCGCCTCCAAGGAAGACATCTTCGCCGCCGTCATCGACATGCATGTCGAGACGTTCTCGCGCGATATCGACGAAGTGCTCACCGGGCAGACCTTCTCGCCGGCCGCCCTGCGCCGCGCGTGCCTGCGCTTCCTCGACTGCCTGCTGAACGAGAACTCGGTGCTGCTCTACCGCCTCGTCGTCAGCGAGGGCGAGCGCTTCCCCGAGATCAAGGAGATGTTCTACGCGCGCGGCCCCGCCAAGATGCGCGCCTGCATCACCGAGTTCTTCGCCACCCGCTTCGACGACGAGGAGGCGGTCCGGCTGACCCAGTTCACCGTCTCGGCCGTCACCGGCTACCGCACCGACATCCTCCTGCGCCCCGCCCCTGCCACCAGGGCGCAGCACGAGGCCTTCGTCGACAACATGATGGCCCACGTCTCCTTCCCGCCGGAACGGGAATCCCCCGCGCGCTGAGCGTCGCAGGTAAACTCGGCCATGCCCGCTGCCGCTGAGATCGGCGCAAAAGCCGCCGTTCGGGATGCGCCCCGTTGCGGACATGACGTCAGGTGGTAGAAGCATCCTTGGAAGATAAGGGGAAGCTTGTTGCTGAAGCGCCGAAAGCCAAAGATCAGCCTTGACGATGCGATTTTGCTGGCGAAGCAATACATTTCCCGACAAGATCTAAAAGGTTGGCATTTTGAAGTCGCAGAGGCGCAACGCCACCCTACCGATCCGGCAAATTGGTCAGTAATTGTTGATCGGTTTTCGCCAGAGGGCGGGTTGGTTGATGGCCCACAAATTCTGATTGTCAACGGCGAGACCGGCGAGGTTCGCACCTTCGAGGAATTCTATTAGCAGCACGCAAACGGCAGCTAACCACCCAAAGCCGCCATTCAAGGCATCCGGCCGTCCGCCCAAAGCGGCCCCGGCTCCGGGACCGCTGGGGCGATGCCTGCCTGCCGTTCCCATTAGGGGTTAGACGCCCGCCTCCCCCATCGGCCATCCTCCGCCCGCTTCGGCAGGAGAGGACAACAGCCATGAGCGACGATTCATCAGCCGCCATCCGCGACACGCGCAAGGACTGGGCGACCGAGCACCGGGAGATGTATCTCGAATCCGGCGGCGCCCAGGGTCACATCATGGACATCACGCCGGTGGGCGGCCGCGCCTTCGCGACCCACTGCATGATCAAGTACACCGGCCGCAAGAGCGGCAAGGTGTTCATCACCCCGCTCTGCTACGCGGACATCGGCGGCGAAGTGGTGATCTGCGCGTCCAAGGGCGGCGCCGACCACCATCCTGCCTGGTATCTCAACCTGATCGAGAGCGACACGGTCGAGTTCCAGGTGGCGACACAGGCCTTCCGCGGCACCTGGCGCGAGCCCGAAGGCGCCGAACGCGAGAAGGTCTGGGCCTTCATGGCCGACTGCCATCCCTTCTACGACAGCTACCAGCAGGCCACCGACCGCGTGATCCCGCTGGTCATGATGAAGGCGGTGGAGCCCATCCCCGTGTTCAAGGCCAGCGACGCCACCGGCCAGCGCCAGTACTGAAATTCCCGGAAAGACCTGACAAGATGAGCGACGACTTCGACACTTCCGACATCGACCAGTACCTCGGCAAGCCGCTGGACTTCTCGCCGCTGCGCGAGGTGATCGCCCCCAACGACATCCGTCGCTGGGTCCACGCGATGCACTACCCCAACCTC
>DATKFS010000004.1:0-18396 GCA_035511275.1 Novosphingobium sp.
GCCCGCGTGGCGCGCCATCGCCATGACGTGGGGCTGCGCATTGCTCGACCCGCCGATGGCGCTGACCACGCGGATAGCGTTGAGGAAGCTGTCGCGCGTCAGCAGCCTGGAAGGGCGCAGGTCCTCGTATGCCATCTCGACGATGCGCCGCCCGGTCTCGTAGGCCATCTGCCCCCGCTCGCGGTAGGGCGCCGGGATCGCCGCGCAGCCGGGGAGGGAAAGGCCGAGCGCCTCGGCCACCGCGTTCATGGTGGAGGCGGTGCCCATGGTGTTGCAGTGCCCCGCCGAGGGCGCGCTGTCGCAGGCGCGCTGGAGGAACTCTTCCTCGTCGATCTCGCCCGCCGCCAGCTTGCGGCGGCTGCGCCAGATGACGGTGCCCGAGCCGACCAGTTCGCCCTCGTGCCAGCCGTCGAGCATAGGCCCGCCCGAGAGGACGATGGCGGGGATATCGACCGTGGAGGCCGCCATGACCTGCGAAGGGGTGGTCTTGTCGCAGCCGGTGGTCAGCACCACGCCATCGATGGGATAGCCGTAGAGAATCTCGACCAGCCCCATGTAGGCGAGGTTGCGATCGAGCGCGGCGGTCGGGCGGCGGCAGTTCTCGAAGATCGGGTGGACCGGAAACTCCATGGCGATGCCGCCCGCGTCCCGGATCCCGTCGCGCACCCGCTTCGCGAGGTCGAGATGGATCCGGTTGCAGGGCGACAGGTCGCTGCCCGACTGGGCTATGCCGATGATCGGGCGCCCCGAGCGCAGTTCGGCGGGCGTGATGCCGTAGTTCATGAAGCGCTCCAGATAGAGCGCCACCATGTCCGACCGCTCCGGATCGGCGAACCAGTCCTGCGATCGGAAACGGTGCTGTGCCGGCTTGTCCATCATCGGCTCTCCCTTCGTCGTCTTGCGGCCGGTCAGGCGAGCTTCAGCGCGCCGTCGATGCGGCGCGGGGCATTCCACGGATTGCCGTCGCGCAAGCCTTCGGGCAGCAGGGCGGCGGGCATGTTCTGGTAGCAAACCGGGCGCAGGAAGCGCTCGATCGCCATGGCCCCGACAGAGGTGGTGCGCCCGTCCGAGGTGGAGGGGAACGGGCCGCCGTGGACCATCGCGTGGCTCACCTCGACCCCGGTCGGCCAGCCGTTGACGAGGATGCGGCCGACCTTGCGCTCCAGCACCGGCAGCAGCGCGGCGGCGAGCGGTTCGTCCTGGGCATCGAGGATCAGCGTGGCGGTGAGCTGTCCTTCCAGCGCGGCGATCACGCGGGTCGCCTCGGCCATGTCGGCAACGGTGATGACGAGCGAGGAGGAGCCGAACACTTCCGCGCCGAGCGCCGGGTCGGCGAGGAAGTCCGCGGCGGTGGTCTTGAACAGGGCGCCCTGGGCCTGGTGCGGACCACTGGCCTCCAGCCCGCGCGCGACGGTGGTGACGGCGCCGTGCCCGGCAAGGGCCTCGACCCCCTGCGAGAAGGCGGCGTGGATGCCCGGCGTCAGCATGTCCTGCGCGGCGCTGGCGCCCATCGCCTTGGCGGCGGCGGCAAGGAAGGTGTCGAGCGCGGGGCCGTCGATGGCGATCACGAGGCCCGGGTTGGTGCAGAACTGCCCCGCGCCCAGCGTCAGCGACTGGACGAAGGCGGCGCCCAGCGCTTCGCCGCGCGCCTCCAGCGCCGCCGGGAACAGCACGACGGGGTTGATCGAGCTCATCTCGGCATAGACCGGGATGGGTTCGGGGCGGGCGGCGGCGGTGCGCATCAGCGCCATGCCGCCGGGGCGCGAGCCGGTGAAGCCGACCGCCTTGACCCGGTGGTCGGCGACCAGCGCGGTCCCCGCCTCACGCGTGGCGGGAAGGTAGGAGAACGTGCCCTCGGGCAGGTGGCACAACGCGACGGCGCGCTGGATGGCGCGGGCGACGAGTTCGCCGGTGCCGGGATGCGCGGAGTGGCCCTTGACGATGACCGGGCACCCGGCGGCGAATGCCGAGGCGGTGTCTCCACCCGCGACCGAGAAGGCGAGCGGGAAGTTGCTGGCGCCGAACACGACCACCGGCCCCAGCGCCACCTTGCGCACGCGCAGGTCCGGGCGGGGCAGCGGCGCGCGGTCGGGCAGGGCGGGGTCGATGGTCAGTCCGGCCCAGCTCCCTTCGCGCAGGACTTGCGCGAAGAGACGCAGTTGTCCGGTGGTGCGGCCGCGCTCGCCTTCGAGCCGGGCGCGGGGCAGGCCGGTCTCGGCCATGGCGCGTTCGATCAGCCGGTCGCCGATCTCGACGATCTGCTCGGCGATGGTCTCGAGGAAGACCGCCCGCGTCTCGGGCGCGGCTTCGGCGAAGGCGACGGATGCCTCGTCCGCCAGCGCGCAGGCCTGCTCGACTTCGGCAAGGCCGGCGGTGGTGAAGGCAGGCTCGATCGCCTCGCCGCTCGCCGGGTTGACGGCGGTGTAGCTGGACGCGGTGCGAAGCTCTTCGCGGCCGATGAGAAGGGCGCCGGTGATCATCAGGAAATCCTCTGGACGTTTCGTAATGTTGATAGCGCTATCAAAACCAGCGGACGCGCTCTGTCAACCCATGCAGTTTCCTAGCCGTGGGCGAGGCAGGTCGCGTCGATGTCGGCGATGCGGGTGGTGCCGGTGAGGGCCATGGCGACGCGCATCTCGGCCTCGACCAGCCTGAGCATCTTGGCCACGCCCGCTTCCCCTTCCGCCGCGAGCGCCCATGCCCAGGCGCGGCCGAGCAGCACGCCCTTCGCGCCGAGCGCCAGCATCCGCACGACGTCGAGCCCGGACCGGATGCCGCCGTCGGCCAGCACGGTCAGCCGGTCCCCCACGGCGTCGACGACCGGCGGCAGGGCGCGGGCGGTGGACAGCACGCCGTCGAGCTGGCGCCCGCCATGGTTGGAGACGACGATGCCGTCCGCGCCGAGCTGGGCCGCCTCTCGCGCGTCTTCGGGATCGAGAATGCCCTTGATGACGAGCGGCCCCTTCCACTCCGCCCGGATAAAGTCGAGGTCGCGCCAGCTGATGGAGGGGTCGAAGTTGTTGCGCATCCACGCGAAGAAGTCCTCGATCCCGGTGCGCCCCTGCAGCACCGGTGCGACATTGCCGAGGGTGTGCGGCCGCCCGTGGAGCCCCACGTCCCAGGCCCAGGCCGGCCTTGCCGCCGCCTGCGCGAAGCGCCAGAGCGCACCCTTCATCCCGCCCGAGCCGGCAAGGCCGGTGTGGTAGTCCCGGTAGCGGCTTCCCGGCACCGGCATGTCCACGGTGAACACCAGGGTCGAGCATCCGGCCTCGACGGCGCGGGCGAGCAGGTCCTTCATGAACGCGCGGTCGCGGATCATGTAGAGCTGGAACCAGAAAGGACTGCGCGTCGCCTTCGCCACTTCGCCGATGGTACAGGCGCCCACGGTGGAGAGCGTGAACGGCACGCCCGCGCCCTCTGCCGCGCGGACCGCCTGGCACTCGCCGCGACGGGCGTTGAGGCCCGCCAGCCCGATCGGCGCGAGGGCGAGGGGCAGGGCGAGCTTCTGGCCGAACAGCTCGGTCGACAGGTCGATCCGCGAGACGTCGCGCAGCACCCGTTGCCGCAGCGCGAGGTCGGCGAGGTCGGAGACGTTGCGGCGCAGCGTCGCTTCGGCATAGGA
This sequence comes from Novosphingobium sp., assembly GCA_035511275.1. Taxonomy (GTDB): domain Bacteria; phylum Pseudomonadota; class Alphaproteobacteria; order Sphingomonadales; family Sphingomonadaceae; genus Novosphingobium. The sequence continues at coordinate 3,623 of DATKFS010000004.1, forward strand.
GCCGCCGTCGATGTACTCGAACAGGAAGCGTGGCAGCTTGCGGCGCGCTGCTTCGCGGAAATCGGGGATCGAGGCGGTGATCATGGCTGTCTCTTCGGGGCGGGAGCGGATGGCGGCGTCGTCATGGGGTCAGTCCCGCGCGACCTTGGCGAAGATGCCGACGACGGCGAAGCACAGCAACGGTAGGGCCAGCGCGGCCTGCAGGTCCAGCCACTCGCTCACCAGGCCCATCAGCGGGGGGAAGATCGCGCCGCCGATGATCGCCATGATGATGAGCGAGGAGCCAAGCGCGGTGCCTTCGCCAAGGTCGCGGATGCCGAGCGCGAAGATCGTCGGGAACATGATCGACATGAAGAAGCTGGTGAGGCCCAGCACCGCCACTCCGCCGCCGCCGCCCAGCACCATCGCCATGGCAAGCAGGGCGATGTTGATCGCCGCGAAGGCGCCCAGCAGGCGGGTCGGCCGGATGCGGTGCATCAGCGCGGTGCCGATGAAGCGGCCCGCCATGAACAGCAGCAGGCTGCCGGAAAGCAGATAGGCGGCGCTGCGTTCCGGGGTTTCGGGCATGAGGTGCTTCACGAAGTCGACGAAGTAGCTCCAGATGCCGACTTGGGCGCCGACGTAGAAGAACTGCGCGACCACGGCGGCGACGAGCTGCCGGTCCTTCAGAACAGATGCCAGCGAGCCGGTGCTCTCGCCCTCGGCTTTCGGGATGACGGGAAGCCGCACGCGCGAGAGCGCGATGGCGAGCACGGTGACGAATGCCGCCAGCACGAGGTACGGACCCTGCACCATGGTCGCCTCGGCGGCGCGATAGGCCTGCAGTTGCGCGCTCGACATGCGGCCGATGCCCGCCGCATCGTGCTCGATCCCCGAGAAGATGAACAGCCCGCCGACGATCGGCGCGACGAGGGCGCCGAGCCCGTTGAACCCCTGTGCGAGATTCAGGCGCTGGGACGCGCGCGACGGGTCGCCGAAGCGGGCGATGAAGGGATTGGCCGCCGTCTCAAGGAAGGCGGCGCCCGATGCGAGCACGAACAGCGCGGCGAGGAACGCCCAGTAGCGGTGCACTTCCGCTGCCGGATAGAACAGCAGCGCCCCGCAGGCGTAGAGCGCCAGTCCCAGCAGCAGGCCCGCGCGGTATCCGAAACGGCGCAGCAGCAGCCCCGCCGGGATCGCCCAGAGGAAGTAGGCGAGATAGAACACGAACTGGATGAACCCGGCCTCCCCGCGCGAGAGGGCCAGCGCCTTCTGGAACTGGCGGATCAGGATGTCGTTGAGGTTGTTCGCCAGGGCCCAGGCGAAGAACACGCTGGTGACGAGCACGAACCCGGCGCGAAACCCCGGCGTCACGAAGTACCCCCGCGCAGGCACGTCCAGGCTCGACGCAGGCGGGACACCCATATCCATACGCATTCCTCTCCATCCCGGGGCCATTCTCTTGCGGCCGACCGTCAAACGCAACGTCGTCGAGATTCCGGCTTGCGCCTGATCTGATATAGCGCTAACTTTCACATATAGAACACGCTGTCAAATACGATAGCATCGCTGGGAGCGGTCGAAAATGGAAGGTCGGGTCGATGCGCATCAGCATTTCTGGCGCTATTCGCCGTCGGGGCTGGACTGGATAGCGCCGGGGTCGATCCTGGCGCGCGACTATGAACCACATCAGCTCCGGACGGAACTGGACGATGCGGGAATTGCCGGCAGCATCGTCGTGCAGGCGCGCCAGACGCTGGAGGAAACCCGCTGGCTGCTGCGCCTTGCCGAGCAGAACCCCTGGATCGTCGGCGTGGTCGGATGGATCGACCTGCGGTCCGAGGCTCTGGACGGGCAACTCACCGAATTCTCGGGCGCGGCGCGGCTGCTGGGCTTCCGCCACGTCGTGCAGGACGAGGCGGATCCGCGCTTCCTGCTCGATCCCGCGTTCCAGCGCGGCGTGCGGAAGGTGCTGTCGGCCGGGTTCGCCTACGACCTGCTCATCAAGGCGCCGCAGCTGGAGCATGTGCCCGCGTTCCTCGACGCCGTGGGGCCGGGCCGCATCGTCCTCGACCATGGCGCCAAGCCCGCGATCGCGGAGGGCGAGTGGGAGCCGTGGGCGAGCCGCGTGGCCGCCATCGCCGAACGCTATCCGATCTATTGCAAGCTGTCCGGCCTTGTCACCGAGGCGGACCCCGACGCCTGGGTCGAGGAGGAGATGCTCCGCTACATGGGGCATCTGCTCGACCGCTTCGGGCCGCGCCGGATGATCTTCGGGTCGGACTGGCCGGTGTGCCTGCTCGCCGCGTCCTATCACCGCGTCCATGCGCTGGTCGAGCGGTTCCTGGAGCCGCTTTGCGCGCAGGACCGCGCGGCCATCATGGGCGGCAATGCGCTGCGGGCCTACGCCCGCCTCGACGAGAATGTTCAGGGAGAAACTGTCCAGTGAGCCATGAAGACTTCCCCGTTTCCCGCCGCGAACTGGTCGTCGGCGGGTCCACCGTCGCCGCGCTTTCGGCATTCGCCGCGCCCGCCGCGCGCGCCGCCGTCGCGCCTGCTGCCGCGGGCTCTGCCGACCTGCTCTGGTATCGCAAGCCGGCGGTGGAATGGACCGAGGCGCTGCCGGTCGGCAACGGGCGCATCGGCGCCATGGTCTTCGGCGGCGTCGCCGAGGAGCGGCTGCAGCTGAACGAGGACACCCTGTGGGGCGGCGGGCCATACGACCCGGTCAATCCCCAGGCGAAGGCGGCGCTGCCGAAAGTGCGCGAACTGATCTTCGTCGGCCGCTACGACGAGGCGCAGAAGCTGGCGAGCGAGAAGGTTATGGCCACCCCGCTGCGGCAGATGTCGTACCAGGCGCTCGGCGACCTGCTGCTGACCTTCCCCGGCCTCGCCGCGCCCGACGAGGGCAGCTACCGCCGTGAACTCGACATCGACGCCGCGCGCTCCACCGTCCGCTTCACGATCGGCGGGGTGGAGCATGAACGCACCGTCGTCGCATCCCCCGCCGAACAGGTGATCGCGGTCCATCTGAAGTCGGGCAGGCACGGCGGGATCAGCTTCGACCTCACGATGACTTCGCCGCAGAAGCAGCACGACGTGCGGTCGCTCGCCGGGGGCGAACTGCTCCTGTCGGGCAGCAACAACGAAGGCTTCGGCATTGCCGGCGCACTGACGTTCCAAGGTCGGGCCAAGGTCATCCCCAGCGGCGGCAAGGTCGCCTCCGGGAACGGCGCATTGTCGGTTCGCGGGGCGGACGAAGTGACGATTCTCGTCGCCATGGCCACCAGCTACCGCAGTTTCGACGACGTCACCGGCGATCCCGAAGCGATCACCTCAGCCCAGATCGCGGCGGCCTCCCGCAAGCCTTTCCGCACCATCGCCGACAAGGTGGCGCAGGATCACCGCGCGATCTTCCGCCGCGTCACCCTCGATCTCGGCCGCACTTCGGAGGCCGACAGGCCCACCGACGAGCGCATCGGCCGCTCCGAAAGCGCGAACGACCCGGCGCTGGCGGCGCTCTACTTCCAGTACGGGCGCTACCTGCTCATCACCTCGTCGCGGCCGGGATCGCAGCCCGCGAACCTGCAGGGCATCTGGAACGACAAGGTCAATCCGCCCTGGGGTTCCAAGTACACGATCAACATCAACACCCAGATGAACTACTGGCCGGCCGAGGGCACCGCGATGCCCGAGATGGTCGAGCCGCTGATCGCCATGGTCCGCGACATCGCACAAACCGGCGCCCGCACCGCCCGCACCATGTACGGCGCGCGGGGCTGGGTGTGCCACCACAACACCGACCTCTGGCGCGCGACCGCACCGATCGACGGGCCGCAGTTCGGGCTCTGGCCGATGGGCGGGGCATGGCTGTGCCTGCACTTGTGGGACCGTTACGACTACGGGCGCGACGTGCGGTATCTCGCCAGCGTCTACCCGATCCTCAAGGGCGCCTGCGAGTTCTTCCTCGATACCCTGGTGAAGGACCCCGCGACCGGGTGGATGGTCACCAATCCGTCGCTCTCGCCCGAGAACAACCACGGTCACGGCGCGGGCTCGCTCTGCGCCGGGCCGACGATGGACATGCAGATCCTGCGCGCACTGTTCACGGCGACCGGTGCGGCGGCCAGGGTTCTCGGGCGCGATCCGCAGTTCGTGACGGAGATCGAGGCGATGCGCGCCGCGCTGGTTCCGAACCGGATCGGTGCGCAGGGGCAGTTGATGGAGTGGAAGGACGATTGGGACGCGGGCGCGAAGGACCTGCACCACCGCCACGTCTCGCACCTCTTCGGCCTGTTCCCCGACGCCCAGATCAACCTCGACGATACGCCGGACCTCGCCGCCGCCGTCCGGAAGTCGCTCGAAATCCGGGGCGACAAGGCGACCGGATGGGCCACTGCCTGGCGCATCAACCTCTGGGCGCGGCTGCGCGACGGCAACCATGCCCATTCCATCCTGCGCTTCCTGCTGGGCCCCGAGCGGACTTATCCGAACATGTTCGATGCCCACCCGCCGTTCCAGATCGACGGCAATTTCGGCGGCGCCTCGGGCATCACCGAGATGCTGATGCAGAGCATCGGCGAGACCATCCACCTCCTGCCGGCGCTACCAGACGCATGGCCCACAGGCTCGATCCGGGGCCTCAGGGCGCGGGGTGCCGGCATGGTGGACGTAAGCTGGAACGGCGGAAAGCTGGCGCAGGCGCGCGTGGTCTCGGCGATCGGCGGCAGGCGGGAGATCCGCTGCGGCACGGTCCGCCGCTCCATCGACTTCGAGCCGGGGCGTCCGGTGGTGCTGGCCGGTCCCGACTTGCGCACCGCCTGAGCCTCGACATCATCTCCATACGAGTGGAACAACAATGAGACTTGCCGGAAAAAGGGCGGTTGTCACCGCAGCCGCTGCGGGGATCGGCCGCGCCATCGCCGAACGCTTCGTGGCCGAAGGGGCCGAGGTCCACGCCGTCGACCGTGACGCGCAAGGGCTGGCGACGCTGGACGGCGCGAAGGTCCACGTCGCCGACCTGACCGACGCAGCGGCCGTCGCGGCGCTGGCCGGGGCCACGGGCGCCTGCGACGTGCTGGTGAACTGCGCCGGCATCGTTCACGCGGGCACCTTGCTGGACTGCACGGAAGACCAGTGGTCCGCTGCGTTCGATCTCAATGCGACGGCGATGTTCCGGCTGATACGGGCCTATCTGCCACCGATGATCTCGGTGCGTAGCGGCTCGATCGTCAATGTCTCGTCGGTGGCGTCCTCGATCATCGGCGTGCGCAACCGTTTTTCCTATGGGGCGAGCAAGGCGGCGGTTATCGGCATCACCAAGTCCGTCGCCGCCGACTTCGTGCAGGACGGCGTGCGCTGTAATGCGATCTGTCCCGGCACCGTCGAAAGCCCCTCGCTCCGCGCCCGGATGTCGGCGCAGGCGGAGGCGAGCGGCGAAAGCTTCGAGGCGACCCGTGCGACTTTCGCGGCGCGCCAGCCGATGGGGCGGTTGGGCCGACCCGACGAGATCGCCTCGCTCGCGCTGTACCTCGCCTCGGACGAGAGCGCCTTCACCACCGGGACCACCTCGGTGATCGACGGGGGGTGGACGGTCGAATGACACGCATCACCGGCCTGCGCACCGCGGACATCCGCTTCCCGACCAGCCAGGCGCTGGACGGGTCGGACGCCATGAACCCCGATCCCGACTACTCCGCCGCCTACGTAGTGCTCGAAACCGACGGCGACCTGGAGGGCCATGGCCTGACGTTCACCATCGGGCGCGGCAACGAGATCTGCGTCGCCGCCATCGAGGCGCTGCGGCCGCTGGTGACGGGGCTCGAACTCGACTGGATACGCGAGGACCCGGCGCGGTTCTGGCGGCACGTCACGGGAGACAGCCAGTTGCGCTGGATCGGCCCGGACAAGGGCGCCATGCATCTCGCCACGGGGGCCGTCGTCAACGCCGTCTGGGACCTCTGGGCCAAGGCCGAGGGCAAGCCGCTCTGGCAGCTCGTGGCTGACATGAGCCCCGAGCAGCTCGTGCGCGCGATCGACTTCCGCTACATCACCGACTGCATCACGCCCGAGGAGGCGCTCGACCTGCTGACCCGGCGGGCCGAGGGCAAGGCGCAGCGCGCCGCCCGGCTGATGGATGCGGGCTATCCCTGCTACACTACCTCCGCAGGCTGGCTTGGCTATTCCGACGAGAAGCTGCGCCGTCTGGCCGGCGAGGCGGTGGCGGCGGGGTTCCGGCACGTCAAGCTCAAGGTCGGCCGCGACCTGGAGGACGACATCCGTCGCCTGCGCATCGCGCGCGAGGCCGTGGGGCCGGACTGCAAGCTGATGATCGACGCCAACCAGATCTGGGAGACCGGGCAGGCGATCGACTGGGTCAGGGCGCTCGCCTTCGCCGATCCGTGGTTCATCGAGGAGCCGACCAGCCCGGACGACGTCGAATCCCACCGCGCGATCCGCGAGGCGATCCATCCGATCCGCGTCGCGACCGGCGAGATGTGCCAGAACCGGGTGATGTTCAAGCAGTTCATCATGCGCGGCGCGATCGACGTGGTGCAGATCGACAGTTGCCGCATCGGCGGCGTGAACGAGATCCTCGCGGTGCTGCTGATGGCCGCGAAGTACGACCTTCCCGTCTGCCCCCATGCCGGCGGCGTGGGCCTGTGCGAATATGTCCAGCACTTGTCGATGATAGACTACCTGTGCTTCTCAGGCAGCCTGGAGGACCGGGTCATCGAATACGTGGATCACCTGCACGAGCATTTCCTCGATCCCTGCGTGATCCGGGACGCGGCCTATATGCCGCCGACCAAGCCGGGCTTCTCGATCGAGATGAAGCCGCAATCCATAGCGCAATATCGGGTGGACTGATGGACCTGGAACTGAACGGAAAAGTCGTCGTGGTGACCGGCGGCGGCGCGGGTATCGGCGGGGCCGTCTCGCTGGGGCTGGCGGCGGAAGGGGCGATCCCGGCGATCCTGGGGCGCAGCCCGCTCAGGGAGGACTTCGAAACTGAAATCCGCGCGTTGCAGCCCGCCACGATCTTCGTGCGGGTGGACGTGACCGACGACGATGCCTGCCGCGAAGCCGTAGCCCACATCGCGCGGGAGGGCGGGGGCATCCATGGCCTCGTCAACAATGCGGGGACCAACGACGGGGTCGATCTCGAGGCCGGGACGCAGGCGTTCATGGCCTCGGTGCAGTCCAATCTGGCGCATTACTACGGCATGGCGCATCATTGCCTGCCGCACTTGCGGGCAAGCAAGGGCGCGATCGTCAATATCTCGTCCAAGACGGCGGTGACGGGGCAGGGGAACACCAGCGGCTACGTCGCCTCCAAGGCGGCGCAACTGGGCCTTACGCGCGAGTGGGCGGCGGCACTGCTGGAGGACGGGGTGCGGGTCAATGCGGTGCTGCCGGCCGAAGTGATGACGCCGCTCTACGCCCGCTGGATCGAGAGTTTCGACGACCCCGCCGCCAAGCTCGGCGAGATCACGCGCCGCATCCCGCTGGGCCGTCGCATGACGACCGACCGCGAGATCGCCGATACCGTGCTGTTCCTGCTTTCCGCGCGGGCGAGCCATACGACCGGGCAATGGATATTCCCGGACGGCGGCTATACGCATCTCGATCGGCTGCTGACCTGACCGGGGAGCCAGCCATGAGCCGGACCGGCGACGGACCTCGCCATTTCGTAGCCGCCCTGTCGCGGCGCGGGTTTTCGCTCGGTCTTGCGGGACTGGCATTGCCGTGGCCCGGCGCGGCATCGGCCGCTCCTGCGGTGGACGTGGTGGTGGGGACGGGCGCATCAGCGCCGCCGGGGGTTCCCGTCTATCCCACCCTGACGGCGTTCCTTGCCTCGGATCTCGGCCGCGCGGCGCATCCGGTCACGGTACGGATGGCGGCGGGCGAACACTGGGGGCAGGTGGTTATCGAGCGGCCCAACCTGCGTCTGGTCGGCGACGGGCGGGAAGCGACCTTCCTGCGCGCGGGTGCCTATGCCGGAGCCGTCGCGCCGGACGGCAAACCTTACGGCACGTTCCGCAGCGCCGTGATCGACGTCCGCGCGCCGGGCTTCCATGCGCAGGACCTGACGTTCGAGAATGCCTTCGACGCGTGGAGCGAGATGGGCAAGGCCGGTGGCCTCAAGGCGGACAAGGGCGGCAGCCAGCAGGCCATAGCGCTGTCGCTGGGCGGCGGCGCCGATCGCTCGACGATCCTGCGCTGCGCCATCCGCAGCCATCAGGACACGCTGTTCTGCGCTTCGGGGCGTGCGCTCTTCGTCGATTGCCGCATTTCGGGCAGCTACGACTTCATCTTCGGGGGCGCCACCGCCCGGTTCGAACGCTCCGAGATCGTTTCGCGCCCGCGCGTGGAGCCGGTCGAAGGCTACATTGCCGCGCCCAGTACGAAGCTCGACCGGGCCGCGGGTCTGGTGTTCGACGGCTGCAGTCTGATCGCCGAGCCTGGCGTACCGGACCGCAGCGTCTTCCTCGGCCGCCCGTGGCGCAGCTCGGTGCGGACCGGGAGCGGCTCGGTGCCGGACAAGCAGTCGGTCGGCATGGCCGCGTACTTGCGCTGTGCCATGGGCCCGCACATCGCGCCTACCGGATGGACGCGCATGTGGTTCGGCACGCCGCAGCAATGGTTCGAGCCCGAGGATGCCCGCTTCATGGAGTTCGCGAACCGTGGCCCCGGCGCCGCCGGCCCACGCCGCGGCGCCACGCTGACCGCCGAGCAGGCAGGCGCGCTATCGCGCGGCACCATGTTCGCGGACTGGCCGCCGGACATCTAGGCCGGGTTTGGCGCTCTTCAACATCGTCATTTCAAATGTGCAAATAGGGCCGCATTCCAGAACCGGGTGCGGCCCTTTTTTTTTGACCCGATCGGCAGGCCTATCCGTCATTTAATTCTATATACAAAAATAGATTGCACATATGGCATAGATGCCGATATGAAGATGGCATCAGCCGTGAGGAGGTTCGCGCCTTACGAGTCGGCAGGGATGTGGAGGGGTTTTCGGTGCCAAGCATGGCCAGGATCAGTTGCGTCGAGCCGGGTCGGCTCGTGCTCGATACCTGCGAGCAGCCTCGGCCCGCGCCCGGCGAGGCGCTGGTGCGGATCCGCCGCGTGGGCATCTGCGGGACCGACTATCACATCGTCCGAGGCACCCAGCCCTACCTCTCGTACCCGCGCGTTCCGGGCCACGAACTCGCGGGCGAGATCGTCGCGGCGGGCGAGGGCAGTCGCTGGAACACCGGCGACCGGGTCTGCATCATGCCATACCATTCCTGCGGCGAATGCGTCGCCTGTCGGCAGGGCAAGGCCAATTGCTGCACCGGAATCAGCGTGTTGGGCGTCCACAAGGATGGCGGGCTTGCCGAATATCTGGCGATCGACGAGCGCTACCTGATCGCCGCTTACGGCCTCTCGCTCGACGAGATCGCGATGGTGGAGTTCCTTTCGATCGGCCGCCATGCGGTGCGCCGCGCCGGGCTGCGCGCGGGAGAGCGGGCGCTCGTCGTCGGAGCGGGGCCGATCGGCATGGCCGTGGCCTTCTTCGCCGCGCGCGCCGGGGCGCAGGTCACCGTGCTCGACGGCAACGCCGCCCGCGTGGCGCTCTGCGCCGAGCGGCTCGGCGCCACCCATGGCGTCGTGCTTGGCGACGACACCGCGCAGCAGCTTGCAGGCCTGACCGATGGCGATTTCTTCGACACCGTGTTCGACGCCACCGGCAATGCCCGCGCCATCGAGGCCGGCTTCGCCTATGTCGCGCATGGCGGGCGCTACGTGCTGGTCTCGATCGTCAGCGCCGACATCGCCTTCAGCGACCCGGAGTTCCACAAGCGCGAGATGAGCCTGCTCGGCAGCCGCAACGCCACGCACGAGGATTTCGCCGAGGTCATCGAAGTGCTGCGCGCGCGCGCATTTCCGCTCGACGCGGTCGTCAGCCACACTTTGCCCTTCGCCGAGGTCCCCGAGGCGATCGGCCGGCTGATGGAGCCTGGGGCAGGGGTCATCAAGGCGCTGGTGGTCCTGTGACCGCCCGCCCGTTCAGGAGAATTGCCAGGTGAAGTTGCTCAGGTTCGGTGAGGCGGGACAGGAATGCCCGGGCGTGCTCGACGGCGAGGGGCGTATCCGCGATCTCTCGTCCGTGGTGGACGACATCGCCGGGGAAGTTCTCTCCGCCGAGGGGCTGGCCGCACTGCGCGCGCTGGACCTGTCGGCACTGCCGCTCGCGGACGAGGGCGTTCGCCTGGGCGCCTGCGTCGGGCGGATCGGCAAGTTCGTCTGCATCGGCCTCAACTACATCGACCACGCGCGAGAAAGCGGCATGGAGCCGCCCGCGGAGCCGGTGGTGTTCAACAAGTGGACCAGCGCCGTCGTCGGCCCGAATGACGACGTGGTGCAACCGCGCGGATCGGACCGGCTGGACTGGGAAGTCGAACTCGGCGTCGTCATCGGCAAGGCCGCGTCCTACGTGTCCGAGACCGAGGCGCTCGACCATGTGGCGGGTTACTGCGTCATCAACGACGTCAGCGAGCGCAGCTTCCAGTTCGATCGCGGCGGCACCTGGGACAAGGGCAAGGGCTGCGACACCTTTGGCCCGACCGGCCCATGGCTCGTCACCGCCGACGAAGTGCCCGGCATCGCCAGCGCCCGCCTGTGGCTGGAAGTCGACGGCGAGCGGCATCAGGACGGCACGACCGCCGACATGATCTTCACCGTGCCGCAGATCATCGCGCACCTGTCGCAGTTCATGACCCTGCAGCCGGGCGACGTCATCTCGACCGGGACCCCGGCCGGCGTCGGCCTCGGCCTCAAGCCGCCGCGCTACCTGCGGCCCGGCAACGAAATCCGCCTCGGGATCGAAGGGCTGGGCGAACAGCGCCAGCGCGTCGTCGGACCGAGGTGACCACCAACGGATAACGCTGGCCTCCGCGAAGACCGGGGCAGCGCATGGAGAGGAAGACAACGATGAGGTATCTGCACAGCACCGTTTCGCTGATGGCCTTGCTGGCGAGCACGGCGGCCCCCGCCGCGCTCGCGCAGGAGCAGCCGGCTCCCGCCGGGGAGGCCGTTTCCGCGCCTGCCGATGATAGCGCTACCCAGGATATCATCGTCACCGGCATCCGCCGCAGCCTCGAGGATGCGGTCAATATCAAGCGCGCCGCGCCCAATCTCGTCGAGGCGATCTCGGCCGAGGACATCGGCAAGTTCCCGGACCGCAACCTCGCGGAGTCGCTCCAGCGCGTGACGGGCGTGCAGATCACCCGCAACAAGGGCGAGGGCAGCGGCGTCAGTGTGCGCGGCCTGTCGGAGAATTTCACCCGCACGCTCTACAACGGGCGCGTGCTGACATCGCCCAGCGGCACGCGCGGCTTCTCATTCACCTCGATGCCGACCGACTTCGTCAGCACCGTGGAAGTCAGCAAGACACCGACTGCCGACATGATCGACGGCGGCCTTTCGGCGACGATCAACGTCAAGATCAACCGCCCGGCGGACGTCGGCAAGAACATCTTCACGGTCGTCGCCGAAGGTCTCTACGAGACCAACCCGGAGAAACTGACGCCCCACGTCTCGGCCTTCGTGAACCGCGTGTTCGGCGATGGCAGCTTCGGCGTGAACCTTGGCGTGAACTACGAGAAGCGGCAGGTCATCCAGGCCGGCTTCACCGGCTATGGCATCGAGCAGCGCAAGGAGAACGCGACCGGCGGCTACGATTACAATCAGGACGGCACGCGCTCCGACACCGCATATGGCTTCGACCATGCGACCACTTTCGTGTCCGACGAGGGCGATTTCGAGCGCAAGGCCATCGTCGGCGGCCTCCAGTGGAAGCCGGCGGACAACGTCAACCTCTACGCCGACGGCCTCGCCACCTGGTTCACCGACGGGTTCAACCGCTTCGAGCACCAGTTGCGCTGGACCAACATCGGCGGCCCGACCGGCGCCGTGCGCGGCAGCACCGTGGGCGACAACAACCTGCTGACGTTCCTCGACGCGGACGGGGTCGACCACCAGTCCAACAACCTCGATTGGGTGACGAAGGACAACACCTACAACTTCGCGCTCGGCGGCGATGCCACCTTCGGCCGACTGACCGTTTCCGGCGAGGCGACCTATGGCCGTTCGCAGCGCAACGTGTCGGACCGCAACTCCTTCGCGCCGATCTCGCGCGCATCGGCGTCCTACGACATCGGCGGCGATCTCGGCGCGGTGCCGGACATCGAGTACACGCGCGGCTACGATCCGCTCGACCCGAGCACGTTCTACTTCCGCAGTTTCTCCGCCATCCGGGGCCAGAAGACGACCGAGGTGAACAAGAGCGGCCGCCTGGACCTCAAGTACGATTTCGACACCAGCTTCATCCGCTCGATCAAGGTAGGCGGCTACTACGGCGAGGACGAGATCGAGTTCGGCGCCCGCCCGCGCTATTTCGTGGGTCCGCAGGTGCTCGCCGAGATCTACGGCACGCCGTACCTTCCCGGCGTGGAGGGCGGCGCGATATCGGCGGCGAACCTGCTGAAGGAAGTGGACTATTCGCGCTTCATCGGCGATGGCCTCGGCAAGTTCCTGGTCCCGGACTATTCCAAGCTGTTCGGCGACATCAGCCTCGACGACGTGCTGGCGCGCGGCACCCTGACGATGGACCGCACCAACCAGTTCACCGTCAGCGAGAAGGTCCTGGCGGCCTATGCCCGCGCCGACTTCGCCACTGCGGACGACCGCATCAGCGGCAACATCGGCCTGCGCTACGTGCGCACGCGGGTGACCTCGGACGGCTTCGGCGCGGACATCGAGAACGCCGAACTGCAGAACGACAGCATCACCCTGATCGTCCCGGACAGCGGGCCGATCGCGTTCAAGAACTCGTACAGCAACTGGCTGCCGAGCTTCAACATGCGCTGGAGCGCCACCGACAACCTGATCGTGCGCATGGGCCTTGCCCGGGCGATGACGCGGCCCGATCTCAACCGCCTGTCGCCCTCCGTGGCGATCAACGCCAACGTGCGCACGATCACCACGCAGAACCCGTTCCTGGAGCCCTATCTGGCCGATCAGGCGGACCTCTCGGTGGAGTACTACTTCGGGCGCACCGGGCTGCTTTCGGCGGCGGTGTTCTACAAGGACGTGAAGAACTTCATCGTCGACACGACCTCGGTCGAGACGCGCACGATCAAGTCGACCCTGACCGGCACGGTGACGCTGGACTTCCGCACCTTCCGGCCGGACAATGGCGAGGGCGGCAAGATCAAGGGCCTCGAACTCAACGCGCAAGTGCCGCTGGACATGCTGCCCTCGCCGTTCGACGGCTTCGGGATCACCTCCAACCTCACCCTGCTCGACGTCAGCGACGTGGCGACGGTGGCGGGCGGACCCAAGGTGCCGATCCCCGGCGTCTCGAAGCGCAGCTACAACCTTGGCGCCTATTACGAGAAGGGCGGGTTCGGCATCCGCGCGAACTATTCGTACCGCAGCGAGGCGGTGAACAGCGTGGTCGGCACTTTCGGCGACGGCGACCGGCAGAAGCCCTACGGCCAGCTCGACATTTCGGCCAACTACGACGTCTCGCAGAACCTCTCGCTGACCTTCAACGCCAGTAACGTGACCGGCGCGACGCTCCAGCGCGAGACGCTGCAGGGCGTGCTGCTCAGCGAATACGACTTCGGCCGCCGCTTCACCGGGGGCGTGCGCGTCAAGTTCTGATCCACCGGCTACTCCCCTGTCGGCCGCGGCATCCCCGCCGCGGCCGACCCTTTATGCACCCGCGTGTTGCGCGATGCGGGGCGCTCGATTATCCGCAACGGAATGGCCACTATGGAAGATGACGGCGACGAGGGCGCCGCGGGCGCGAAGCGCTCCTACTCCGCCCCGGCGCTGGAGAAGGGCATCCAGATCCTCGAACTGTTCGGCACCGAGCCGCGCGGGCTGACGATCAGCGAGATCGCCCAGAAGCTGGGCCGCTCGATCAGCGAGGTCTTCCGCATCATCATCGTCATGGAGCGCCTGGGCTGGCTGGCCAAGGACCCCGCGAACGACCGGTACAGCGTCACCTACCGCGTGCTCGACGTCGCCTTCCGCGCCACGCCGGCGCAGACGCTCAGCAACGTCGCGGCGCCGCTGATGTACGAACTGTCGAGCGCGACCAACCAGTCGTGCCACCTCGTCGTCGAGACGGGCGGGCGCGCCACGGTGATCCACCGGCAGGAGAACATGGGGCCTGTGGGCTTCGGCATCCGCCTCGGCACGGTGGTGGACCTGGTGACGAGCTGCTCGGGCCATGTCCTCCTTGCCTTCGCCGCCGAGGATCGCCGCGCGCGGGTTTTGGCCAGCCTCGGCGTGGCGGCGGACGCGGCGGCGCGTCTGGAGCGGCGGCTCGATGCCGTGCGGCTCCAGGGCTACGAGATGCGGCCGAGCGCGCGTACGGCGGGCGTCACCGACATCAGCTTTCCGGTCTTCGGGTTCGACGGCCACGTCTGCGCCGCGGTGACGATCCCGTTCCTCGTGACCATCGACGGATCGCAGAAGCTGGGACTGGACGAAACGCGCGAGACGCTGGGCCGGGCGGCGCAGGACATCTCGCGCGGGCTTGGCTGGTCGGTGGACGGTTAGGGCAGTAGCAGCGGCCGCATCGCGGGCACCGCCTCGGACAGTTCGCGCGTCACCACGGCGGCGAAGACGTTGGCGCCTTCGGTGCCGAGGTGGGTGTAGTCGAACGACAGCTTGGGGCTGGCCATGGGCTGCACCTGCACTTCGGTGGCGGTCGTAGCGGCGGGAGCCGTCGGTGC
>DATKFS010000005.1:0-6008 GCA_035511275.1 Novosphingobium sp.
GGATCGCGGGGGGAAAGACCAGCCCGTAGAGTTCGTAGGCGGCCTTGCGGTCGAACCCGGCGTGCCCTTCGTCGAGCAGCCCCGCCTCGACCGAGGCGCGGAGGCGCTGCTGCAGCGCGATCAGGTGCTGTGGAGCGACCCTCGACTGGCCGATCACCACCGCATCGCGGGTGACAAGCTGGGAGACGAGGCCGGTATCGTCGCTGCCGATCAGCAGCAGTCCCTGTCCCGGGCGCAGGCGCGCGCGGGCGTCGGCCAGCCGGGCGGGCTCCACCGCCGTGAGCGCCCGGTAGCCCGGCACCAGCGCCGCGACCTCGGCATCCGCCGTCCGCAGTTGCGCGTCGAGCGTCGCGACTTGCGCGGCGAGGCTGGCGGCTTCGGCCCGGTCTCCCGCGATCGTCGCCCGGTCGAGGGTCTTGCGCAGTTGCCGCCCTTGCGCCGCCAGCGCGAGATAGCGGCGGATCGCGGCCTGCGCCTGCGGCCCATAGTCGTCCTGGAGCACTGCCAGCGACGAGAATGCGCCCTGCAGGTCGCCCAGGTTCGCCATCTGCAGCGCGTCGAAAGCCTGTGCCTGCGCGCCTGACTTGGCGCCGGGTTGCCCGCTCGCCTGAAGAGCCAGGCCCACCAGTTGCATGAAGGAGGAGCGCGAATCGGTGGCGATCGCGGTCACGTCGCTGCGCGCGGTGGCGCGGTCCAGCAGGCTCGCGCGGAGCGGCGCGAGCTGCGCGGCCAGCAGCGCCATCGCCTCCGCCGGCCGGCCCTCGTCGGCCATGACCCGGGCGGCGAGGGCGGCCGCGACGTTGCGGCGCTTGTCCTTGGGGCCGGTGACTTTCGCCAGCCCGTCGCGCGCATGGGCGATCAGCGGCAGGGCCTCGGCGGTGCGCCGGGCGTCGAGCAGCGCCGCGGCAAGGCCCAGCTCGCAGTTCAGCACCACCATGTCATCGGGCGAGGCCGAATACTTGCGCGCGGCCGCCAGCGCTTTCTCGCGCAGGGCGAGCGCCTTGGGCGCATTGCCCTCCCATCTCGCCATGCGCGCCTGCTGGCCGATCAGCATGGCGATGCCGTTCGCCTGCAGCCGGTCGGGATTCGCCTCGAGGATCTCCACCGCGCGGTCGTAGAGCGGCCCCGCCTCGGCGCGCATCCCCGCGTTGTCGAGCGCGTAGGCGAGGCTGTGGAGCGAGATCGCGAGCTGCGGGCTGTCGGGCGACAGGATCGCGCGGCGCTTCTCCAGCGCGGCGCGCAGGATCGGGATCGCCTGCGCATATTGCCCCGCTTCCGAGAGAATGGTGCCGAGCTGCTGCGTCGTCGTCACCCGCACGCGGTGGTTTTCCGGCAGGTGCTCTTCGGCCCAGACCGCCGCCGCGCGTGCCGTGACGACGGCGGTATCGGCGTCCGACGCATAGAGCTGCAGGGCGGCGAGGCTGATCCCCCGGGAGGCCGGCGCGTCGAGGTCCTCGCCGGTGGTGAGGGCGTGGACGCGGGCGATCTCCACCGCTTCGGCGATCGGCGCGATCGCTTCCAGTTGCCGCCCACGCTGGTATTCGATGAGCCCCAGGCCGTAGAGCGCCGCGCCGTACTCGGCGCTTTGCCGACCCTCCAGCCGCGCGGCGAGGTCGAGCGCGCGGCGGGTATAGGCCTCCGCCTCGTCGAGCTTGCCGAGCGCGCCGAGTTCCGAGCCGATGTGGAGCAGCAGCCCGGCACGGTCGGGCGTGGGCGGGGCGTGGCGGGCCTCCAGCCCGGCATCGACGCTCTGGAACAGCGCCAGCGCCTCTTCCGTGCGATCGAGCGAGGACAGCGCCTGCGCGCGCACGGCCTGGGCGTAGAGCAGGTCGACCGGATCGACCCGGCGGTCCCGCGCGGCGCGGGCCAGCACTTCGTCGACGTGGCGCAGCGCGGCTTCGGGGTCGCCCGAGGTATCGTAGCCGCGCAGGGCGTGCAGTTCGTCGGTCGCGGCCATGGAGGCCTGCGCCGCCAGCGACGGCGGGCCTGCGCAGACCCCGGCCGTCAACACGATCGCGCACCAGATTCCGCGCATCCCAGTCCCGACCCTCCGGCGAACACGGGCGGCCGCGATTGGCCGTCCCCGGAAGGTCGAGGAGAAGCCCATCGGACTGTTAATTCAACTCACAAGTTCTGTAATGACTGGCAAAAATGCGGGAGCGGCGGTCACGCGCCGGTCGCCACCGGGCGGGCCGGGTCGGCGATCCATTCGCTCCACGAACCGGGGTAGACGCGCCCCGCCGGAAGGCCCGCGACGGCCATGGCCAGCGCGTTGTGGCAGGCGGTGACGCCCGAACCGCATTGCAGGATCGCGGGCGTGTCCTCCAGCAGCGCGGCGAACTGCGCGGCGAGGTCGTCGGCGCTGCGGAACAGGCCGTCGGGACCGAGATTGTCGCGGAAGAAGCGGTTGCGCGCGCCGGGGATGTGGCCGGCGATGGGGTCGAGCGGGTTGGGATTGCCCGCGAAACGCGAGGGATCGCGCGCGTCGAGGACCTGCGCGTCGCCCGTCGCGATGTTGGCCAGCACTTCGGCGGCGGTGACGGGCGCGGGCACCAGCGAGGGGCCGGCCTCGAAATCGCCCGATGCCGCGCGGGGCGGGGTGCCCGCTTCCAGCGGCAGCCCGGCGGCGACCCAGGCGGCTTTGCCTCCGTCGAGCACGGCGACCGGGGCATGGCCGAGCCAGCGCAGCAGCCACCATGCCCGCGCCGCCCAGGCGCCGCCGCTGCCGTCGTAGGCGACGACCTGCTGGCCCTTCCTCAGGCCCTGCGCGCGCAGCCACGCCGAGATCGCCACCGGGGCAGGCAGCGGATGGCGGCCGTTGCCGCCGTCGGGCGGGGAGGCGAGGTCGTGGTCGAGGTGGGCATAGCGCGCGCCGGGGATATGGCCCCGGGCATAGATCGCCTGCCCCGCGTCCGGCGCGCCGAGGTCGAACTCGCAGTCCAGCACGAGCACCTCGCTGCCGGAGGCGAGCAGGTCGCGCAGGGCATCGACGCCGATCAGCGTTTCGTGGACCATCGTGTTCGCTCGCCTATGTGATCTGGTGGACACACGTTAGGCGCAGACGGGAGTGCCGTCGATTGGCAAGAATCGGTGCGAAGGCCGCTGAAATCGATTCTACCCTGCCGCCCCGGCGCTTTTGACCTCGCTGCACCAGCGGCCGAACAGGTCGATGCGGTCCCAGAGCAGCGCGCGGGTGCCGGCCATGTTGTGGACGTGGCCCATGCGCGGGCAGACGAACAGGTCGACGCTGCAGGCGGAAGCATAGGCGCGCGGCTCCCCGCGCGGGTCGGGCACGAGGTCGCGCACGCCCATCGCGGCCAGCACCGGCACCGTGATCGCGGCGGCCTCCGTGGCGACGACGCCGGGCGTCAGCGTGGACCGGGCGGCGCGCTGCGGCGTGCGGCGGGCGTACCACGGCGGCGATGGCCCATCGGGGTCGCCGCCCCGGGCGATGCCCTCGTAATGCGCGAGGTCCTGCTCCACGACCTCGACCGGCACGTCGTCGTAGTGAAACCCCCAGGCGACCGCCTCCCATGCCGCCTGCGCGGGTGCGGTTCCAGAGGGCGCGAGCGCGGCGGCGAGGGCCGCGGCGTTGAGCGGCTCGCGGCATTCGTCCAGCCGGGCGTCGCGCGGATACCACGCGACCACCACAGGCGCGCCGCCGGGCGGGGTCGCGGGGTGCGAATGGACCGCGCTGAAGCCCAGCACGGCCACGCCGTCGAAGCTGCCGTGCCGGGCCTGCTGGCAAACCAGCAGCGCCCCGCCCAGCGACTGCCCGATGCCGATCACGCAGGCTCCAGCCACCGGGGGATAGCCGGGCGCGAGCAGGCCGTTGGCAAGGCGCAGCACGATCTCCGCCTGCGCCGCGTGGGCGGCGGCGGCGAGCACGCCGTAGCCCAGGTCCTCCGGGTCGATGGCGCTGCGGGCACCGTTGGCGCGCGCGTCCTCTCCGGCCGGCGCGGCGTCGCAGCCCAGCCAGTCGAGCGCGACGAAGATCCAGCCGCGCTCCGCATGGAAGGCCGCCTGCGCGCCGATGTCGGGCGCGGTGGGGGCCCCGGGAAGCGCGCAAGTGTAATAGCCGCGCGCGTAGCTGCTGCTGGGCATCGCGAAGCAGACCACGGGGCGCGCGGGCAGGGTGTCCGGCGCGGGCAGGACCACGGTGGCGGAAACCACCGCCGTCACGCCCAGTCCCACTGCATCGCTGACGTCGATGCCGATATCGAGTTGCTGCACCTCTCGCCGGTCCTTCTCGGGGTTTTTCCGCTTGTCACCCTGATTGACCGCGTCCGGCAATGCCATATTGTTTCCGCCAAGGACCGATCGCCCAGAGGATCGGCGAAGAGAGGGAACCGCCATCGATGCCGGGCCAATCCGCCGGCCAGTCGCCCGCGCGCCGCAGCCTGTCCGAGCTGCTCGGCGAAGTGCGCCTGTCCGGGCGGACGTGGTGCTACGGCGACTTCGCGGGGAACGCGGGATGCGCGGTGGCCTCCGGCGATGCGGTGTTCTTCCATGCGGCGATCCACGGCACCCTGCGGCTGGCCTGCGCGGGCGGGGCGATGGCGCAGCTCGAACCCGGAGACGTCGCGCTGGTGCTCTCGGGAGAGGCCCACGCGCTGCGCACCGCGCCTGGCGCGGTGGCCCAGCCCCACGATTTCCTGCGCCGAGAGGGCGGGGACGACGTGCCGCCGACGATCGCCTTCGGACCAGTGGGAGCAGGCGCTGGCGCGGGGCGCATCGAGGCGCGCGTGCTCAGCGGACGCCTGCGCGCGGCATGGCCGGGAGATGTCGCGCGCGGCTCGCTGCCGCCACTGCTGCGCGGTGGCAGCGGGTTGCTGCGCGCCGATGCCGTGGCGCTGGCGGGCATGGGTGCCGGATCGACCGCGCTGCTGACGCGGCTGGCCGAGATGCTGCTGGTCGCCGCGCTGCGCGCCGACCCGGCCTGCCGCCGCATCCTTTCGAGCGAGAAGCGCGACCCGGTGGAGGAGGCGATGCAGCTCATCGCCGCCAGCCCGGCGCATCCCTGGACGGTGGAATTGCTGGCCCGCGCGGTGGGGATGGGGCGGTCGAACTTCGCGGCGCACTTCTCCGCCGGTGTCGGCAAGGCGCCGATGGAAGTGGTCGCGCAGGCCCGGATGGAACATGCCGCGCTGCTGCTGCGGCAGGGCCGGATGAAGATCGCCGAGATCAGCGAACTGGCCGGCTACGGCTCCGAAGCCGCGTTCAGCCGCCGTTTCAGCCGCCACTTTGGCGTCACTCCCAGCCAGATGCGCGAAGCCGCCCGCGCCGAGCGGGCCGAAGCCGTGGCGGTCCCCGCCTTCCGCGCGATGCTGGCCGGTGCCCGCAGCCGAACCGCCGCGCGGGCGGCGGCGTCGCCGGTGGAGGAACCGGCGGCGGACCAGCTTCCGCCCGGCCACGTCTTCATCGCACGCGGCCGCAGGGACTGACGCTTCGCGGCTGGACGATCGGTCAAGGCAGGTGGGGGCGCGGGACTTCTCCCGGTGCGCCTCTTGCGCGACCACTCCCGCAACGAAACGCGAAACGGGAGAATACCATGGCAACCGCCGCCCTCGATCGGCCCCAGACCTCGACCCGCTACAAGGTCATCGACGCCGACACCCACCTCACCGAACCGCACGACATGTGGACCCGTCGCGCCCCCGCCTCGATCCGCGACCGGGTGCCGCAGGTGAAGATGCTGAACGGCCAGCGCTGCTGGGTGATCGACGGCGACAAGTCGATCGGCACCGGCGCGCACCCCAATAGCGCGATCCTCAAGGACGGCGGCAAGGTCCGCGTGCTCGACGATTTCCTCAAGCTCCAGTTCGAGGACGTCCATGTCGGTTCATCGTCGCTCAAGGAGCGGCTTCAGGTCATGGACGAGTGCGGGATCTTCGCACAGATCGTCTACCCCAACATCCTCGGTTTCGGCGGGCAGGCGGCGGCGCACGTCGATGCCGACCTCCGGCTCGCCTGCGTGAAGATCTACAATGACGCGGTGGCCGAAATGC
>DATKFS010000006.1:0-17162 GCA_035511275.1 Novosphingobium sp.
CCACCAGCGCTTGTCCGAATGCCCGATCTCGCTGTCGTCCTCCTCGACCAGCAGCCAGAGCTTGCGGCCGAACACGTAGAGCAGCGGAATGAACAGTGCGGAGACCGGCCCGAACACGATCAGCACGCTGTCCGCCAGCCAGGCGCCGACCGGCCCCATCCAGTTCTGCACCTGTCCGCCTGCCGCCGTGGAGGTCGACGGGTCGGTCTGGTGGTAGCTGACCAGCGAGAGCGCGAGGAACACCATGCAGCCGAACAGCGCGACCGCGCCCGACAGCTCGCTGGCGCGGCGCAGCGAGCGCTTCAGGATGGCGCGCCAGTCCGGCTTGGCGATTCGCCGACCGGGCGCGATGGGCCGAGTAGCCATTCAGAAAATTCCCCTGGGGTTCGTCGGCAATTATGCGGCGGCGGGGAGTCCCGCGTCAAGAATGGATCGGGAACGCGGCTGTGGAGGCGCGAAGCGCTGACGGCGGGATCGGTTTCAGGACAGCCCGTCGATCGCCGCCCAGCGCACGATCCGCGTTGCCCTTGCCCGATGCGCCGTCATCCCTCCCAGCGCGATCACCGGGACCAGCGCGCGTTGGGCAAGCAGCCGGAACCGTACCGGGCCGAGGACTTTCCCAAGGGGATGAGACGCGGTCGGGAAGACCGGCGAGAGCAGCACGGCGTCCGCCCTCGCGAGATGGGCCGAAGCCAGTTCCCGCAAATCGTGGACGGTGACGAGCCGCATCGTGCGCGGCCCTCGCGTCAGCCCTTCGGCCGAACCGTAGGCGCCGTCCGCGCCCCATTGCCGAGCCGTCGAAGCATCCCCCGACAGCACCACGAAATGCCCGAACCGGCGCGCCACGCGCAGCAGCGTGGCGAACCGCGCCCGGCGTTCCACGGGGGGCAGGTGGTAGTGGCGGAACACCAGTCCCGACCTGCGCGGCAGGCGGGCCAGCGCGGCCTCGAGCCCGGCGTCGTTGCGCGCGTCGCTTACGAGCCAGAGGAGGGGAAGGGACGGCTGGCGGTTCTTCACGGGGACGCTATAGCAGCGCGCCATGGATCAGCTAGAAGACATCCGCGCCCGCATCGCCAAGTCCGCGCGCATTGCCGGGCGCAAGCCGGAGGCGGTTGAACTCGTCGCCATTTCAAAGACCCACGACGCCGCCGCGATCGCGCCGCTGCTCGCCGCCGGGCAGCGCGTCTTCGGGGAGAACCGCGTGCAGGAAGCGCAGGCCAAGTGGCCGGCGCTGCGCGAGGCCTACCCCGACGTGAAGCTGCATCTCGTCGGCCAGCTCCAGTCGAACAAGGCCGAGGATGCGGTGGACCTGTTCGATTGCATCCATTCGCTCGACCGTCCCTCGCTCGTCGCCGCGCTCGGCAAGGCCATGGAGAAGGCCGGGCGCGCCGTGCCCTGCTTCATCCAGGTCGATATCGGCGAGGAGGAGCAGAAGGGCGGCTGCCCGATCCCCGAAGTCCCCGCGCTGCTGGCCTCGGCGCATGAGGCCGGGATACCCGTGATCGGCCTGATGTGCGTGCCGCCCGCGGGGATCGAGGCCGCGCCGTTCTTCGCGCTGCTCGCCAAGATCGCCGCCGACAACGGCCTCGACCAGCTTTCCATGGGCATGAGCGAGGACTTCGAGACAGCCGTGCTGCTGGGCGCGACGCATGTCCGTGTCGGCAGCGCGCTGTTCGGCAAACGCGCCTGATGGGCGAGCGCACCCAGAAGCAGAAGATGCTGGCGGGCGAGCCCTATCTGGCCTCCTGTCCCGAGATCGTCGCCGACCAGCGCGCGGCGGCGGAATGGATGGCGCGCTACAACCGCACGCTCGATCCGGCCGAGCGCACGCCGCTCCTGCGCGAGCGCTTCGCCGCCGTGGGCGAGGGGGCGACGATCCGCCCGCCGTTCCACTGCGACTACGGCTTCAATATCAGCCTTGGCCGGGGCGTGTTCCTGAATTTCAACTGCGTGATCCTTGACGTGGTCGAGGTCGTGATCGGCGATGGAACCCAGATCGGATCGGGCGTCCAGATCCTCACCGCCGACCATCCGCGCGATCCGGTCGAGCGGGCGAGCGGACTCGAATGGGGCCGGCCGATCCGCATCGGCCGCAATGTCTGGATCGGCGCGGGCGCGCTCGTCATGCCGGGCGTGACCATCGGCGACGATGCGATCGTCGGCGCGGGCAGCGTGGTGACGCGAGACGTGCCGGCCGGTGCCACGGTCGTGGGAAGCCCGGCCAGGGTACGATAGTTCGACACGCCGCGCGGCCGCCGGTCAGGCGTGGCCGATGTGCGTGGTAAGCGGCAGGACGATGGCCACGTCGTCGACCAGCCTCACGCATTTCAGGACAGCGGCTTCGAAAGCGGCGAAGCGTTCCTTGTCCGGCAATTGGGCGTGGTTCGGCGGCAGGTCGAGGACCGGCACGACCTGCCGGAAGTAGCGTGGATCGTCGCCGGCCGCGAACGTGTGGCGATAGAGCGTGATCGGGCCGTATTCGGGTTCGGGTGCGACGGCCACGGTCGTTCGCGTATCGAAGCCGACGAAGCCGATCCGATAGCGCGTCCCGGGGTTGAGCGCCCATACGCCCAGCCGTTCGTAGGCGTTGCCGAATACGAAGGCGTTCAGGCGCTGCTCGAGGAATGCGCCGGTCCACAGCGCCCGGTCGAGGGTGAACGAGGCGACCGGCCCCTCGTCCCGGCCACATGCCGGGACGAAGAAGCAGGAGCCGATCTTGCGTGAAACGAAGTCATGGGCCGTGTCGATGGTATTGCAGTAGGCCCGCAGGATGATTTCGCTGCCGCCGGCGACGAACTCCTCCGGTCGACTGGCAAAACCCTCGCGTTCCCATTGAGGAAAATACTCAGCCGACATCCTGTCCACCCTTCCCAGCGAATCATGTTCAACGGCGACGACAGTACGGGCGCCTGGATCGAGGGAAAGGGGTGTTCGTCCTATTCGGAAATTACCGGTCTCTTTTCGGAACAGCTACTTGGCGAGGGCGGCCGGGCACCTCAGGTCGCGCGGAAGGCCAGCAGGGACAGGCCGAAGCCGGCGAACATGCCGCCGGTGAGCCGGTTGAACAGGCGCTTCACCCGCGCGCGGACGAGGTGGCGCGAGAGGGCGCGGCCGCTCAACGCATAGACCGCGTACCAGAACGCCTCGATCACCGCGAAGACCGCGACGAGGATCGCGAACTGCGGAGCCTGGGGCCGGGCGGGGTCGATGAACTGCGGCAGGAACGCGGCGGCGAAGACGATCGCCTTCGGGTTGCTGATCGCGATCGCATAGCCACCGCGAAGCAGCGCCAGCGCGGTCACTTCGGGCCGGACGGCGGGCGTCTCGTCATCATCCTCGACCACCGGCGCGCGCCAGGCCTTGACCGCGAGGTAGAGCAGGTAGGCGGCGCCGAACACGCGCAGCGCGGTGAACGTGCCGGGCAGGGCATGGAGCAGCGCGCCAAGGCCGACGGCGGAGGCTG
This sequence comes from Novosphingobium sp., assembly GCA_035511275.1. Classification (GTDB taxonomy): domain Bacteria; phylum Pseudomonadota; class Alphaproteobacteria; order Sphingomonadales; family Sphingomonadaceae; genus Novosphingobium. The sequence goes on from DATKFS010000006.1 coordinate 3,464, forward strand.
CGAGCAGGGTGATGAGGCCCAGCAGGCAGCCCGTCATGGCGGCAAACGTGCGCTTCACGCCCAGTTCCACGCTGCGCGACAGCACGTGGAGCATGTTCGGGCCCGGCGTCCCGCTGAGCAGGAAGACCGCGACCGAGAATATCCAGAGGGTGTGAAGCGACACTGCAGGTCCTCAGTTGGGGGTATCGAGTTCGTTGCCGGTCAGCGTCACGATGTGCAGCAGGTTGGTCGAGCCCGGCACACCGAAGGGCACGCCCGCCAGCGTCACGAGCCGCGAGCCCGCCGCGCCGAAGCCGTGGCGCAGGGCCATGCGCTTGCCCTTGGCGATCATCTCCTCGAAGCTGCCGATGTCCCGCGTGGTGACGCAGTGCGTCCCCCACAGCAGGGCGAGGCGGCGCGCGGTCTTCTGCGCGGGGGTGAGCACCAGCATCGGTGCCGCCGGACGTTCGCGGGCCACGCGGCGGGCCGAGATGCCCGAGCCGGTGAAGACGACGATGCCCTCGATCGTCAGGGTGTCGGCGATCTGCGCGCAGGCTTCGGACAGGGCGTCGGCGCTGGTCGCGTCGGGGGGCGTGTGCGTCAGGTGGATGCGGTCGCGGTAGGTGGCGTCGCTTTCGACCTTGGCGGCGATGCGGTCCATGATGGTCACCGCCTCGACCGGCCACTGGCCCGCCGCCGTCTCGGCCGAGAGCATGACCGCGTCGGCGCCGTCGTACACCGCGTTGGCGACGTCGGAGACTTCGGCGCGGGTGGGCGAGGGGCTGGTGATCATCGATTCGAGCATCTGCGTGGCGACGACCACGGGCTTGCCTTGAGCGCGCGTCTTGGAGACGATGAGCTTCTGGATCGGCGGCACTTCCTCGGGCAGCAGTTCGACGCCAAGGTCGCCGCGCGCCACCATGATGCCGTCCGACAGCTCGATGATCTCGTCGAGGCTTTCCACCGCGGCGGGCTTCTCGATCTTCGACATGATCGCCGCATAGCCGCCCGAAAGGCGGCGCGCTTCGGCGACGTCCTCTGGACGCTGGACGAAGGAGAGGCCGATCCAGTCCGCCTGCTGTTCCACCGCGAAGGCGAGATCGCGGCGGTCCTTCTCGGTCAGCGCCGGGACGGGGACGATGGCGTCGGGGATGTTCACGCCCTTGCGGTCCGAGATCGGCCCGCCGACTTCGGCGCTGCACAGGATCGCGTCGGGATCGGCGCGGATGACGACGAGGCGCAGCTTGCCGTCGTCGATCAGCAGGCGCTGGCCCTTCTGGAGGATGCCGAACAGTTCGGGATGCGGCAGACAGACGCGCTCGTCGTTGCCGGGGGCCGGATCGCGGTCGAGCGTGAAGTGGGCGCTGTGGCGGATGAAGGCCTTGCCACCCTCGAACGTGCCGACGCGCAGCTTGGGGCCCTGCAGGTCGCACAGGATCGCGACGGGCCGCTCGAGGTCCTTTTCCACCGCGCGGATGTTGGCGATGGTCTCGCGGTGGGTGTCATGGTCGCCGTGGCTCATGTTGACGCGGAAGGCGTCGGCGCCGGCCTTGAGCAGCTTGGCGATCGTCTCCTTGTCGCGGCTGGCGGGGCCGAGGGTCGCCAGGATCTTCACCTTGCGCTGGCGCTTGATGCCGCGATGGTGCGGCGAGCGGCGGTAGGGAACGGTCGTGGAGGTCGGGATGCTGGCCAAGTTGCTGTCTGCCTCTTTCAGGAACGGGGGGTCATATGGCAAAGGCGGCATTACAAACCAAGGACGATTGGCAGATTATGAACGATAGTGACCGTATTGATGCGCTAGACGATGCCACGGCCGCTGCCGCGTTCCGCCGCCTGGTGCGTCACCTTCAGCACCGTCCCGACGCGCAGAACATCGATCTGATGGGGCTGGCGGGGTTCTGCCGCAACTGCCTCGCCGACTGGATCCGCGACGCCGGGTTCGAGGGCGACCGGGCGGACGCCCGTGCGGTGATCCACGGGATGCCGTTCGACGAATGGAAGGCGAAGCACCAGACCGAGGCGACTCCCGAACAGCTCGCCCGGATGGAAGAAAGCCTGAAGAAGAACGGCGCCGGGCACTGACTGGGGCCTGAACCCGGCGTCGCAGGCAGGGGCCTAAGGCGTCGCCACCTTCATCAGCACTATCCCTGAGAGGATCAGCCCGGCGGCCAGCAGCCGCATCGGGCTGGCCGCCTCGCCGAGGAACGCGATGCCCACGGCGAAGGCGCCCAGCGCGCCGATGCCGGTCCACACCGCATAGGCCGTCCCCAGCGGCAGCACCCGCATCGCGGCGGCGAGCAGGCCGAAGCTGGCGACCATCGCCACCAGCGTCACGACGCTCGGCCAGAGGCGGGAGAAGCCGTGCGACTGCTTCATGGAAAAGGCCCAGACCACTTCGAGCAGGCCGGCGACGAACAGCAGAATCCAGGACATGGCGGCAATCACTCCTTGCGAGGTCGATGCCGGGCCGTCCCGGTCTTGAAGCTCCGCAGGAGGAGGCGCGAACGTGGTCGGCGCGGGAGGGAAAATAGCGAAGGAAATGCCCTGCCGCAAGACGGTTGCGCGGCGCGCAAGTTGATGAAGGACATGCGCGCGGCGGCCTTGTAGGAAGGCGCCGGGGGTGGCTGGAACCGACGGTGAGAAAGAGCCGACGCGAAGGTAGCGTGTTCCGGCGGTGTAGGAAAATGCGGGCGGCGAGGGGCGGCGGCGAAGCGCTCCACACGATTTCCACAGGGCGGTGCTTTGCCCGAACCCTCGCGGCTCGCTATCAGCCCGGCCAACGATTCTCAGCTTTCACCGGAGCACGTACCCCAATGGCCGAAACCACCGACGATCGCCTGCGCCTGCTGATCGAGCGCGTCGAGCGCCTCGAAGAGGAAAAGAAGGGCATCTCGGACGACATCCGCGACGTCTACAACGAGGCCAAGGCGGTCGGCTACGACGTCAAGATCATGCGCCAGATCGTCCGCATCCGTAAGATGAAGCCCGACGACCGCCGCGAGATGGACATGCTGCTCGACACCTACAAGTCGGCCCTCGGCATCGACTGACCGCCAGACCCTCCCTGTCGCCTCGCGACGGGGAGGGTCAATGCCTCACCCTCCCGCCATCGCCAGCGCCATGCTCGCCGCGTTGGCGAGGGCGTGCTGGAGCATCGCGGCGGGAAGGCCGAGGCGCTGGCGGGTGAAGCCCAGCAGCGCCGCCGCCCAGAACTGGGGCAGGACCATCGGCAGCGACACGATCGTCGTCGACGGATAGTTCATCAGGTGGATGGCCGCGAACACCAGCGCCGCGATCCAGAACGTCAGCGGGTAGACCGCCCGGAATGCCGTCGCGGTTCCGCGCCGCCGCAGTCTCAGCCATCCTCCGAAGGCCGCCACCGCAAGCGCCAGCAGCAGCGCTCCCGGCACCAGCGGGGCAAGCTTTCCGGCGACCATGACCAGAACCACGAAAGCCGCGAAACAGCCGAGCAGCCACAATGCGCGCGGCCGTCCCGACTGCCAGCCCCGGAAGATCATCTCTTCCAGCAGGGGCGCGAGGAAGACCGTGACCGGCACCAGCCAGCCGGCAGGCAGCTTGTCGAAGGCGTCGGGCAGCGGCAGCGCGAAGTGGCTTTGCCACAGCGCGATCAGCGGCAGGATCACCAGCATCATCCCGCCGACGTGCAGCAGCGCGAGGAGCGCCAGCGGCCCCCAGCTTTCTCGGCGGAACAGCCCCCAGGGTGCCAGCACTGCCGGTCTTTTCAGGAAGGCGACCAATTCGCCGGGGATGGTCCGGACGTTCGGGGGGGATGTCTCGTCGGATAATGCCATGCCGCCCTGTTAGCCGCCATTCCCTTGCGATTTCCTTGCCATCGGCACTGCCTTGCACGCCGTCTTGCCAGCGTCGCATACCGGTGCGAGCATCGCGGCCAGCATAGCCGGAGAGCGCCCGTGATCACCACCACCACTCCCACCGTAGAGGGCCGCCCGGTCCGCGACTACCTCGGCATCGTCACCGGCGAGGTGATCGTCGGCGCCAACCTCGTGCGCGACCTGTTCGCCGCCGTCACCGACATCGTCGGCGGCCGCTCGGGCAAGTACGAGCAAGTCCTCCAGCGCGCCCGCCGCGAGGCGCTGGACGAAATGGAGGAAGAGGCCGCGAAGCTCGGCGCCAACGCCGTCGTCGGCGTCGACATCGACTACGAGGTGCTCGGCGGCAGCGGCTCGATGCTGATGGTCAGCTGCTCGGGCACGGCGGTGGTGGTGTGAGCCCGTGGCGCCGGGCCGCAGGGCACGCGCGGCGCATCCTCCCTCAGCGGTTGCCCTCGCCCCCCGCCGTGTTGTAAGGGCCGCGCCACCTCATTCATCGACACCCGCGGCGTCCTTTCCGGACTGACAGGCGGCGGGCAGGCAGCGAGCGGACCCATGGCAGGCCATTCCAAATTCAAGAACATCATGCATCGCAAGGGTGCGCAGGACAAGAAGCGCTCGGCGCAGTTCAGCAAGCTCTCCCGCGAAATCACCGTCGCGGCCAAGATGGGCATGCCCGACCCCGACATGAACCCGCGCCTGCGCGCCGCCGTCAACGCCGCCAAGGCGCAGTCGATGCCCAAGGACAACATCCAGCGCGCGATCGACAAGGCGAGCAAGGGCGACGCCGAGAACTACGAGGAAGTGCGCTACGAGGGCTACGGCCCCAGCGGCATCGCCATCATCGTCGAGGCCCTGACCGACAACCGCAACCGCACCGCCACCAACGTGCGCACCGCGTTTGCCAAGAACGGCGGCAACCTGGGTGCGAGCGGCGCGGTGTCGCACGGCTTCGAGCGCCTCGGCCTGATCGAGTATCCCGCCAGCGTGGGTGACGAGGACAAGGTCCTCGAAGCCGCGATCGAGGCGGGCGCCGAGGACGTGCAGAGCGACATGGGCGACGGCGACGAGAACCCCGGCAGCCACCAGATCTGGGTCTCGGTCGATGCGCTGCATGAAGTCGCGCGCGAACTGGAGAAGACGCTCGGCGAGGCCGAGGGCGTGAAGCTGGCGTGGAAGCCCAACCTCACCGTCGACGTCGACGCCGACACCGTCTCCACCCTGATGAAGCTGGTCGATACCCTCGAGGAGGACGACGACGTCCAGACCGTCTGGGGCAACTACGAGATTTCCGACGAAGTGATGGAAACGCTGGGTTGATCCCTCGACAGGCTCGGGATGAGCGGAGACGGATCAACGCGTCCGGTTCCGCTCGGGCCGAGCCTGTCGAAGCCCGTGTGGCAGGGCGCAGGATGACGGCATGATCATCATCGGCATCGACCCCGGCCTCACCTGCACCGGCTGGGGCGTGGTCGCCAAGAGCGGCAGCCGCCTCAGCCACGTCGCCAACGGCCAGATCCGCACCGACGCCAAGGCCGGCATGGCCGAGCGGCTGGTCGAACTGGATGCCGGCCTCACCGACGTGATCCTCCACCATCGACCCGATTCGGGCGCGGTGGAGGAGGTCTTCGTCAACGTGAACCCGCAGTCGACGCTCAAGCTCGGCCAGGCGCGCGGCGTCGCCATGCTGAGCCTCGCGCGCGCGGGAATGCCGGTGGCGGAATATTCCACCAAGGTCATCAAGAAGGCCCTCGTCGGCACCGGCGGCGCCGACAAGAAGCAGATCCAGGCGATGCTCAAGGTCCTGCTCCCCGGCGTCAAGCTGGCCGGAGAGGACGCGGCGGACGCGCTGGCGGTGGCGATCACCCACGCCAACATGCTGGGCAGCCACCGATAGGCCGCGTGGAGGTTCGTGTTCCTCCCCGAGACAAGGTCGGGGAAGGAACACGAACGCCAGCTCCCCAACCCCTGCCGTCATTCCCGCGAAGGCGGGAACCCATCTCCTGACGCTTCGTGTTGCAGGGGCATCAGTTGGGTCCCCGCCTTCGCGGGGATGACGGGATAGGGCAAAGGGCGTTGTCCACCCATTCGCGGCCCTCTTTTCCTCTGGCACCTCGAATCCGTTCCTGCCATAGGAACAAACCATGATCGCCAAGCTCACAGGTCTGCTCGACGACACCGGTCCCGACTGGGCCATCATCGACGTGAACGGCGTCGGCTATCTCGTCCACTGCTCGGCGCGCACGCTGGACCATCTGGGCATCCGGGGGGGGCGCGTGGTGGTCCACACCGAGATGCAGGTGTCGGAGACCGACCAGCGCCTGATCGGCTTCGCCAGCGGGGCGGAGCGTAACTGGTTCCGCCTGCTCACCGCGATCCAGGGGGTGGGCTCCAAGGTCGCGCTGGCGATCCTCTCGGCGCTGACCACCGAGGAACTCCAGCGCGCCTGCGCCGGCGGCGACGCCGCGATGGTGGCGCGCGCCAACGGCGTCGGCCCCAAGCTCGCCAGCCGCATCGTCAACGAACTCAAGGACAAGGCGGGCGGCCTGCCGGTGGCCCCGGGCGCACCCGGCATGGCCACCGCGGTGCCGCCGGGCTCGGCGAGCGCGGACGCCGTCTCCGCCCTCCAGAACCTCGGCTTCAAGCCCCCCGTCGCCGCCATGGCCGTCGGCAAGGCGGTCGAGGAACTGGGCGAGGATGCAGGGTTGAACGACCTCGTGCGCGTGGCCCTCAAGCGGGCGGCGGGCTGAGGCATGACCGACAACCCCATCCTCACCCCTTCGCGCCAGCCCGAGGACGTCGATGCGGCGCTCCGGCCCAAGATGCTCGAGGAATTCGTCGGGCAGGCGGCGGCGAAGGACAACCTTCGCGTCTTCATCGAAAGCGCCAAGTCGCGGCGCGAGGCGATGGATCATGTGCTGTTCTTCGGGCCGCCGGGCCTCGGCAAGACGACGCTGGCGCAGATCGTCGCGCGCGAACTGGGCGTCGGCTTCCGCGCCACGTCCGGCCCGGTCATCGCCAAGGCGGGCGACCTTGCCGCGCTCCTCACCAATCTCGAACAGGGCGACGTCCTGTTCATCGACGAGATCCACCGCCTCAATCCCGTGGTCGAGGAAGTGCTCTACCCGGCGATGGAGGACCGCGCGCTCGACCTCATCATCGGCGAGGGGCCCTCGGCGCGCTCGGTCCGGATCGACCTGCCACCCTTCACGCTGGTCGGTGCCACCACCCGCCAGGGACTGCTGCAGACGCCGCTGCGCGACCGTTTCGGCATCCCGGTGCGGCTGCAGTTCTACACGGTGGAGGAACTGGAAAAGGTCGTCACGCGCGGCGCCGGGCTGCTCGGCATCGGCATGGACCGGGGCGGGGCGACCGAGATCGCCCGGCGCGCGCGGGGCACCCCGCGCGTGGCGGGGCGCCTGATGCGCCGCGTGCGCGACTTCGCGCATGTCGCCGGCTCGGACGTCATCACCCGCGCCATCGCCGACGATGCGCTGACCCGGCTGGAGGTCGATTCGATCGGCCTCGACGCGCAGGATCGCCGCTACCTCCGGATGATCGCCGAGATCTACAAGGGCGGCCCGGTGGGCGTGGAGACGCTCGCCGCCGGCCTTTCCGAGCCGCGCGACACGATCGAGGAAGTGATCGAGCCCTATCTCATCCAGTTGGGCCTCGTCGCGCGCACGGCGCGGGGGCGCTGCCTCAACGACCGGGGCTGGCAACACCTCGGCATGACCCCGCCGCAGGCCCCGCAGGGCGGGCTTTTCGATTCGGAAGGCTGACGGTCAGGTCCTTGAATCGGACGGCAAAACCGTCGGCTGGCTTTACATCGGACATGGTCGATAGTCCCGTTTCGGTACAGGGCGGGGGTGGGAACCCTAAATTAACCGGTTTTCCCGTGTTGGGACGCTGGATTAGCGGTTAACGGCGTTGTCCCGTTAACCGGTCTCTGCGTTGTTTCTGGCAGATGGGTCGCAGGTGTCCGCTCGATGGCGCCGCCCGCGACCTCACGGGAAACAAAGAGAGCACAGATCATGTCCGTTCGGATGGCCCTTGCGAAACTGTCTGCCTGCGCGGCGGGCTGCGCGATCATCGGTGGCGGCGCCGTCCACGTGGCGGAGACCCAGACGAAGACGACCGAGTACCGCAAGCTCAAGATGGCCAAGACGGCGCAGCCCGCCAAGCGCCCGGCGGCCCGCGTCGTCCGCAAGGAGCAGCCCCGGACCACGCGCCGCGTGCGCAAGATCATCAAGCGCACCTGCTGCGACCAGCCGCAGATGGCGATGGTGCCGCTGCCCCCGCCGTACATCCCGCCCGCTCCCATGCCCGTCTCGGGCGGCGGCGGTGGCGGCGCGCCGGTGGTGATCGGCGGCGGCCCGATCGGCGGCTTCGGCGGCGGTTTCTTCGGCGGCTTCTTCGGGGGCGGCGGTGGCGGTGGCGGCGGCAACGTCGTCATCACCTCGACCACCACCGGGGGCACCAGCTCCAACGGCGAGGTGAGCACCACCACGACGACCACCGGCGGCGTTTCCACCACCTCGGGCAACGTCTCGACCTCGACGTCCGGCAACGTGTCGACGACCACCTCGACCTCGGGCAACGTCTCTTCGACGACCACCTCGGGGAACGTGTCGTCGACGACGACGTCGGGCAACGTCTCGTCGACTTCGACGACATCGGGCAACGTGAGCACGTCGACGACGACCACCTCCGGCAACGTGTCGAGCACCACCAGTTCGGGCAACATCTCCACCACCTCGGGCAACATCTCGTCGACCTCGACCAGCTCGGGGAACGTCTCGACGTCGTCGGGCAACGTGTCGACCAGCACGACGTCGTCGACTTCGACCACTTCGGGCTCGACCACCACGACGACCACCTCCAGCGGCGGCATCGACAATCCGCCGCCCCCGCCGACCGACGTTCCCGCACCGCCGATGATGGTCCTGTTCGGCGCCGCCGCCGCCGCCCTCTTCGCCCGCCGCCGCTTCGCAGGCACCAGCGCGGCCTGAGGGCTGGGGCAGGGTCCGGGGCGGGGCGTCGCTCGGGGATGCCTGACGAGGGCGGTGCGATGCGCCGCCCTTTTCCATTGCGGCTATCCACGCTGCTCGGGGGTGCGCCCCGCCTCGGGGCCTTCGACAAGCTCAGGCTGAGCGGGGTGGAGAGCTGGGTTTGACGGGGAGACGGCATCTCTTGCCAGGTTTTAACCCCACCCCGCTCAGGCTGAGCTTGTCGAAGCCCACTCGCAACGCCAGACCATCGGCCCCATGGCGTTCCACACCTACATCCTGCGCTGCGGCGACGGTACCTATTACGTCGGCCATACCGAGGATCTCGAACGCCGTGTCGCCCAGCACCGGAGCGGCCTCATCCCGGGTTACACATCCCGGCGCCTACCAGTGACCCTGCTGTGGGCACAAGACTTCCAGACCCGTGACGACGCCTTTGCCGCGGAACGCAAGCTCAAGGGTTGGAGCCGTGCCAAGAAGGAGGCGATGATGGCCGGGGATTGGGTGCTGTCAGCCGGCTGGCCCGCAGCGCCATGCCGCGGGGGGCTTCGACGGGCTCAGCCTGAGCGGGGGAGAGTGTGGCGCTGGGTGGCGTGCCGCCGCTTTGCCCGGCGAAGGATGGAGACAGAGGAAAACCCCGCCCGGTTCGCACCGGACGGGGTTTTTCTGGTCTGCCCTCAGGGCCGGTGGCGGATCAGGCCGCCAGCTTGCGCAGCACGTACTGCAGGATGCCGCCGTTCATGAAGTACTCGACTTCGTTGGCGGTATCGATGCGGCAGAGCGCGGTGAAGGTGAAGGTCGTGCCGTCGGCGCGGGTCACTTCGACTTCGACGTCCTGCTGCGGCTTGAGGCTGGCGACACCCTTGATGGTGAAGGTGCAGTCGCCGTTCAGCGCGAGGCTGTGGCGGCTCTCGCCGTCCTTGAACTGCAGCGGCAGCACGCCCATGCCGACGAGGTTCGAGCGGTGGATGCGCTCGAAGCTCTCGACGATGACGACGCGCACGCCCAGCAGGTTGGTGCCCTTGGCAGCCCAGTCACGCGAGGAGCCGGTGCCGTATTCCTTGCCGCCGATGACGATCATCGGGGTGCCGTCGGCCTTGTGCTTCTGCGCGACGTCGTAGACCGCGCCGACCTCATCACCGTAGCGGCTCATGCCGCCCTCGATGCCGGGGACCATCTCGTTGCGGATGCGGATGTTGGCGAAAGTGCCGCGCATCATCACGTCGTGGTGGCCACGGCGCGCGCCGTAGGAGTTGAAGTCCGCCTTGGCGACCTGGTGCTCCATCAGCCACTTGCCCGCCGGGCTGTCGGCCTTGATCGAGCCGGCCGGCGAGATGTGGTCGGTGGTGATCGAATCGCCGAGGATCAGCAGCGGCTTCGCCTCGATGATGTCGGCGACCGGCGCCGGGGTCATTTCCAGACCCTCGAAGTACGGCGGGTTGGCGACATAGGTCGAGCCCGCGCGCCACGAGTAGGTGTCCGAACCCACGACGTTGATCGCCTGCCAGTGCTCGTCGCCCTTGTAGACGTCGGCGTAGCGGGCCTGGAACATCGGACGGTCCATGCACGAGGCCATGGTTTCCGAGACTTCGAGGTTGGTCGGCCAGATGTCCTTGAGGAAGACGTCGTTGCCGTCCTTGCTCACGCCGATCGGGGTGGTGGTGAAGTCTTCCACCACGGTGCCCTTGAGCGCGTAGGCGACGACCAGCGGCGGCGAGGCCAGGAAGTTCGCGCGCACGTCCGGCGAGACGCGGCCCTCGAAGTTGCGGTTGCCCGAGATGACCGCCGAGGCGACGAGGCCGTTCTCGTTGATCGCCTTGCTGATCGGTTCCGCGAGCGGGCCCGAGTTGCCGATGCAGGTGGTGCAGCCGTAACCGACGAGGTTGAAGCCGATGTTGTCGAGGTGCGACTGCAGGCCAGCCTTGTTCAGGTAGTCGGTGACGACCTGCGATCCGGGAGCCAGCGAGGTCTTGACCCAGGGCTTGGGCTTGAGGCCCAGCTCGTCCGCCTTCTTGGCGACGAGGCCGGCGGCAACCAGCACACCCGGGTTCGAGGTGTTGGTGCAGCTGGTGATGGCCGCGATCATGACGTCGCCGTCACCGATGTCGAAGTCCTTGCCCTCGACGGGGACGCGGGCCGGGGTCTTCTTGTAGGTCGCGGCCATGTCGGCGTTGAACACGTCGTCGACCTCGGGGAGGGCGACCCAGTCCTGCGGACGCTTGGGGCCGGCGAGCGAGGGCACGACAGTGGCCATGTCCAGCTCGAGCGTCGAGGTGAAGATCGGATCGGCGGCGCCGGCCTCCATCCAGAAGCCCTGCTCACGCGCGTAGGCTTCGACGAGGGCGATCTGCTCTTCCTCGCGGCCGGTGAGGCGCAGGTAGTCGAGCGTCTTGTCGTCGATGCCGAAGAAGCCGCAGGTCGCGCCGTATTCGGGCGCCATGTTGGCGAGCGTCGCGCGGTCGGCGAGGCTGAGCGAGGCGAGGCCGGGGCCGAAGTACTCGACGAAGCGGCCGACGACGCCGTGCTTGCGCAGCATCGAGGTGCAGGTGAGCACGAGGTCGGTGGCGGTGACGCCTTCCTGAAGCTCGCCCACCAGCTTGAAGCCGACGACTTCGGGGATCAGCATCGAGACCGGCTGGCCGAGCATCGCGGCTTCCGCCTCGATGCCGCCCACGCCCCAGCCCAGCACGCCGAGGCCATTGACCATGGTGGTGTGGCTGTCGGTGCCGACGCAGGTGTCGGGATAGGCGACGAGGTCACCGTTCTGGTCCTCGCTCGACCACACGGTCTTGGCGATGTTCTCGAGGTTGACCTGGTGGCAGATGCCGGTGCCCGGGGGCACGGCGTAGAAGTTGTCGAGCGACTTGGAACCCCACTTGAGGAAGTCGTAGCGCTCCATGTTGCGCTGGTACTCGATCTCGACGTTCTGCTCGGCCGCCTTGGGGTGGCCGAACTCGTCGACCATGACCGAGTGGTCGATCACGAGGTTCACGGGGACCAGCGGGTTGATCTTGCTGGTGTCGCCGCCGAGCTTGGCGATGGCGTCGCGCATGGCGGCCAGATCGACCACGCAGGGCACGCCGGTGAAGTCCTGCAGCAGCACGCGCGCCGGGCGGTACTGGATTTCCTCGCCGGTGACGGGGTTCTTCTGCCAGTCGACGATTGCCTTGATATCGTCGGTGGAGACGGTGAACCCGCCATCTTCAAAGCGGAGGAGGTTCTCGAGAAGGACCTTCATCGAGAAGGGCAGGCGGCTGACGTCGCCGATCTTCTCGGATGCCTTCTTGAGCGAGTAGTAGGCGACGTTCTTGCCGCCGACGGTCATGGTGCTGCGGGTCCCGAGCGTGTCCTGTCCGACCTGAGTCATCTGGGCTTTATCCCCTTCTTGGTGATGCCTGCGCGGCTGCCTCGCGGCGCTCCTTTACCGTGTTGCAGTGCGACAGGCGGATTCGTCGCGCCGCCGATGCGCGCTTGGGGGGCATCCGTCAAGGGGGCGGGGGCTGGACTTAGGTGTCGATTTGTGTCTTGCGCGTGCCTATCCAGCAACCCAGCACGATCAGCGCCGCGCCCGCGACGACGCCCGCGCCCGGCGTCTCGCCGAACACCAGCCAGCCCATCAGCGCCGCCCAGAGGAAGCCGGTATACTCGATCGGCACCAGCACCTGCGCCTCGGCGCGGGCATAGCCCCAGGACAGGAACAGCAGCGCCGTGGTCGCCAGCGCGGCCCCGGCGGCGGTCCAGCCCAGGCTCGCCGCATCGGGCATGGTCCAGTAGAAGGGCGCGAGGACGAGGAAGATCAGCGCCACGTTCATATTCTGGAACATCGCGATCTCGACCGGCCCCGCCAGCAGCGCCTGCTTGCGCTGGAGGACGAGGTTCATCGCGTAGAACACGGCCGAAAGGACGATGGCGATCGTGCCCTCCACCGCTTCGGGTCCGTATTCTCCGGCCCCGAAGCGGTCGGCGCCGATCACCGCCATGCCCACCAGCCCCAGGAGCGCGGCAATGATCGCGCGCGGGCGGATCGTCTCGCCGAGCAGCAGCGCCGCGAAGTAGAGCGCGATGATCGGCGCGAAGAACGAGATCGCCATGCCCTCGGCCATCGGGATGCGCACGAGGCCGTGGAAGAACAGCGCCGCCATGATCGCGGTGATGCACGAGCGCTGGAGATGCAGCACCGCCACCTTGCGGCTCGGCACCGGGCGCCCGGCGGCGAGCCAGATCGGCAGCGTGATCGCGGTGCCCAGCAGGTTGCGCAGCAGCATCGCCGTGCCCACCCCGACGCCGAGCGAGGCGGCCTTCATCGCCGCGTCCATCACGCTGAACGCGGCGATCCCGGCGATCACCGAGAGGACGGGCAGCAGCGGCGAGGCGGGGCGGGGGTTCATGATCCCCGCCCTTAGCCGGGTTGCGCGGGACTGTCCCCGTCGAACCTCGTCGCCCGGACGAGGTCGTCCCCACCAAGGCGGGAACCCTTGAGGCAATGGCTCTCGGAATGGCCCTGCCGGGCGCTGTCCTTGCCCCCCGCGCAAGGTTGTGCGCAGGCAATTCATCCCCGCGACAGGTCGCATCCTTGAAGAAAGACGCGTAAAAGAGCACATCGGGACGGTACGGCAGGCAACTTTCGCAGGCCGTCGCGCGTCATTCCAGGGGCTTCCACTGAGGTCCGGGGCATCCAGTCGACAGGTTTCAAGGAAATATGGTGAGTTTCAAGCGGTTCGGTCCCGGCGTCGTCTCGGCGCTAACGATCCTGTCCCTCGGTGCGCAGGGCGCGCAGGCCCAGAAGATCAAGACTGAGATGCCAGAGGACCTGCTTCCCCGCAGCACGTCCACTCCCGCGCCGACGCCGACGCCGACCCG
>DATKFS010000007.1:0-13233 GCA_035511275.1 Novosphingobium sp.
CGACCTGCAGAACGCCTCCAAGGCCAAGGGCTACCCCTGGGACACCGGCAAGGACTTCGAGAACGGCGCGGTGATCGGAGCGATCACGCCGGCAGCGACATTCGGCGAGGTAGCCTCCCAGCGCATCGCCCTCGTCCAGAACGGCGAGACGAAGCAGGACGGCACCCTCTCCGACATGATCTGGTCGGTGCCCGAACTGATCGCCGACCTCTCGCGCCTCTACCACCTGGCGCCGGGTGACCTCATCTACACCGGCACCCCGGCGGGCGTCGGCCCGGTGGCAGAAGGCGACGTGCTGGAAGGCACGATCGACGGCCTCGATCCGGTGCGGCTGGAAATCGGCGCAGCGGAGTAGACGACCGGAAAAGGGGTCGACCGGCGCGGGATAGGCTCTAAGAAAGCGCCATGATTTCCACGCCCTGCCGCGCGACCCTGCCGCTCATCGCCCTCGTCTCCCTGCTGGTCGCTCACCCGGCCCATGCCGACGACGAGGCGGACGGCCCGCGCAGCCCGATCGTCGTCACCGGGCGCGGCCTCGGCGAAGGCCCGGCGACGCCCGCCTACGACGTCCAGACCATCGAGCGCGGACAGATCGCCTCCAGCGCCTCGGGCCGCATCGAGGATGTGCTGTCGTCGGTCGCCGGGTTCCAGCAGTTCCGCCGCTCTGACAGCCGCGCCTCCAACCCTTCGAACCAGGGCGTCACTTTGCGTGCGCTGGGCGGCAACGCCTCCAGCCGTGCGCAGGTCCTGCTCGACGGAGTGCCGGTGGCCAACCCGTTCTTCGGCTACATCCCGCTGAGCGCGCTCGCGCCCGAACGCCTGCGCTCGGTCCGCGTCACGCGCGGCGGCGGCATGGGCGCCTTCGGCACCGGCGCGGTGTCGGGCACGATCGAGATGGAGAGCGCCGGGCCGGACGAGATCGGGCCGATCCAGGGGACTGCCCTCGTCAACGACCGGGGCGAGACGCAAAGCGCGCTCACCCTCGCCCCGCGCCTTGGCGAAGGCTTCGTCGTCGCGGGCGTGCAGTGGGACCGGGGACAGGGCTTCTGGACGACGCCGAAGGACCAGCGCGTCGATGCCACCGCCCGCGCCCGCTACGAAAGCTGGTCCGGCTCGCTGCGCGCGGTCGCCCCGCTGACCGATACGGTCGAGGTGCAGGCATCCGGCCTCGTCTACGACGACGCGCGCACGCTGCGTTTCGAGGGCGCGGATTCCACCTCGTCCGGCCAGCAGGGATCGCTGCGCTTCGTGGGGCGCGGGGACTGGCAGTTCGACGTGCTGGGCTACGTGCAGGCACAGGATTTCTCGAACGTCGTCATCAGTTCCACGAGCTACAGGAAGACGCTCGACCAGGCCAAGACCCCGACGCTGGCGGTGGGCGGCAAGGCGGAACTGCGCCCGCCGGTCGGCCCCGACCACGTCCTGCGCCTCGGCACCGACGTGCGCCTCTCGCGCGGGAACCTGGTGGAGATGCCCTATAGCGCCGTCACCGGCCTCGCCACCGCCTATCGCCGGGCCGGCGGCAAGCAGTCCGACCTCGGGTTCTATGCCGAGGACGACTGGACGCTCGGCCAACTGGTGCTCACCGCCGGGGTGCGCGCCGACCGCTGGACCATCCGCGACGGCTACTACCGCGAGTTGAGCGCGGCGGGTGCGGTCAATCAGGACACCCTCTTCGCCGACCGCGACGGCTGGGACGTCAACGGACGCGGCGGCATCGTCTGGAACCTCGCCCCCGTCGTCTCGCTGCGCGCCGCCGCCTACACCGGACTGCGCCTGCCGACGCTGAACGAGCTCTACCGCCCCTTCGTGGTGTTCCCGGTGACGACGCAGGCCAACGCCGCGCTGAAGCCCGAACGCCTGCGCGGCTATGAGGCGGGCGTCGATTTCCACCCGACCGAGGCGCTGTCGCTCTCGTTGACCGCCTTCGACAACAAGCTCGAGGATGCGGTCGCCAACGTCACGATCAGCGCCACCACCCGCCAGCGCCAGAACGTCGACGCCATCCGCGCGCGCGGGATCGAGGCGAGCGGCACGCTGGCGCTCGGCCGCCTCGACCTCGCGGGCTCGCTGTCTTGGACGGACGCCAAGGTCGAGGCGAGCGGCGCGCAAGCCCAGCTCGACGGGTTGCGCCCCGCGCAGGTCCCCAAACTGGCCGCCAGCGGGACCCTGGCGTGGACCCCGCGCCAGGGCTGGCGCCTTGCCGCGACGGTCCGCCACGTCGGCGCCCAGTTCGAGGACGATCTCGAGACCGACGTGCTGCCCGCCGCAACCACGCTCGACCTCTTCGCGCAAGTGCCCGTCCTGCCGCTGGTCTCGCTGGTGCTGCGGGGCGAGAACCTGACCGACGAGACGATCGTCACCCGCAACCAGGGCGGCTCGATCGACCTCGGCGCGCCGCGCACGCTGTGGGCGGGGATCAGGGTGGGCTTGCGCTGAGGGGCACGGCGAGGCATCGCAGGGCGCATGGTCATCGCAGTGATTTCGGACATCCACGGCAACCTCGGCGCGCTCGAGGCGGTGTTGGCGGATGCCCGGGCGCGCGGTGCCGAACGGGTGGTGAACCTCGGCGACATCCTCAGCGGCCCGCTTGACGCCGTGGGCACTGCCGAGCGGCTGATGGCGCTCGGGCTGGAGACGATCCGGGGCAATCACGAGCGCCAGCTGCTCGATCACCCGCGCGAAGCGATGAACCTGTCCGACGCCGCCGCCGACGCCGTGCTGGAGGCGCGCCACCGCGACTGGCTCGCCGCGCTGCCGGTGGACATGTGGCTGGAGGACGACCTCTACGCCTGCCACGGCAGTCCGCGCGACGACCTTGAATTCCTGATCGAGACGGTGGAGCCGCAGGGTTGCCGCGCCGCCACTCCGGACGAGATCGCCGCACGGCTTGGGGCGATCGATGCGGCGCTGGTCCTGTGCGGCCATTCGCACCGCCAGCGCGCGGTCCGCCTCGATGACGGGCGGCTGGTGGTCAACCCCGGCTCGGTCGGCCTGCCCGCCTTCGCCGACGACCATCCCTATCCCTACGTCATCGAATCGGGAACGCCGCACGCCCGCTACGCCCTCGTCGAGCGCGGGGCCGAGGGATGGCAGGCCGATCTCGTCGCGGTCGCCTACGACTGGGACGACGCCGCGCGCCTTGCCGCCGAGGGCGGGCGCGAGGACTGGGCGCGCGCGCTCGTGACGGGCAGGGCCTGAGCGATGACCCGGCTGACCGTCAACGAACGTCCCGTCGAATTCGCGATGGACCCGCGCACGCCGCTGCTCTGGGCGCTGCGCGACGCCGCCAATCTCACCGGCACCAAGTACGGCTGCGGCGTGGGCGACTGCGGGGCCTGCACCGTCATGGTCGACGGTGCGGCGCTGCGTTCGTGCCTCATCACGCTGGCCGAGTGCGAAGGCCGCTTCGTCGTCACCATCGAGGGCCTTTCGCGCGATCGCTCGCACCCGGTGCAGCAGGCGATGGTGGCCGAGCAGGCGATCCAGTGCGGTTTCTGCACGCCCGGCATCGTCATGAGCGCCGCCGCGCTGCTCGCCTCCAACGCCAATCCCGGCGATGCCGAGATCAGGGCGGCGATCCCCAACTTGTGCCGCTGCGGCGTCCATCCGCGCCTGCTGCGCGCCGTGCGCCGCGCCGCCGCCGTCGCCCGCCGCGAGGAGACGATCGACGCAGCTCCCGCCCCGGGCATCGCCCCCGCCGACGCGGCGCGCGCCGTCCCCGCGCTCACACCCCGAGGAGAAACACCATGAAGGCCACCATCTGGCACAACCCCAAGTGCGGCACCTCGCGCAAGACGCTGGCGATCCTGGAGGAGACGCCCGGCGTCGAGGTCGAGGTGATCGAGTACCTCAAGACCCCGCCGAGCGCCGAAAAACTGGCGCAGCTCTACCGCGATGCCGGGATCACGCCCGGTCAGGGCCTGCGCACCAAGGGCACCGACGCCGTCGAGCGCGGCCTCCCCGATGCCGACGACGACGCCGTGCTCGCGGCGATGGCGGCCGAGCCGATCCTCATCGAGCGGCCCCTGGTGGAAACCGAAAAGGGCGCCAGGCTTTGTCGCCCGCAGGATCTCGTCCGCGAGATCCTGTAAGGGGTTTTCCCGTCCGCTCGTCTCATCACCCACCGTCATCGCCTTGCAATGATGGTCTCAATCTGCCACCGCATGACGATAATTCGACATGACAAACTTGCGAGAGCTTCCCGCAGCATGACCAGTACCGAGCTTGCCCGAGAGGCCCTGCCCCAGCGCATCCGACGGAAAATCAAGCAAGGCCTCGGGCCCTGGGGCGTGTTCCTCGAAGGGTTCATGCGCAATCCCGTGATGGTCGGCTCGATCGTCCCGTCCTCGCGCTTCGTCATCAACCGGATGCTGTCTCGGGTCGACTGGCCGAACTGCAAGCTCTTCGTCGAATACGGGCCGGGCGTGGGCACGTTCTGCCAGCCCGTGCTCGACAAGCTGCCGCGCGACGGCATGCTGATCGTGATCGACACCAATCCACTCTTCATCGATTACCTGCGCCGCACAATCACCGACAGTCGCTTCGTCGCGGTGCTCGGCTCCGCCGCCGACGTCGAGGACATCGTGCGCGCGCATGGCCATGAAAAGGCGGACTACGTGCTGTCGGGCCTGCCGTTCTCGACCCTGCCCGACGGTGTCGCCCCGGCCATCGCCGCCGCGACCCACCGCGTCATCCGCAAGGGCGGCGCCTTCCTCGTCTACCAGTTCCGCCCCAAGGCGCGTAGCTACATGGCCCGCCACTTCAAGCGGATCGACGACGCCTTCGAGCCGATCAACGTGCCGCCCTGCTTCATGTGGTGGGGCTGGAAGGACGAGGACGAGGGCTGATCGCGGGCCTCCCGGGCCGCGACTGATCCTCGCCGGAAGCTCTCCGCTTACTCGAACACGTCCGCCATCGCTTCGGGCGACGGACCGGCGAGCTGGCGATGGGTCTGGCTCACCACCGCGGCCAGCACGATGCTCGCCACCGCACCGATGGCGCCGGACACGAGCCCCATCACCAGGATGGCGATCTGCCCCTGGCCCAGCACCAGCATGACCGGGCCGACCAGCACGAAAGTCGCCACCATGGCGATCGCGAAGTAGCCCAGCATCAGCAGCGTATAGAAGCCGAACAGGCGCAGGCTGTTGCCCCGCGTGAGCTTCCACGAGCGCGCCATCGCCGCCACCGGGTTGCCGATGCCGTCGGTGACGAGCACCGGCACGATCAGCGAGAACTTCACCGAGGCGTAAGTCAGCGCCAGCATCAGCAGCACCACTACGAGGACCGAGCCCGCGCCCGCCGCGCCGAGCAGCGAGAACAGGCCCACCACCAGCAGCGACAGCGCCACCGTGGCGGCCATCGTCGCCAGGAACGCCACCACCGTCACCGCGAACAGCGACGGCACCGCGCGCAGCCCGCGGCTGATCGATTCGCCCACGGTAGGCCGTCCACGGTCGCCGATGAGCGCCGTGACCGACAGGTAGCCGATCATCTGCGCAATCATCCCGCCCAGCCCGAAACCGAGCAGCAGGCCGAGGTTGTCCGTCATCATCCGGTTGAGGACCTGCGGCTTGTTGGCGCCCATGGCCTCGATCATCCGGGTCTGCAGGTCGGTCAGGAACACGGTGGAAAGCAGCGTCGGCAGCAGGAAGAACACGCCTCCGAGGGCCAGCAGGACCTCGCGGTTGGCGCGCACGGCGGCCATGGCGTCGGTCCAGGCGCTGTTGCTGTCGAACTTCATGGCTTGCTCCAGGAATGCGCCCGGCGGGCGAGCCGCCGGGCAGGCGGGCATGGGCGCTCGCCTAAAGCCTCTTGATAACCGCAGGGAATGACGCCACGCAACGCGCCATGACGATTCCCGCCATTCTTCCGGGTGATATCGAGCTGCGGATCTCGAACACGCCGGTCCCGTACCGCGAGGCGCTGGAGGAGATGACGGCGCGCAACGCCGCGATCGCCGCCGGCGAGGCGCGCGAGCTGATCTGGCTGCTGGAGCATCCGCCGGTCTACACCGCCGGCACCAGCGCCGCGACCGACGAGCTTCTCGACCCCCGCTTCGAGGTGGTCGAGGCCGGACGCGGCGGGCGCTACACCTACCACGGCCCCGGCCAGCGCATCGGCTACGTCCTGCTGGACCTGCGCAAGCGTGCCCGCGACGCGCGCGGCTTCGTCTCCGCGCTCGAGGGATGGGTGATCGAGACGCTGCGCGATTTCGGCGTGGAGGGCTTCCGCTCCGAGGGCCGCATCGGCATCTGGACCGCCGACATCGACGGGCGCGAGGCCAAGATCGGCGCCATCGGCGTGCGCATCCGCAAGTGGGTGACGATGCACGGCTTCGCGGTGAACATCCGCCCCGACCTTTCCCACTTCACCGGCATCGTGCCGTGCGGGATCGAGGAATTCGGCGTCACCAGCCTCGAAAGGCTCGGCCGGACGGTCGACTTCGCGGCATGGGACGAAGCCCTCGTCGCCCGCGCGCCCGCCTTCCTCGCCGCGCTCGACAGCCCCTGCCCCCCGGAGACCGCCGCATGAAGTTCCCGCGCCTGACGGCCCTCGCCGTCGCCACGCTCGCCCTTGCCGCCTGCGACAAGGGCCAGGAGCAGACCAAGGCCGCCGCCGGAGGCGAACTGCTGCCGCGCTCGGCCAGCGACGACATGCTGCCCTACGACACCGTCCGCTCTCAGGCCTCGCTGTCGGACCCCGACGCCGGGCTCTACGAGAATGAACCCCGCTCGCGGCGGCCGGACGTATCCGCCTCGGCAGCGGCGGAGGACGATGTCGTCACCGATCCGGTCGTGGTTCCGGTCGAAGCGCCCCCGGTAGCGCCAGCGCCGTAAAAAATCCTCCCTGTCGCGAAGCGATGGGGAGGGGGACCGCCCGCGAAGCGGGTGGTGGAGGGGAGAAAACCCCTCCGTCAGCCCTGCGGGCTGCCACCTCCCCATTGCCTGCGGCAACAGGGAGGATCTTCACGCCCTACAGCGCCTTGTCGTAGATCGCGTATTCGCGGTTGACCTTGCTGTTGATGGCATCGGCGATGGCGACCATGCCCTGGTTGTCCTCGAGGATCCAACCGATCTCCGCGCGCTTGGCGTCGAACTTGGCGATCGAGGCGCGGCGGATGTACTCGATCATCATGAAGGCCAACTGGCTGGCGAGGCGCGAGGATTGCAGCTTCTTGCGCACGCCCATCAGCGGCACGCGCATGTCGGCGGGCTTGGGCTTGCGCAGCCAGAGCAGCAGCTTGAGGAGACCCAGGATCGAGGGCTTGCCGTTGCGCTTGTTGAGCCGCATCTGCGGGCCGTTGAGGTCGGGCAGCGTCATCATGAACGCCACCGGCTCGCCCTCGTACTCGGCGATGCGGATGAGCGAGGGCTGGACCAGCGGCTTCAGCGCCTTGCCGGTGTACTCGATTTCCTTGGGCGTGAAGGGCACGAAGCCCCAGTTGTCCGACCACGCATCGTTGAGGATGTCGCAGATGATCCCCGCATCGCGGTCGAAGTGCTTGAGTTCCACCTCGCGGATGTGGATCTTGGCGTTCTTCTCGCCCGAGGCGATGATGCGCTGGATCAGCGGCGGATATTCATGACGCACGTCGATGTCGAAAGTGCGCAGCGTCTTGACGAGATTGTAGCCGGATCGCTCGATCCAGCCTTGGTAGGCGGCATTGTGGTGCGCCATCATCACCATCGGCGGATGATCGTGGCCCACCGTCTGGATGCCGGGCTCCTCCCAGACCGAGAGGTTCATCGGCGCGACGACGCGGGTCATTCCCTCGGCGCGAAGCCAGTCTTCGGCGGCGGCGATGAGCGCGCGGGCGGTGTCCTCGTCCTCCGCCTCGATCGCGCCCCAGTTGCCGGTGCCGGGGCCCATGCCCTGCTCCACCGGCTGTTTCAGCGCCAGTTCATCGATATGCGCCGATATGCGCCCGACGACCCGGCCATCGCGGCGGGCCAGGAACAGCTGGACTTTCGCGTGCTCGAAGAAGGGGTTCTTGCCCGGCGTGAACTTGGAGATTTCCTCCGAGCGCAGGTTCGGCACCCAATTTTGATCTGTCGCATTGAGCCGGTAGGCGAGGTCGACGAAAGCGGCACGATCGGCCTTGCTGGAGATGGGAGTGATCACTAGTTCAGCCATGGCCACGATGCTGCCTTTGTTTCGGCTTAGGAAAAGACGTGAGCGCGACCTGCTGCCGACGACGGCAGGTTGTCAAGTCCGGGACCGGAGCAATACCCCCGCGCCGCGCGGTGATTCGCGGCAAACCTCGCCTTGGCATCGTTTTTGCCCGGACGATTTTGGAACTTGCGAATGATGAATGCCCAGAACGCGGTTGAGCCGCATGCGATCGACCTCACCCCGCGCGATGCCGCGCCGACCTCGACGTGGCACTCGCAGATGCCCAACGACAAGGCGATGCTGCGCGCCGCGGTCGAACTGACGCGCGACATCGCCGAGGCCCGGCCCGGCATCTACTGGCCCGACATGCTGGCCAGCACCGCCGTGGGTTACGGCGCGCTCGCGGGCGCGATCCTCGTCGACAACCCGTTCGTCGCGGTGCTGCTGGGACTTCTGGCGTCGCTCGCGCTGTACCGCGCGCTGCTGTTCATCCACGAGCTGACCCACATCCACAAGGACGCCCTGCCCGGCTTCCGCTTCGGCTGGAACCTGCTGGTCGGCATCCCGATGCTGATCCCCTCGTTCATGTATGAGGGCGTCCATACCCAGCACCACGCCCGCACCCGCTACGACACGATCGAGGACCCGGAGTACTTGCCCCTCGCGCTGATGAAGCCGTGGAGCCTGCCGGTCTTCGCGCTGACGGCGATCCTGCTGCCGGTGGCGCTGCTGGTCCGCTCGGCCGTGCTGGTGCCGCTGGGTGCTGTGATCCCGCCGCTGCGTGACTTGGTGTGGGGCCGCGCCTCGGCGCTCGCCATCAACCCGCAGTATCGCCGCCGCCGGCCCGAGGGCGATTTCGCACGCATGGTGTTCTGGCAGGAGCTTGGCTGCTCGGTCTGGGCGATCTCCGTCCTCGCGGCGAGCTTCGCCTGGGGCTGGCGCCCGCTGGTGATCGCGCTCTGCGTGGTGTCGCTGACCGCGTTCCTCAACCAGGTCCGCACGCTCGTCGCGCATCTGTGGGAGAACGACGGCGAGGCGATGACCGTGACGGCGCAGTACCTCGATTCGGTGAACGTGCCGCCCCCGGCGCGCTTCTCGGGCCTGTGGGCCCCGGTGGGACTGCGCTACCACGCGCTGCACCACCTGCTGCCTTCGGTCCCCTATCATTCGCTGGCCGAAGCCCACCGCCGTCTCAGCGAGCACCTTGGCGAGACCTCGACCTATCGCAAGGCGAGCTACGCCGGCCTGACGCCCCTGCTGGCAAGGTTGGCGCGCAGCACGATGACGGTTCGGTAATAGGCGACGGGGCTTCGACAAGCTCAGCCTGAGCGGGTCGGAGAGGCAAAGTCCCTTTGAATTCCGCTCAGGCTGAGCTTGTCCAAGCCCCCGCCGAGCAGCACCATCACTCCTCGGTGCGGATCAGCACCGTCTCGCCGATCAGGGCGAACAGCAGGAACGGCGCCCAGGCGGCGACGAAGGGCGGATAGCCCCCGAAGTTGCCCATCGCCAGCGCCGCATTGTCGAACACGAAATAGGCGAAGCCCAGCGCCATGCCGATGACGGCGCGGATCAGCAGTGCGCCCGATCGCGCCAGACCGAAGGCGGCCACGGCCCCCAGCAGCGGCATCAGCGCCGAGGATAGTGGGCCGGACAGCTTGTGCCACCACGCCGCGTCCAGCTCGCTCGTGCGCCGTCCGGCCTCGCGCACGGCGGTGATCGAGCCGGTGAGGGTAAAGATGTCCTGCGCGTCGGAATCGACCTTGGAGATGTAGATCTTCGCCGGCGTGATCCCCGGCGCAACGGTTGCCGAGGCAAGGCGCGTGGTCGTGGTGCCCGGCACATCGAACTTCACCGGCCGGTCCATCTTCCAGCCGGGATTGAGATAGGTCGCCTTGTCCGCGCGCAGCTGCTCGACGATCATGTCGTTGGCATCGCGGCGGTAGAAGGTGACGCCGTTGAGGGTCAGCGCGTCTCCCTCGCCGGTGAGCGACTGGGCCAGCAGCAGATCGCGCCCGTCGGCCAGGTAGAGGTTGGCCTTGGGCCCGGTGGACTTGGGGATCGGGCCGTAGTCCACCGCCTCCCACGCATCGAGCGTCGCGGTGGCGCGGGTCACCACGCGCTCGTTGAAGGCGAAGCTGAAGCCGGCGATCACCAGCGCGGTCAGGATCACCGGGGCCAGCACCTGATGCGCCGACAGCCCCGCCGCCTTCATCGAGATGACCTCGCTGTTCTGGTTCAGCGTGGCGAGCGTGATGATCGTCGCCAGCAATACCGAATAGGGCAGGAACCGCGCCACCAGCTGCGGCGCGCGCAGGGTTACGTAGTAAAGCAGCTGCATCTGCCCGTTGCCCTGGTGCGCCAGGATGTCGCCGCTCTCGCCCAGCAGGTCGAGCACCTGCAGCACGAGCACCAGCATGATCAGCACTGCGAGGATGCGGGTGAAGAACAGGCGCGCGAGGTAGAACGTCAGCGTGCGCGAGGGGAAGAATTCCATCTGCATGTCAGGTCTGGTCCGCCGGCACGGGCAGGATCGGGCCGCGCCGGTTGCGGCGCAGCAGCGACTTCACGCGCTTCATGATCTTGCTGGAGGCCGTCTCCAGCCAGCCGAGCGGCTGCCCGCCTGGCACATAGGCGACCTTCCAGTACATCCACAAGATCATCGCGGCGAAGGCCAGGAACGGCCCCCACAGGCCGAGGATCGGGCTGATCTTGCCCAGCGAGGCCACGTCGTTCGCGTACTGGTTGACCTTGTGGTAGGCCACCACCAGCACGATCGACACGAACAGGCCCAGCGCCGAGGTCGAGCGCTTGGGCGGGATCGCCAGCGCCACCGCCAGCAGCGGCAACAGCAGCATCATCACCACTTCGACCATGCGATAGTTGAAGTTGGCCTGGCTGGAGACGCGGTCCTCGCGCGGGATGTCCTTGTTCCAGCCCAGCTTCATCAGTTCGGGCAGCAGGTATTCGCGCTCCTGCCCACCGCGCTGGCGGAACTTCTCGATCGCGGGAAGCTCGATCGGCAGGTCGTGGCGGGTGAACGAGAGCACGCGCGGCATCTGGCCGGGCATGTCCTGGATGATCTGGCCCTGTTCGAGCCGCAGGATGATCGTGTCCGGCTGGTCCTTGAGCGCGAGGAACCGGCCTTCGCGCGCGGAGATCGAGAGCACCTGCCCCTTCTCGTTGGCGACGCGCGCGAAGATGCCCATCAGGCGGCGGCCGTTGTCCCGGCTCTCGTCGATGCGCAGCGCGATGCGGTCCTTGAGCGCGGTGAACTCGCCCACCTTGATCGAGGCGCCGAGCGCACCCGACTTGAGCTCGTAGTTGAGCTCCTCGTAGTAGTACCGGGAGAGCGGCTGCAGGTAGCCGACGATGGCGAAGTTCGCCACCACCAGCACCAGCGTGATGATGTAGGGCACGCGCAACATGCGGGTGTAGCTGAGGCCCACCGCGCGCATGACGTCGAGTTCGCTGCTGGTGGCGAGCTTGCGGAAGGCGAGCAGGATGCCGAGCATCAGCCCGAGCGGGATCGCAAGGCTGGCATATTCGGGCAGCATGTTGGCGAGCATCTTGAAGACGACGCCGATCGGCCCGCCCTCGGTCGCCACGAAATCGAAGAGCCGCAGCATCTTGTCCATGACGAGCAGCGACGCGGCGAGCAGGAAGATGCCGAACATCGGCATCAGCACGAGGCGCAGGATATACCGGTCGATGTCGTTGATGAACTTCAACTAGAGCACTTTCCGACCGGTATCGTCACTGAGCCGTCCCTCCTGCGGCCCTTAACGGCTGGGACCGTGCGGGCAAAGCGAATTGTCGTGTCGCGAACGGACGGCGCGATCCGCAGCGCCCGGAAACCCCGCCGACCCGCCCGGGCGGAACAGCGCTACAACGTCGGAGAGAGTGCAAGGTTTCCGCGCCGAACCGGCCGCAAGATCAGGCCTTTTCCAGCGTGCACTGGAGCGGGTGCTGGTTCTGCCGGGCGAAATCCATCACCTGGTTCACCTTGGTTTCGGCGATTTCGTAGGGGAACACGCCGCAGACGCCGACGCCCTTCTGATGCACGTGGAGCATGACACGCGTGGCCTGCTCAAGGTCCATGTTGAAGAAGCGCTTGAGGACCATCACCACGAATTCCATCGGGGTGTAATCGTCGTTGAGCATCAGCACCTTGAACTGGCTGGGCTTCTTGGGCTTGGCGCGGGTCTTGGTGGCGATGCCGACCTGCTGGTCGTCGCCGGTGCCGCGATCGGAATCGCCATCGCTCCCGACAGCGGCTGCCCACGCGGGCGCACTGAGGAGAATCAAGGGTTCGGAATCGGCGATCGGGGGAATCATGATGGCCAGAATATCGTACCGGGGCACCTCATAACAAGATGCCCCGGGCCAGATTCTCGCAAAATGGCGCTCCGCCGGTCGGAAGAATCGCTTCATCCGACCTGCGAAGACGGCTTCGTCCGGTCAGATCGAGACCGAGCGCGCCTTTTCCATGGCGATGCTCATGCGGCCCGAGATGGGCGCGAACGAGTCGCTGAACAGCTTGAGCATGGCTTCGCTGTTCTTCGAGCTGTACGCCACGGCGCTGTCGAAGTTCTTGCGGACCATGTCGCCCTGGATCTTGAAGAAGTCGGTCGGCGACTTGGCGGCTGCCAGTTCCTTGATGTCGCCGGTGATGGTCTCGAAAGCGGTGCGGCTTTCGGCGACCAGTTCGGAACCGATGCCCTGCACGCCTTCGGCAAGGATCTTGCCCGAGGCGACGACGGCTTCGACGTTGCCCTTGGTGAATTCGCTCACCTCGCCGAGCACGCTGGTGCCCTTTTCGAAGGCGGCCTTGGCCTTGGCCTGGGCTTCGGTCATGGCGTCCTGGAGACCGGCGAAGTTAGTGCTCATGTCCATATTGTGTTCCTCGAGCATGAAGTTGGTGAATAGTCCTGCGAAGACGGGCTTGGTTTCAGGTGCGGTCTTTGGCGCCGCATTCGGGGTGGCCGCCTTCGGGATCGCGACCGCCGCAAGCGGGGCCTTCACGTCCTTGGCAACCTTGGAGACCGGCGGGGTCGGGAGGACCTTCGCCGGAACAACGGGAGCGACCGGCTTCGCCTTGGCAGGCGGAGCGGCCTT
>DATKFS010000008.1:0-7315 GCA_035511275.1 Novosphingobium sp.
GACTTCACCAGGCGGGGAGCGCGTTTCGACGAGTTCCTCGACCTCGTCCGCCGCCTCTGGGCCGGGGAGACGGTGGACCACGAAGGCCGGTTTTTCACCCTGAACGGCGCGCGCGTCAGCCCGCTGTCGAGCCGGGCGCAGGTCCCGCTCTACATCGGCGGCTTCGCGCCCAAGGCGATGGAGCGGGTGGCGAGGCACGGCGACGGCTACTTCGGCAACACCGAAATCTGGCCGCTCTACCGCCAGAAGCTGGAGGAACAGGGCAAGGACCCCGCCGCCGCGAAGATCTGGATCCAGGGCCTGATGCTGGTGGTGGCCGAGGACAAGGCGGCGGCGATGGAGGAACTCGCGCCCTACTTCCTCCACGTCAACAACAGCTACGGCGCGTGGATGAACGAGGATCGGGCGATCGGCCTCGAGAACGCGGCGCTCAAGCCGATGGACCTCGGCGCGTTCAAGGCCAGCGGCATCCTCCAGATCCTCACCCCCGCCGAGGCGATCGCCCATTTCCGGGAGCTGCGGGAGAAGGCGCCGGTGGAGCAATTCACCATGATGATGCCCCCCGGGCTTCCGGCGGAGCGTTTCCTGGCATATGCGAAGGTCTTCGCGAGCGAAGTGCTCCCGGCATTCCAGTGAGGGCGGTTTGAGCGCAGCGACGGACAGGGTGGAAGGCGAGGAGCGCCGGGGCGGCTCGCCGCAGTCGGTCACGCGCGTGATCCGCCTGCTCGAAGCCCTGTGCGCCAGCAACGATCCGGTCTCGCTCGCCGATCTCAGCCGCCGCCTGTCGACACCCAAGAGCAGCCTCGCGGCGCTGCTGCGCGGACTTGCCGACGAGGACCTCGTCACCGCCACCGAAGGCGCGTGGCGGCTCGGCCCCGGCGCCTTCGGGCTCGGCAGCGCACTGACGGAGGCACGCCGCCGGCTGCACAGCTCCGACCTCGTGCGCGAGGGAATGCGCCGCCTGTCCGAGCGCAGCGGCGAGACCGTGCTGCTCGCGGTGGGCGACCACGAGGGTGACTGGGTGACGTACGTGGACCTGATCGAGAGCCGCAACGTCGTGCGCTATTCGGTGTCGATCGGCGACCGCCGCCCGTTCTACGCCACCGCCGGGGGGCGGGCGCTGCTGTCTACCTGCTCGCCCGCCGCCGTCGACGCCTATCTCAAGCGCGTCGCCCCGCAGCGCCTCGCGCGCACGACGGAGATCGCCCCCGCCGCGCTGGCGGACGCGATCGAGCGCGCGCGCGTCGACGGCTATGCGCAGACGGTGGACCAGGCGGCCGAGGGCGTGACGGGGACGGCGGGCGTCGTGCGCGATGCCTCGGGCCGCGTCGTCGGCGCGCTGGTCATCGCCGCGCCCAGCGCCCGGTCGCAGGACCGGCTGGACGAGCTCGCCGCGCTGGTGCTCGACGAGGCGGCCGCCATCTCGCGCAGCCTCGGCTTCCGCTGAGGCCGTTTCCCTAGAAGCCGGCGGCGGCGCCCGGCCGGGCCGGGGACGCCGTGCCGATCGCGGCCAGACTTTCGCCGAACCGGCGCTTCGCCCACAGGTCCAGGAAGTTGGTCGAGACCAGCAGGAAGCCTTCGACCACGCGGTCGCGGCGCAGCAGCGGGTCGAGCGGGCCGGTGGCCTCGGCGATGTCGGGCATCCGCGCGGCGATCAGCGCCGGCAGGTCCATCATCAGCGCGAGGCCGGTGATCGCCAGCGACAGGTCGAAGTGGCGCGCCAGCACGTCGGCGGCGATGTCCGGCCCGCCGTGGGCGGCGAGTTCGGCGCGGTAGTGGTCGAGCAGGCCGTCGAGTTCGGCGTCCAGGAACGCGGTGGTGGCTGCCGAAAGCCCGCCCCACAGGCCGGTCGCCACGTTCATCGGCCGGACCATGCCCCAGTCCAGCAGGCCGCAGTGGAGGGTGCCGACCCCGTCGCGCCAGAACCAGGCGTTGTCGATGTTGGTGTTCCAGTGGCACACCGCGACGAGGCGCGGGTCGGACTGGAGGAAGCGGCGCACCTCGCCCTCGCGCGCCAGGATCGCCATCGCCTCGCGCTCCAGCCGGGCGGCGAAGCGCGGGTCGGTGACGGCGGGCGGGAACAGTTGGGGATGGGCGGCGATGAAGGCTGCAAGAGTGCGCAGGCTGGTTCGCAGTGCTTCCGGCCCGCAGGCGATCGGCAGGTCGGCCTCGGCGGCGGCGCGGTCGTAGGGAAACAGGGTTTCGAGGTCCGGCGACAGGTCGCCGCGATGCTGGGCGGCGGCGAGGCGCGCCTGCGCCGCGACGAGGGCGCGGTAATGCTCCAGCGGCGCGGGCAGCAGGTGGTCGCGGCACTTCTCGTGCAGCGGTTCGACCGCGCCCGCGCCGAAGGCGATGCGCTCG
Organism: Novosphingobium sp.; assembly: GCA_035511275.1. Lineage (GTDB taxonomy): Bacteria > Pseudomonadota > Alphaproteobacteria > Sphingomonadales > Sphingomonadaceae > Novosphingobium. Next base: position 2,362 of record DATKFS010000008.1, read on the forward strand.
GTGACGAGGAGGCCGGTGCCGCTCTCCGTCTCGAAATCCGCGAAGACCGGGCGGGGGACGGCGACCGGGAAGGCCGGGAGGCGGGAGAGGGCGGCAAGGCGAACCTCGCCTTCGAGTTCATGGCGGCGCTGGTCGCGGAACGGGTCGGCGAAATCGCGCGAGAACTTGGCGAAGAGGTGGCGGGGAAGGCCGGGTTCGGGGCGGGCGTAGGTGACGTCGATCAGCGCCTTCTGGCCCGAATTGCCGCCCGCGAAGACCTCCAGCCGGTCGACCGAGGCGACCGCGTTGCCCAGGCCCAGCGTGCCGTAGGCGTGCATCGCCCGGGTCAGGAACCCGGCGGCTTCGCCGCGCAGGGCCTCGGCCGTCGCGGGCATCATGACGCCCGTGGCATCGCCGCGTGCGGGAGCCGTCATTCGGCCTCGAACACCAGCAGCGCGTTGCCCGGCATCTTCGAGACGAAGCCGTAGCCCGACGAGACGATGACCTGTCCGCCGTCCACGATCGGGGCGGCGCCGCCGCTGATCGCGCCGCCGTGCGTGGGGACGCCGTTGACCGAGGCGAAGTCCTGCGCCGTGTCGAACTGCCACAGGACCTTGCCGGTGGCCGCGTCGTGGATGCGCACGAAGCCGTCGTCGCCGCCTGCGAGGACATAGTCCGGGGTCGCGGTGATGGCGCCGCTGTTGCCGGGGATGCAGAGCGGGCGGCCCTCGCACACGGCGGGCGGCGGGGGCGCTACCCACAGCTCGGCGCCGGTGGCGATGTCGAGCGCGTGGATGCCGGGCCGGGGCGCCTGCGGGCGGGGGGCGCCGTCGTCCATGTCGCTGATGGCAACGAAGAGCCGCCCGCCCTGCGCGGCGAGGCCGAAGTGGACGCCGCCCGCGGTGCCGCCGCGCCCGACCTGGCGCTGCCACGCCAGCTTGCCGGTCCCGGCGTCGACGGCCCAGGCCATGCCGGACTTTTGCCCGGCAAGAACGTATTCGCGCCCGTCGTTGCCGGTGGCGAGGATGGGGATGGCGCCGATGTCGTAGTCCGGTCCGGCGCCGGGCGGGCAGTTGTCGGGCTCGGGGGTGACGCAGTCGATGTTCCAGGCATCGCCGCCCGGCGTCGCCTGGAAGTGCCAGCGCACCGCGCCGGTCGCGAGGTCCAGCGCGACGATCGAATCGGACAGGTCGGTGGCGGGCGCGGAGTAGTTGTTGCCGGTGCCGACGACGAGGGTGCCACGCCCGGCGTCGATCGCGATGCCCGACCATACCGGGACGCCGGAGGGGCCCATCGTCCGCCCGTTGGCGTGGAGCCGGGGATCGTCCACCAGCCAGCGGCGCCACTTCTCCCTGCCGGTCCGCGCATCGAGGGCGAGGATCGAGCCCCGGAAGCTGCAGCAACGATAGCCCGGCGCCGCCGCCGAGGCCGTCTCCAGCGAGGAGACCGGGACGTAGAGCGTGTCTCCGTGGATCGCGGGCGCGGCGGTGATGACGGCGGCGGGGTGCTCGTCCGCGCGCAGCTTCCAGACGAGCTTGCCGGTGAAGGCCTCCACCGCATAGGCGTTGCCCGTCCAGTCGCCGAAGAAGGCCAGCGGCACCGCCTCGGCGTCGCCCGCGCGCCATGGCGAGAGGACGATGGCGGTGCGGACTTCGGAGCCGGCGGCGAAGCTCCAGCGCTGGCAGCCGGTCGCGCGGTCGAGGGCGTAGACCACGCCGCCGTGGCTGCCGACGAAGATCGCGCCGCCGCCGAGCGCCGGTTGCGAGCGGGCCCGGTTGGCGCGGGGGAAGCCGAAGGCCCACTTCAGCCGCAGCCGCCCCAGGTCCTTCGCGGCGAGCCCCGCCTGCGCCCGGCTCACCGAATGGGTCGCCGCCGCATCGAGGCCGGCGCCCGCGAAGGCGGGGACCTGGTCGCGGTCGAACGCGGCGTGCTCGGGCGTGCAGGGAGGGGGAGCGGGCAGCGGCGCCTGCGCCGCGCCGAGCGCCTGGCCCGAGAGGTGCTGGGCGACCTCCACCTTCTCGGCCCGGCTGAGCGCGGCGCCCTGTTCCTGCATCGGCCCGGTGGTGAGCGCGGCGACGATGGCGTCGGCGGTCATGTAGCCCAGGATCACGCGCGCGGGGGCGTGGGGGACGTTGGCATCGTGGCAGGCGGCGCACTGCTCGCGGTAGATGCGCGCGCCTTCGGGGTACTTTTCTTCAGAGGGAGCGATGCCCGGCGTATTCTCGACCGCGCGCAGCGGCGATCCGGGCAGCAGCAGGGCCAGTGCGAGCGCGAGGAAGGCGAGCCCGACCCGTGCGCCGGGGCGCGGCGCTGTCATCCATTGCATGGTCCGTTCCCTCTCCCGAACTCTTGTCCGGGCGAGGGAACAGCAAATGGCCTTCCGCGTAAACTCAGGCGGCGGTGCGCAGCGCGTGTTCCCCGTCACTCAGCGCGGTGGCGATGGCGGCGAGGAACTGGTCGGTCGCGCGTTCCCACGAGTAAAGCCCGCCGAGCGCCGCCGCATCGGTGCGCTCGGCGGTCAGCGCGCCCTCGATGGCGCGGGCCAGCGAGGTGTCGAGCATTCCGGCGGGCCAGCCGACGCGGTGGTCGACCCCGCGCCCGTCGGGGCCGAGGATGTCGATCGGACCGGTCACCGGGAACGCCGCGACGGGGGTGCCGCAGGCCAGCGCCTCGATGATGACGAGGCCGAAAGTGTCGGTGAGGCTGGGGAACACGAAGCAGTCGGCGGCGCGGTAGGCGCTCGCCAGTTCCTCGCCCGCCAGCGCGCCGAGGAACAGCACGTCGGGATAGCGGCGGCGCAGCGTGTCGAGCGCCGGGCCGTCGCCGACGACGACCTTGCTGCCGGGCACGTCGAGCGAGAGGAACGCCTCGAGGTTCTTCTCGGGCGCGACCCGGCCGACGTTGAGCAGGACCGGGCCGGGCAGGGCGGCCATCGCCGCGTGGCGCGGGCCTTCGGGACGGAACAGCGCGTGGTCGATGCCCCGGCTCCAGGCCCGCGTCGGGCCGATGCCGCGGTTCTCCAGCTCGGCGGCGAGGGTGCGGGTGGAGACCATGACGGCGCGGCTCTGCGCGTGGAATCGCTGGAGGATCGGCCAGAAGTACTCGGCCGAAAGCCCGGTGCGCACGGCGGCATATTCGGGGAAGCGGGTGTGGAAGGCGGAGGTGAAGGGCACCCCGCGCGACAGGCACCAGCCCCGCGCCGCCCAGCCGATCGGGCCTTCGGTGGCGATGTGGACGATGTCCGGCCACGCATCGTCGAGCATCCGGCGCAGCCCGAAGCGCGGCGCCATCGCCAGCCGGATCGAGGCGTAGCCGGGCATCGGCATCGTCAGGAAACGGTCGGGCGTGATCGTCTCGACCTCGTGCCCGCGCAGCAGGAGCTGTTCGACGGTGGAGGTCAGCGAGCGGACGACACCGTTCACCTGCGGCAACCAGGCGTCGGTCGCCAGCGCCAGCTTCACGCGCCGGCCTCCGCGTCGGCCATGTCGGCTTTCGCGGTATGGCCGCCGGTCTCGGCGATCCAGTCGATGATCGCGAGGTGACCGGTCAGGTCCTCGGCCAGCGCCGTGCAGCTTTCGACCCAGTCGCCGTCGTTGTAGTAGGTGATGCCGCCGAACTGGCGGATCTCGGCGCAGTGGATGTGGCCGCAGACGACGCCGTCGAAGCCGCGGCTGACCGCCTCGTTGGCGACCGCTTCCTCGTAGCTGCCGATGTACTGGACGGCGTTCTTGACCTTCTTCTTCATGTAGGCCGAGAGCGACCAGTACGGCATGTGCAGCCGGCGGCGCACCGCGTTGAACAGGATGTTGGCGCGCAGCAGCATCCCGTAGGCCTTGTCGCCCAGGAACGCGAGCCAGCGGGCGTAGAGCACCACGCCGTCGAAGGCGTCGCCGTGGGTCACCAGCAGGCGGCGGCCGTCGAGCGTGGTGTGGACCGCTTCCAGCGCCAGTTCGACGCCGCCGAAGCTGAGGCCCGCGTAGTCGCGCAGCATCTCGTCGTGGTTGCCGGCGATGAAGATCACGCGGGTGCCGCGATGCGCCATCTTGAGGATGCGGCGGACCACCTCGTTGTGCGCGTCGGGCCAGTACCAGCCCTTGCGCAGGCGCCATCCATCGACGATGTCGCCGACGAGGTAGAGCGTCTCGCACTCGACCGAGCGCAGGAAGTCCACCAGCATCCCGGCGTTGCAGCCGCGCGTGCCGAGGTGGATGTCGGAAATCCAGATCGTGCGGTACTTGCGCTTGGGGCGGAAGCCCTTGGGATCGGGAATGTCGAGCCAGGCGGGAATGCCGCTCCGGCGTTCCGCTTCGCGGTCGAGAAGGGTGTCCACGTGTTCGCGCATAGTCGGTCGTCCCCGGCTGCCTGCTTGGCAACCCTTTGCCATCAGGGCGTTGCGTGGAGGTGACGGTTGCGGGTCAGTTCGATGACAGATCGACCGCCGTGCGATCTTCGTTGCGCTGGCGGCGTGCAGAGGCGGATTTCGCCGCGCGCGGGGCGGTGTGGGGCAGCGATCGATGGTGCCGTCCGTGACCGGGCCTGCGGTTCCGGCGGCCCGACGAAGGCTTGAGCGCTGTTGGGGGAGCGAGGAATTTTCGGCGGCGCGGCGTCTGCCGGACGGGCCGGGGCGGCGGCGGCTTCGCAGTTTCACCACCCTGTCACCGATATGTCACTCGTTCGTCACACTCGGATGCAAAAGCCCGCGCGTACTACGGGGCACATTCCCGGACCAAGGGCCGGACCAAGGGGCGGGCACAGGCGCGATGCGGCGGATCGACATATTGCTGGCGAGCGAAATACCGGCGGGCACGGTTGGGATGCTTGCGCCCTTCCGGCACGACCAGTTCGACGTGGCGCTGCACCGCTGGACCGACTTCTCGGAACTGCCGCTGATCGAGGGCGCGCTCTGGGTCTTCATCGACTGGGTGCTGCCCGAGATGTCGGGGCTGGAGCTGTGCCGCCGGTTGCGCGCGGAAAC
>DATKFS010000009.1:0-5020 GCA_035511275.1 Novosphingobium sp.
AACGACCTTAGCCGCGGGGCCAAGCGCTGGATCCACGGGCCGGACGCCAATGCCGCCGCCATGGGCATGAACCCGCTGCTCTCCAGCGAGCGCAGCGAGGACGAGGGCCTCTTCGTGCGCCAGCATGAGTTCTGGGCGCAGATCATGCTGGACGGTCTGGCGAAGGACGCGGCCAGCCAGCCGCCGATGATGGAGGCGGCGGAATGAGCACGCTCGACATGACCCGTGAAACGCTGTCCTACCGCGAGATCTGCGCCTTCCTCTACCGCGAGGCGCGACTGCTGGACGATCGCCGGTTCGACGAATGGCTGGAATGCTATTCCGAAAGCGCCGAATACTGGATGCCCGCGTGGACCGACGACGATGAACTCTGCACCGACCCGCAGACCGAAATCTCGCTGATCTACTACGCCAACCGGAAGGGTCTGGAAGACCGCGTCTACCGGCTCAATACCGAACGCTCCTCCGCCTCCACGCCCGAGCCGCGTTCGGCGCGCTTCATCGGCAATGTCGAAGTGCTGGAGAGCCGGGAGGGGCAGGTGGACCTGCGCTACAACTGGCACACGATGAGCCACCGCTACCAGCAGACGCAGCAGTTCTTCGGGACCACGTTCCTGACGCTGGACACTTCTGGCGATAAGCCCACGATCCTGAAGAAGAAGATCGTCCTGAAGGACGACTACATTCATCAGGTCATCGACATCTACCACGTCTGAGGAGGCTGCCGTGATCTTCAAGGCACGTTTCGCAGGCAAAGTCATGGTCGTGACCGGCGCCGCGCAATGCATCGGGGCCGGTGTCGCCACCCGCGCCGCTGGCGAGGGCGCGAGCGTGGTTCTGGTCGACCGCGCCGAATTCGTGACCGAGGTGGAACAGGCCATCGTGGCGGCGGGCGGAAAAGCCGTTTCCGTCTGCTGCGACCTCGAGACCTACGAAGGTGCAGCGGCGGCGATGGGGATGGCGGTAGAGGCGTTCGGCCGGATCGACATCCTCATCAACAATGTCGGCGGCGCGATCCGGATGCGGCCCTTTGCCGAGTTCGAGCCGGCGCAGATCGATGCGGAGATCCGCCGCTCGCTGATGCCGGCGCTCTACTGCTGTCATGCCGTTCTGCCGACCATGCTGGGGCAGGGCGCGGGGACGATTGTGAACTTGTCCTCCAACGCCACGCGCGGCATTCGCCGGGTGCCTTATTCGGCGGCGAAAGGCGGGATCAACGGCCTCACCCAGAGCCTGGCCATGGAATATGCGGAAAGCGGCATTCGTGTCGTCGCGACGGCACCGGGCGGCACCAGCGCTCCCCCGCGCCGTGTCGCCCGCAACGCCGAAGGCGACAACGCGCAGGAGCAGGCGTGGATGGCGGAAGCGGTGGAGCAGGTGACCTCCTCCGCCTTCCTGAAGCGCTACGGAACCCTTGAGGAGCAGATCGCCCCGATCCTGTTCCTCGCCTCGGATGAGGCCAGCTACGTGACCGGCACGGTACTACCGGTTGCCGGTGGCGACCTCGGCTAAACGGAGACACGCGATGTCGAAAATCTACGATAGCCCCGCCGCAGCCCTCGACGGCCAGCTGTTTGACGGCATGACGATCATGTCGGGCGGGTTCGGGCTCTCGGGCAATCCCGAAAGCCTGATCCCCGAAATCCGCGCGGCGGGCGTGAGGGACCTGACGGTCATTTCCAACAACGCCGGCGCGGATGGGTTCGGCCTGTGGATGCTGCTGGAAAGCCGGCAGGTGCGCAAGATGATCTCGTCCTACGTGGGGGAGAACAAGCTGTTCGAAAGCCAGTACCTCTCGGGCGAACTGGAACTGGAACTGAACCCGCAGGGCACGCTGGCCGAACGCATTCGCGCGGGCGGGGCGGGCATTCCGGCGTTCTACACCAAGACGGGCGTGGGCACCGTGGTTGCCGAAGGCAAGCCGGTGGACGTGTTCGAGGGCGAGGAATACGTGCGCGAAACCTGGCTGCGCGCGGACCTGTCGATCATCAAGGCCTGGCGCGCGGACGAGGAGGGGAACCTGATGTTCCGCAAGACCGCGCGCAACTTCAACCCGAACATGGCGACGGCGGGCAAGGTCACCGTGGCCGAGGTCGAGGAGATCGTCCCCGCCGGCACTTTCGATCCCGACTGCATCCACACCCCCGGCATCTATGTCGACCGCGTGGTGCTTTCCACCATCAACGAGAAGCGCATCGAGAAGCGCACCGTGCGCGAAAGGGAGACCGCGTAATGAGCTGGACCCGCGACGAAATGGCCGCCCGCGCCGCAAAGGAACTGCGCGATGGGTACTATGTGAACCTGGGCATCGGCATCCCCACGCTGGTCGCGAACCATGTGCCCGCCGGCATCAAGGTCACGCTGCAGAGCGAGAACGGCATGCTCGGCATCGGCCCGTTCCCCTATGACGAGGATGTCGATCCGGACCTCATCAATGCGGGCAAGCAGACGATCACCGCGCTGCCCACCTCCAGCTTCTTCTCCAGTGCGGACAGCTTCGCGATGATCCGGGGCGGCCATATCGACATGGCCGTGCTGGGCGCGATGGAAGTCTCGGCCGACGGCGACCTCGCCAACTGGACCATACCCGGCAAGATGGTGAAGGGCATGGGCGGGGCGATGGACCTCGTCGCAGGCGTAAAGAAGGTGATCGTGGTGATGGATCACGTCTCCAAGCACGGCGATCCCAAGATCCTGCCCGAATGCACCCTGCCGCTGACCGGCAAGCGCGTGGTGGACATGATCGTCAGCGATCTGGCCGTCTTCGCCATCGACCGCAAGGAAGGCGGCCTCACGCTGGTCGAACTGGCGCCCGGCGTCACGCTGGAGGAGGTCACCGCCAGGACCGGCGCGCCCTTCGCGCACGCTTTGGCCGAGGTCGCCTGATGCCCTTCACCGAAGTCTCCGGCGCTTGTCTCTACTGGAAGCGCGAGGGCCGCGACGATGCGCCCGCGCTGGTGCTGCTGAACTCCATCGGCACCGACATGGACCTGTGGGCCGCCGCGCTGCCGCACTTGCGCGAACGGTTCGCCCTCCTGCGCATCGACACGCGCGGCCATGGCGCCTCCACTGCCGAGCCCGGCGACTACACGCTGCCGCTGCTGGCGTCGGACGTGCTGGCGGTGGCCGATGCGGCGGGCTTCGCGCGGTTCTCGCTCGCGGGTGTGTCGCTGGGCGGCATGATCGGCATGGAACTGGCGCTGCAGAGCCCGGAGCGGGTGGAGCGGCTGGCGCTCGTCTGCACCTCGGCCACGATGGACGCGGCTTCTTGGAACGACCGGATTGCCAAAGTGCGCAGCGAGGGCATGGCCGCCATTGCCGACCTTGCGATGGGTCGGTTTCTTTCCGAAGCCTTCTTCGGTGCCAATCCCGCCGTCTACGAGACGGTGCGCCGCCAACTGATTGCCATGGATCCCGAGGGTTATGCCGGCTGCGGCGCGGCGATCCGCGACATGGACCTTGCCGGGCGCGTCGCCGGGATCACCTGCCCGACGCTGGTCGTCACCGGCTCGCGCGATACCTCGACGCCGTACAAGGGCCACGGCGAACACCTCGTCGCGCGGATTCCGGGCGCGGTGCATTGCCCGCTCGGGACCGCCCATCTTGCCCCGCTCGAAGCGCCCGAGGCGCTGGCCGGGCTGCTCGTCTCGTTCCTCGAAGGCTGAACCCATGACCGAAGCATTCGTCTGCGATGCCGTGCGCACGCCCATCGGCAAGCTGAACGGCAGCCTTGCGACCATCCGCGCCGATGACCTCGCCGCGCTGCCGCTGCGTGCGCTGGCGGCGCGTAATCCGGGCGTGGACTGGGCGGCGGTGGACGACGTGATCCTGGGCTGCGCCAACCAGGCGGGCGAGGACAACCGCAACGTCGCGCGCATGGCGGTGCTACTGGCCGGTCTGCCCGAGACGGTCCCGGGCGTCACGGTCAACCGCCTGTGCTCCTCGGGCCTCAATGCGCTGGGCATCGCCGCGCAGGCGATCCGCAGCGGCGACGCGGACTTCCTCGTCGCGGGCGGGGTCGAGAGCATGACCCGCGCGCCCTACGTCATGGGCAAGGCCGAGACCGCGTTCGGGCGCGGCCAGAAGATCGAGGACACCACGCTCGGCTGGCGCTTCGTCAACCCGGCGATGAAGGCGGCCTACGGCGTCGACACCATGCCGCAGACCGGCGAGAACGTCGCCGAGCAGTGGCAGGTCAGCCGCGAGGAGCAGGACCGTTTCGCCCTCGCCAGCCAGGAGAAGGCCGCGCGCGCGCAGGCCGGCGGGCGCCTTGCGGCCGAGATCGTCCCGGTCTCGGTCCCGCAGCGCAAGGGCGACCCGGTGCTGTTCGAGCATGACGAACACTTGCGCGCCACCACTCTTGAAGCGCTGGCGAAGCTGAAGCCGGTGGTGCGGGCCGACGGCACGGTGACGGCGGGCAATGCCTCGGGCCTCAACGACGGCGCGGCAGCCATGCTGGTCGCGTCCGAAGCGGCGGCGGCGCGTCATGGGCTCGTCCCGCGCGCGCGCATCATCGGCATGGCGGCGGCAGGCATCGCCCCGCGCATAATGGGCGCAGGCCCCATCGCGGCGGCGCGCAAGGTGCTGGCGCGCGGCGGTGTGTCCATGGACCGGCTCGACGTGATCGAACTCAACGAGGCCTTCGCAAGCCAGGCCATCGCCACGCTGCGCGACCTGGGCGTCGATCCGTTCGAGGACCCGCGCGTCAACCCGAACGGCGGCGCCATCGCGCTCGGCCATCCGCTCGGCATGTCGGGCGCGCGCATCGCGCTTTCGGCGGTCGAGGAACTGCACCGCAGCGGCGGGCGCTATGCGCTGGCGTTCATGTGCATCGGCGTCGGGCAGGGCCTCGCGGTTCTGCTGGAGCGGGTGTGATGGACCGCGCCGACATCGTCATCGTGGGAGCGGGACATGGCGGAGCGCAGTGCGCGATCGCCCTGCGCCAGAACGGGTTCGCCGGAACCATCACCGTCATCGGCCGCGAGCCGGAGTACCCTTACGAGCGCCCGCCGCTCTCGAA
>DATKFS010000010.1:0-11792 GCA_035511275.1 Novosphingobium sp.
CAGAACTGGAAGGTCGAATCGGTCAAGTCGGGCAAGGTGGCGATCGCCGTCTTCTCGCTCGTCAGCCCCGACGGCGATTCGGGCTACCCCGGCACGGTGAAGACCAGGGTCACCTACTCGCTCGACGAGGCAGGCAACCTGCAGATCGTGTTCGATGCGACGACCGACAAGCCGACCGTGCTCAACATGACCAACCACGCCATCTTCAACATGGCGGGCGAAGGGTCCGAGCGCGATGCGATGACCAACGTCCTGACCATCCCGGCAAGCCGCTACACCCCCGTCGACGGCAACCTGATCCCGACCGGCGAACTGCGCGCGGTCGCGGGCGGTCCGTTCGACTTCACCAAGGGCAAGGCAGTCGCCATCGGCCTGCGGGACGGCAAGAACCAGCAGATCGTCTACGGTCGCGGGTTCGACCACAACTTCGCGCTCGACAAGGGGCAGACGAAGACCCCGGAACTGTCCGCCCGGCTTGAAGACCCCGTGTCCGGCCGCGTGCTGGAAGTGCTGAGCACCGAGCCCGGCGTGCAGTTCTATTCCGGCAACTTCCTCGACGGCACGCTCGTCGGCAAGGAAGGCCATCTCTATCGCATGGGCGACGGCATCGCGCTGGAACCGCAGAAGTTCCCCGACGGCCCGAACCACCCCGACTTCCCGTCCACCCGCGTCGATCCCGGCAAGCCGTACCGGCATGTCATGATCTACCGCGTGACCACCTCTCCGCGCTGACCGACACGAAACGAAACCGCTCCATGACCGAAAACACCGCTCCCAAGCTGCGCTCGCGCGCCTGGTTCGACAATCCCGACAACATCGACATGACCTCGCTCTATCTGGAGCGATACCTGAACTTCGGCCTCAGCCTCGAGGAACTGCGTTCGGGCAAGCCGATCATCGGTATCGCCCAGACCGGCAGCGACCTTTCGCCCTGTAACCGCCACCACCTCGTGCTGGCCGAGCGCATCCGCGAGGGCATTCGCGAGGCGGGCGGCATCGCGCTGGAGTTCCCGGTCCACCCGATCCAGGAAACCGGCAAGCGCCCGACCGCCGGGCTCGACCGCAACCTCGCCTACCTGGCGCTGGTCGAGGCGATCTACGGCTACCCGCTCGACGGCGTGGTCCTGACTACCGGCTGCGACAAGACCACCCCGGCGCTGCTGATGGCGGCGGCAACCGTGAACATCCCGGCTATCGCGCTGTCGGTCGGCCCCATGCTGAACGGCTGGCACAAGGGCGAGCGCACCGGTTCGGGCACGATCGTGTGGAAGGGCCGCCAGCTGCTGGCAGCGGGCGAGATCGACGACGAGGGCTTCATCAAGCTCGTCGCCTCCTCCGCGCCTTCCACCGGCTACTGCAACACGATGGGCACGGCGACGACGATGAACTCGCTCGCCGAGGCGCTGGGCATGATGCTCCCCGCCTCCGCCGCGATTCCGGCCCCCTACCGCGACCGCCAGGAATGCGCATGGCGCACCGGCAAGCGCATCGTCGACATGGTGCACGAGGACCTCAAGCCCTCGGACATCCTGACGCTTGACGCGTTCCACAACGCCATCGTCGTCAATGCCGCCATCGGCGGGTCGACCAATGCGCCGATCCACCTTGCCGCGATCGCCCGCCACATCGGCGTCGACCTGCCGCTCAAGGACTGGGAGCGCCTTGGCCACAAGGTCCCGCTGCTGGTGAACCTGCAGCCCGCGGGCGAGTACCTCGGCGAGGACTACTACCGTGCGGGCGGCGTGCCCGCCGTGGTCGCGCAGCTCATCGGCCAGGGTCTGATCCACGAAGGCGCGATGACGGTCAACGGCCAGACGATCGGCGACAACTGCCGCGACGCCACGATCGAGGACGACAAGGTCATCAGGACCTTCGACCAGCCTCTGGTCGAGGAAGCCGGCTTCCTGGTGCTGTCGGGCAACCTGTTCGATGCGGCGATCATGAAGACCAGCGTGATCTCCAAGGAGTTCCGCGACCGCTACCTCTCGAACCCCGACGATCCCGAGGCTTTCGAAGGCCCGGCCGTGGTGTTCGACGGTCCCGAGGACTACCACCACCGCATCGACGATCCCTCGGTCGGCATCACGCCCGAGACGCTCATGTTCATGCGCGGCGCGGGTCCGATCGGCTATCCGGGCGCGGCGGAAGTCGTCAACATGCGTCCGCCTTCCTACCTCATCACCGAGGGCGTCAGCGCCCTGCCCTGCATCGGCGACGGGCGCCAGTCCGGCACCTCGGGCAGCCCCTCGATCCTCAATGCCTCGCCCGAGGCGGCGGCGATGGGCGGCCTCGCACTGCTGCAGACCGGCGACCGGGTGCGCATGGACCTCCGGAAGGGCCGGGTCGACGTGCTCATCCCGGACGAGGAACTGGCCCGGCGCCGCGCCGACCTCCAGGCGCGCGGCGGCTACCCCTACCCCGCATCGCAGACGCCGTGGCAGGAAATCCAGCGCGCGCTGGTCGGCCAGATGGATACCGGCGCGATCCTCGAAGGCTCCGAGAAGTACCAGCGCATCGCCCAGACCATGGGCCTGCCCCGCGACAACCACTGAGTTGGACCTTCACGCCGCCCCGGACCAACCGGGGCGGCGTTTTCATGCATGGGAGAAAGTGCCGATGACGCTCTGGCGCAAGATCGAGCGCGACGTGCGCGATACGCTTGGCGAAGGTGCGCTGTGGAGCGCCCGGGACCAGGCGTTCTACTGGGTGGACATCCTCGCCCCCGCCCTCAACCGCATGACCATCGCCGATGACGCGATCACGCGCTGGGACATGCCTGCACCGCTCGGATGGGTGAGCGAGCGGGCTTCCGGCGGGCTCATCGGCGGCTTCCGTGACGGCGTGGCGGCGATCTCGCTCGATCCGCTGACGGTTGGCGAGCGCACCGATCCCGAACCGCACCTCCCCGGCAACCGCATGAACGACGGCAAGGCCGACCGCCACGGCGCGATCTGGTGCGGCACCATGGACATGGCCGAGGAGGAAGTGACCGGCTCGCTGTACCGGCTCTCGCCCGCAGGCGAATGGCAGGTGATCGACACCGATTACACCGTGCCCAACGGCCCGGCCTTCTCGCCCTGTGGGAACTGGCTCTACCACGCCGATTCCGGCCGCCGGGTGATCTACCGCTTCACGCTCGACGCTGACGGCGCCCGGGACCGGGAGGAGTTCGCGCGGTTCTCCGAGGAGGATGGCTATCCCGACGGGATGACCACCGACGCGGAGGGCCATCTCTGGGTCGCCCATTGGGACGGCGGCCGCATCAGCCGCTTCGCGCCGGACGGCACGCGCGATCGCTCGATCGAACTGCCGGCAAAGCGCATCACCAACATCGCCTTCGCGGGCGAGGGTCTGGACCGGATGTTCGTGACGTCCGCATCCACCGGTCTCCCGGAATCGCAGTTCGACGGCGCGCTGTACGAGGTGGATTCGGGCGTGACCGGGAATCCCGCCGGGACCTACCTCGGCTGAAGGCCGGCACTCGGATGGACCTGTGGGCCGGGAGCCATGCCCCCGGCCCAAAGCCTCAGAACAGCACCATCAGCCCGCGCGAGGGGTCGACCAGGCCTTCCCAGACCATCTTGCCCGCGACGTAGAGGATGACCAGCAGGCCGACGTAGGCGAGCCAGCGGTAACGCTCGATCACGCGCGCCAGCACGTTGGCGGCAACGCCCATCAGCGCGACGGACAGGATCAGGCCGACGGCGAGGATGCCCGGATGATCGCGCGCGGCGCCCGCAACGGCGAGCACGTTGTCGAGGCTCATGCTGACGTCGGCGACGGCGACGGCCCATGCGGCGGCGGCGAAGCTGCGCGGTGCGGACTTGGCGAGCGCCTCGTCCGGCTGCCCGTCACCGTCCTGGTCTTCCGCACGCAGTTCGCGCCACATCTTCCACGCCACCCAGACCAGCAGCAGCCCGCCCGCGAAGACGAGGCCGACGATCTGCATGAGCTGGCTCACCACCAGCGCAAAGGCGACGCGCAGGACCAGCGCCGCGAGCACGCCGATCATGATGACCTTGCGCCGCATGGCGGGCGGCAGCCCGGCCGCGAGCGCGCCGACGACGATGGCGTTGTCCGCCGCCAGCATCACGTCGATCAACACCACCTGCCCGAACGCGGCCAGCGCGGAGGGGGAGCCGATGTTGGAGAAATCGGCAACGATGTGCTGCCACAGTTCGGTCATTCTGGGTCTTCCTTGTTGGTCCATGCGGCGCGCAGGGCCGCGACGAGCAGGTCGGGGTAGCTCCACCCGGCAGCGGCGGCGGCGATGGTGGAGAGGCTGTCCTCGTCCGCCCGCCCCGGCCGTCCGGCACCGGTGAGGTTGGGCTTGGCGTTGACGTCGAACAGCAGGAACGCGCCGTTCGCGTCGGCCCGGCAGTCGATCCGCATGGGCGAGCGGATGCGCAGCAGCGCGCCGGCGCGTTCGCACGCCTCGCGCACCGCGATGATGGCGGGGTCCGCGCACTGCGCCATGGTGAGCGCCTCGCTGTTGTGGGTCACGGGAACGTCGCCGTTGTAGGGGGCGACATCGCCGACCTGGTCGAAGCGGCGCACCGGTGGGAGCGCATAGGGCGCCCGCTCGCCTGCGGAAGGCGCGGCGGGCATGACGGTGATGGTGATCTCCTCGCCGGGGAGGAACTGCTCCAGCATGATCGCCGGGCCGAACCGCCTGCCCGCGGCGAGCGCGGCGACCTGCAGGTTCAGAGCGTCGAAGTCTCGCGCCACGCTGACGCCCTGGCTGCCGCGCCCGCGCAGGGGCTTCACCACCAGCGGCAGGCGGTCGGCGAAGGGCGCGAGGAGCGCGTCGAGATCGGGCGCGTCACCGTCGATCAGCCACGAGCGGGCGACCGGAAGGCCCGCCGAGAGCAGCAGCGCATTGGTCTGCGCCTTGTCGTCGATCGCCTGCATCGCGCGCGGGTCGGGGCCGACGATCCAGGCATGGCGGCTCGCCTCCTCGATCGGATGACCTTCGAACACCACGGTGTTGGCCCAGAGCACGCTCGCTCCAGCGGCGAGTGCGGCGGCGATGCCTTCGGGCGTGTCGGGCCAGACCCAGTCGAACACGCGGGTCGGGTCCGGCTCGGCCACCGGCGTCACGAGTGTGCAGCCCGCCGAGAGCAGCGCGACGCCGATGTCGGCGCCGCTGTCCGAATAGCCACCCGGCTTGGCTTCCTTGCGCGCACCGTCGATGACGGGCGGCTCGATGGCCTGGTAGAGGATGGCGATCCGCTGCAGCAGCGGGTCAGGCACGCTCATTTTCATCTCCCATGATGCGGAATGCGAGGGGCGCGCCGACGAGGACCAGGATCACGCGGACGAGGTGATGGACGATCACGAAACCCGCCTCCAGCGAGAGGCTGAGGGCCACCATGCTCATTTCCGCCACCCCGCCCGGCGAGTAGGCCAGCGCGACGAGCGCCGGGTTGAGGCCCGTGCCCCAACCGATTGCAAAAGACCAGCAGAAGGTCACGAAAAGCAGGATCGCGGTCGATCCCGCCGCCAGCACCAGCGTGCGAACCATCGTCGCCAGCGAAAGCCCGACGAAGCGGCAGCCGATGGTGGCGCCCAGTCCCACTTGCGCGGCGGCGATGGCCCAGGCCGGGATGTGGAAGTCGCTCAGGCCCGAGAGATGGACGGCGGCGCTCGCGAACAGCGGGCCCATGAGGTGCCATGCCGGAAGCCGCAGCGCGCGGCCCAGCGCTCCGCCGACGAGGATGCAGCCCAGCGCCCACGGCAACAGCGTCCAGCTTGCCGGTCCCGTCACCTGCGCGGCGGCGAGGACCGGCGCGTGGTGGCCGGATTCGAAGGCGCGGATCAGGAACGGCAGGATGAAGACGACGAGGAAGATCCGCGCCCCGTGGATCAGGCCGATGGAGCGCTCGTCCGCGCCGCGTTCGGAGCCCATCACCACCATTTCGGCTATGCCCCCGGGCATTCCCGCGAAGTAGGCGGTGGCGGGGTCGAACCTGGCGACGCGGCGGAAGTAGATCACGCAGGCGAAGGCTGCGGTCGCGAGGAACACCGGCAGCAGCGCGATGGGGACGATCCACTGCGCCGCCTGCGCGAAGAGGCCGGGATGGAAGGCGCTGCCCAGCACCACCCCGATCACCGCCGACATTGGCCTGCGGGAGGCGCCCGAAGCCTCGATCGGCAGCCCGGCGATACTCCCCGCCGCGCAGGCGAGCATCGAGCCGAGCACCCACGGCAACGGCGCGCCGATCGACCAGAACAGCGCGCCGCCCACCGCTCCCAGCACCAGTGCGGCGAGGAAGCGCAGCAGGGCATGATGCCGGGGCGAGGCGCCCTTCCCGACCGTCATCCCCCTCAGCCGACGAAGGGGAACGCCAGCACGAGCATTCCGACGATGGTCATGACGAGGCAGCACAGCGCGGCCGGGACCAGCGTGAACTTCTGGTGGTCGGCAAGGTCCACCCCGGCGAGGCTGACCAGCAGGTAGGTCGAGGGCACCAGCGGGCTGAGCAGGTGGACCGGCTGGCCCATCAGCGAGGCGCGGGCGATCGCCATCGGCTCCACCCCGTAGTGCGCACCCGCCTCGGCGAGGATCGGCAGCATCCCGAAGTAGAACGCGTCGTTGGAGATGAAGAAGGTGAACGGCAGGCTCAGCAGCGCGGTGATCGGCGCCATATAGGGGCCGAGCACCGGCGGGATGAAGTTCACCACCTCCTTGCTCATCGCCTCGACCATGCCGGTCCCCGAAAGGATGCCGGTGAAGATGCCCGCCGCGAAGATCAGCGAGACCACCGCCAGCACGTTGCCGGCATGGGCGGAAATGCGCTCCTTCTGCGACTTCGTGTCGGGATAGTTGGCGATCATGGCCAGCGCGAAGGCCAGCATCATCAGGATCGGCAGCGGCAGCACGCCCCAGACCAGCAGCACCAGCAGCGCGATGACGAGCGCGGCATTGAACCAGATCATCTTCGGACGGCGCGCCTCCGGCCACTGCGAGACGGCGAGATCGGCGACCTCGAGTTGCGCGGGCGTCTCGACCTTGCCGATGCGGCGGCGTTCCTTGCGGCCGAAGTGGATCGCCAGCAGGATCAGGAACGCAAGCCCCGCGATCATGCCCGGGATCAGCGGCAGGAACAGCGTCGCGGGATCGAGCTTCAGGGCGCTGGCGGCACGGGCGGTCGGCCCGCCCCACGGCGTCAGGTTCATCACCCCGCTCGTCACCATGAGCAGGCAGACGAGGTAGAGCCGGTTCATGTCGTACCGCTTGTAGAGCGGCAGCATGGCGGCCATCGTGATGATGTAGGTCGTCGACCCGTCGCCATCGAGGCTGACGAGGGCGCAGAGCACGACCGAGCCGATCAGGATCAGCATCGGGTCGCCATGGACCAGGCGGATCAGCTTGCCGACCAGCGGGTCGAACAGGCCGGTGTCGGTCATGGTGCTGAAGAACAGGATCGCGAACAGCAGCATGACGCCGGTCGGCGCAAGATTCTTGACGCCGTCGATCATCATGTCGCCAAGGCCTTCGTGGAAGCCGGCAACGAGCGCGAACAGCGTGGGCACGACGGTCAGCGCGACCAGCGGGGTCATCCGCTTGGTCATGATGAGTGTCATGAATGTGGCCACCATCAGGAAGCCGATCAGGGCAAGGCTCATGTTCGTCCTATGTCTGGTTAGGTGGGGTTCAGAACGTCACACCGACGCGCGCGGAGAGCGTCTCGCCGTCGTCCTTGCCGGTGTAGGGACCGGCGGCATTGTCGGTGCTCCAGTGGATCGCGTTGACCTGGAAACGCGTGAAACTGTTGAGATACCAGTTCACGCCCAGCGTCGCCGCCCAGCCGTCGGCAGGGGTCACGATGTCGTCGAACTCGAGGCTTTCGTAGCGCGCGGTCAGTTCGATCGCGCCCGGGCCACCCTCGAATATCGGGCGCAGCACCTTGGGTTGCCCGAAGCTGCCGAGGCGCGGATTGTAGGGCGGAAGGTCGCCGGTGAGGAACCAGCCACCGCTGACGCTCCATGCCTTGGTGACGAAGTCCGGGCGTCCGTTGTCGAGCCGCGCATGACGCTCGCCGGCCTCGGCCATGACCCAGACCGGCCCCGAATATCCGCCGAGTTCCGCGCCGTAGCCGGTGGTCCCCGTGCCGCCGGTGAGGGCACCTGTCGAGAGCCTGAGCGCACCGTTGAAGCGGCCGCCGATCACGGTGTTGCGGGTCAGCGTGTTCTTGCCGGGGTGCAGCATCTCGTCGAAGCCCCAGAGCCCCAGGTGCAGCACCTGCCGGTCGGACTTGACCGGGTTCCAGTGCGCACGGGCAAGGACGGTGCGGTTATCGGAAGTGGACTGGTCGCCGTCGATCCGGTCCCCAGTCACCGTCAGCGAGGCGTGGCCGGTCTTCCAGAACAGGCGCGGCATGATGCCGAGACCATAGAACGCGCGCTGCGGGATGATCGCGGTGGCGACCACGGTGCGCTCGAGGAAAGGCGTCGAATCCGATCCGGTCGAACCCTCGAACCCGCGGTCGTTGAACAGGTGGCCGATGCGCACGTCATAGTCGAGGCCCGGCGAGATGCGGTTGCGCCAGCCCATGAAGGCGGTGACGACGTCCACCTCGTTCTCGGAGAAGTCGTTCTCGAACTGATAGAAGAAGTGCGTGCCGACGGTGCCTTCGAGGCCCATGCGCAGCGCGCGCATCCCCGTCGTGGTGAGGTTGCGGCCCTCGTAGCCGGAGCCGAACGAAGTGCTCGCATCCATGATGATGCGCCCGCGCGGCTTGAAGCTGAACACGCCGTCGGCCGAGTGGAACACCGGCAGGCCTTGCCCCCATTCGGTGCTCACGCCCGAAGCGGTGACGGCGGCGGCACGCACGCGCTCCACGTCGCGCTCGGCGGGACCCGGCGGCAGCAATTGCGGGGCGTAGGGCTGGGTTATGACGGTGGGCGGGCTCGCCGCAGCCGTCTGCACCGGTTCGCGCGTGGCGAGGACGGGCGCGGACTGCTGCTGTGCGGCGGCCGCCGTCCGCTCCGCCTCGAGCCGGTCCACCCGCTCGCGCAGGGACGCGATCTCGGCGGCCTGCGCGCGCACGAGGTCGGCAAGATCATCGCGGCTCGGCGCCTGCGCCAGGGCGGGCGTTGCCGCGACCAGCGCGAGAACTGCCGCGCCGGTCGAAAACTGTCGTGTCATGGATTCTTTTTTCCGGAGGACAAAATCGTGTTCCAGTCGCGCAGGAAGCGCTCCCGGGTCAGGCGATCGAGGTTGACGAGAAGCTGCGGGCCGACACGCACGACGCGCGCCTGACCCGCGGGAAGGCGGCGTGCGGGAATGTCGGTGCGCACCGGCCAGAGGCTGTGCCGGGCAAGCTGGCCCTGTCCGGCACGGGAGAGAAGAAAGTCCAGGAAAAGCCGCGCCGCCGCCGGATGCCGCGCCTCGCGCGAGATGAAGGCGATGCGCGAGGTGACGAGCGTATAGTCGCGGGGGAACACCACGCCCAGGTCGGGCTGGCGGCGCGCCTGCTCCAGCGCGTAGGAGCCGATGACGTTGTAGGCGATGGCGAGCTTGCCCGAGGCGACGCCCGCCAGCATCGGCTGCGTACTGGTCTCCAGAATGGGCCGCGTGGCAGCGATAGCCTCCACCAGGCTGCGGGTGTCCCGCGTCGTCTGGAAGTCCTGCGAAAGGTAGAGATAGCCCGTGTTCGACCGCACCGGGTCGAACGTGGCGACCTTGCCCACGAAAGCGGCGCGACGGGCGCGCAGGAGGTTTTCGAGGTCCTGGTGGCTGCGCGGAACCTGCGCAGCGGGCACCAGCTTGCGGTTGTAGACGATGCCGATCGGCTCTGCGGTGACGCCGAAGCCCATGTTCTTCCACACCGCCGTCGTCGGCAGGTAAGGCTTTTCCGGGCTGGCGTACTGCTGCGCATAGCCATCGTTGATGAGCTTGATCTGCAGGTCCATCGCCGAGGACCAGACGATGTCCGCCGAGTACTGCCGCGCCCGCGTCTCGCGCACGTAGCGGGCGTACATCTCGGTCGAGCCGATATTGGCGTAAAACACCTGGATACCCGGGAAACGGCGCTTGAACTCCGCCACGACCGGCACGAGTTCGGCGCGGTCGGCGTTGGCATAGATGCGCACGCGGCCCTCGATCCGGGCATCGGCCATCGTCGCGTCGTAGGACCGGGGATAGCCGGCTGGGCGCTGCGGAGGGGAACTCTGCGCATCGGCGGGCAACGCGAGAAACGCCGCCAGAGCCAGGACAGGGGTGAAGATGCGCATTGCCGGTTCCTCTCGCTTTCCGCCTCGGATGTCGGATAAGCAGTGCCGATGCTCTACGATTGCAACCTGTCATTCACCTTTCACGGATTCCGGCCGTGCGTATCCTGATCGTCGAGGACGACGCGGCCCTTGCGCGCGGCGTGGTCTCGCTGCTGCGGGCCGCTGGCCATGCGGTCGATCACGTCGGCTGCGGTGAGGAGGCGCTGTCGATCCTGTCGAGCGAGCCCTATTCGCTGGTGATCCTCGACGTGGGACTGCCCGACATCGACGGGTTCGAGGTGCTGGCCCGGCTTCGCGCACGGGGTGACCAGGCGCAGGTGCTGATGCTCACCGCGCGCGACGGGCTCGACGATCGGGTGCGCGGGCTGGACCTCGGCGCGGACGACTATCTGCGCAAGCCCTTCGAAGTGGAGGAACTGGAAGCCCGCGTCCGTGCGCTCGGTCGCCGCCGCGGCGGGGATGCCGCGCCCGAAGTGCGCATCGGCGCGATGACCATCAATCGTTCGACCGGCCGGGTGGAAGTGGCGGGGCGCGCGGTCGAACTGCGCCGACGCGAATGGTCGGTGCTGGAAGCTCTGGCGGCGCGCGCCGGGCAGATCGTCTCGCGCGAGACGCTGCAGGCCGAGGTCTTCGGCTTCGACGACCCGGTCGGCTCCAATGCGCTCGAGGTGAACGTGACGCGCCTGCGCAGCAAGCTGGCGCCGGACGGCCCGGCGATCCGCACCGTGCGCGGGGTCGGGTACATGCTCGACCGTGCCTGACAAGGCGCGCATGGCCAGCGGCGCGAAACGCGCGGTATCGCTGCGTCATCGCCTGCTCGCGGCGATGATGGGGCCGCTGGTGATCCCGACGCTCGTGCTCGGACTGATCGGATGGGTGCTGATCTCGGACGTCGTGCGCCGCACCAACGACCGCGTGCTCGGCGGCGCGCTGGGCGCGATCGCGGAGACCGTGCAGGTCGAGCGCGGCGAAGTCACCCTCGACCTGCCGCCCGCCGCATTCGGGATGCTGGAGAACAACGAGCGCGACAACGTCTACTACCGCATCGCCGTGGGCGACCGGATGCTGACCGGCTACCCCGACCTGCCCGCGCCCGACATCGCGGCGCTGTCCGCCGACAAGCCGCGCTTCCGTTTTTCCGAATACCGCGGCCAGCCCATCCGCATCGCCGAGATCCGGCGCGACCTGCCGCGCATTTCCGCGCCGATCGTGGTGCAGGTGGCCGAAACACTCGACAACCGCCGCTCGCTGGAGCGCGGCCTCATGACCGCGCTGCTGATCGGGGAGTTCGTGCTGGTCGGCATCGTCCTCCTGCTGATCCGTCCGGCCCTGGGCTGGAGCCTGCGCCCCCTCGCCGAACTGCGCACGGTGATCGAGGCCCGCGATACCCGCACCGCGCCCGACCTCTCTCCACTGGAAACGGGCCCCCTTCCCGCCGAGTTGCATGGTCGGGACAGTTCGAGTTTCTGGAACGCGCCGCCGCGCAACTGCGCCTGGTGGTGCCGTTCACCCTATTGGTGATCTTCCTGCTGCTGTACCTGACCTTCCGCCGC
>DATKFS010000011.1:0-9101 GCA_035511275.1 Novosphingobium sp.
CCGGCCAGATGGTGCTGCGCTCGGGCCGCTCGCGCTTCACCCTGCAGACGCTGCCGGAAAGCGACTTCCCCGACATCACCGCCGGCGAGATGGCCCATCGCTTCGTGCTGCCGGCCGGCGAGCTCAAGCGCCTGATCGACAAGACCCAGTTCGCGATCTCGACCGAGGAGACGCGCTACTACCTCAACGGCATCTTCCTCCACGTCACCGACGAGGACCTGAAAGCCGCCGCCACCGACGGCCACCGCCTCGCCCGCTTCACGCTCGCCCGCCCCGACGGCGCGCAGGGGATGCCCGACGTGATCGTGCCGCGCAAATGCGTGGGCGAACTGCGCAAGCTGCTCGAAGAAGCGCTCGACACCAACGTGCTGGTGGACCTGTCGGCCAGCAAGATCCGCTTCACGCTGGGCGGCGAGAACGGCGTGGTGCTGACCAGCAAGCTGATCGACGGCACGTTCCCGGACTACACCCGCGTCATCCCGACCGGGAACGACAAGCTGCTCAAGATCGACCCCAAGAGCTTCTTCCAGGGCGTCGACCGCGTGGCCACCATCGCCACCGAGAAGACCCGCGCGGTGAAGATGGCGCTGGACCAGGATCGCGTGACGCTCTCGGTCACCTCGCCCGACAACGGCACCGCGGCCGAGGAAGTGCCGGCGGACTACAGCTCTGAAGGCTTCGAGATCGGCTTCAACGCCAATTACCTCAAGGACATCCTCGGCCAGATCGACGGCGATTCGGTGGAACTCCACCTCGCCGACGCCGCCGCGCCGACGCTGATCCGCCAGGACGACAAGAGCCCCGCGCTCTACGTGCTGATGCCGATGCGCGTCTGACCTTCGAGGGTCGGTACGGAAACGGGAAGGCCGGGGCAGTGTCCCCGGCCTTTTTCGTTTGGTGGAAGGTGTCCATCCGGCTCAGCCGCCGGACGAGACGTCCGTCATCTTCTCCAGCACCTGGTCGAGGCTGAAGCTTGCCGCCTTCTGGCGCGGCGGGAACTCCTTGAACGATTCGAGGAATTCGGCGACCCCGGCCTGCGCCGGCACGAGCAGGAAGATGCGGCGGAACAGCCAGTCCCAGTAGGTGTTCGAGGTGATCTCGGCCCGCTCGTAGGGGTCGATCCGCAGGTTGAAGATGTAGGGAACGCGCAGGACGATGAACGGGTCCTGCCAGACCTTGAGTGTTCCGGGCACCCGCTGTTCCAGGAACATCATCTTCCAGTTGTCGTAGCGCAGCGCCGCCACGTCGCCATCGTCGGTGAAGTAGATGAAGCCGTTGCGGGGGCACTTGTCGACCTCGCCGGTCAGGTAGGGCAGCAGGTTGTGACCGTCGAGGTGGACCTTGAAGGTCTTGTCGCCGGCCTTGTGGCCCTTCTTCAGCTTTTCCTTGATATCGGGCTCCCCGGCGATCGCCAGGATGGTCGGGAACCAGTCGAGGTGGCTGACGATGGCGTTCGACTCCGAACCGGCCTCGATCTTGCCTGGATAGCGGACCATGCAGGGAATACGGTAGGCGCCTTCCCAGCTCGAATTCTTCTCGTTGCGGAAGGGCGTCATGCCGCCGTCGGGCCAGGTGTTCATGTGCGGCCCGTTGTCGGTGCTGTACTGAACGAAGGTGTCGTCGGCGATGCCGAGACCGTCGATGAAGTCCAGCATCTGGCCGATGCACCAGTCATGATAGATCATCGCGTCGTGGTACTCGGACTGCCAGCGGCCCGACTGGCCCACGCATTCCGGCTTCACGTGTGTGAAGGCGTGCATGTGGGTGGTGTTGAACCACACGAAGAACGGCTCGCCCGCATCATGCGCGGCCTGGATGAAGACCTTGGCCGCTTCGAGGAATTCCTCGTCGCAGGTTTCCATGCGCTTCTTGGTCAGCGGGCCGGTGTTCTCGATCTTCTGGCCGCCCTTGCCGTCCGCCCAGCAGTGGAGCACGCCGCGCGGGCCGTACTTCTTCTTGAAGTTAGGGAAATCCTCCTCGCTCGGATAGTCGGGATGTTCGGGCTCCTCCTCGGCGTTGAGGTGATAGAGGTTCCCGAAGAACTCGTCGAAGCCGTGCATCGTTGGCAGGTGTTCGTCGCGGTCGCCAAGGTGGTTCTTGCCGAACTGGCCGGTGCGGTAGCCGAGCGGCTTGAGCGCCTCAGCAGTGGTGATATCCTCGGCCTTGAGGCCCAGGTCCGCGCCTGGAAGGCCGACTTTGGTGAGGCCGGTACGCAGGCCGCACTGTCCGGTGATGAAGGAGGCGCGCCCTGCCGTGCAGCTTTGCTCGGCGTACGAGTCCGTGAAGATCATGCCTTCCTTGGCGATGCGGTCGATGTTGGGAGTGCGGTAGCCCATGACACCCTTGGTGTAGCAGCTGAGGTTGGCCTGGCCGATATCGTCACCCCACATGACGAGGACGTTGGGTTTTCCTTTAGGCATCGTCGATACTCCGCTCAGTCCGGGTCGTGGACCGGGCGCAGGCTATCTCGACCAGGCATCGGGTTTAGTGCTGAGTTTCGGTTCGGAATTACGGCCGGGCTGCCGCTGGCCGCGGCCGAGCCCGCCTCGGGTGGCGCCGGGAGTATCCGCAAGCAGCAAACCGCGAGGGAGCATGGCAATACCCGGGGCCGGGCCAGAGGCGCGATTTTCCTACATCGCCGCGCGGCGCTATGTTCGCGGCGGTTCTTTCAAATCGTCGTTCCCGCGCCCGGTTTTTCCTACGAGGAAGCACCCGCCGCGCGTGCATTTCATCAACTAAACCCCGCCGCCCGGCCGAATCGGCGCGGCGCCGGGATTAAATTCCCGTCACCCGGTCAGATCGCCTTGGCATCCCGCAGCGCCGCGATCCCGGCGTCGTCGTAGCCGAGTTCGGCGAGGATCTCGGCCGTGTGCTCGCCCAGCATCGGCGGCGCCATGCGGATCGTAGCCGGGCTCTGCGACATCCTTGCGAGCGGGCTGGCGATGAGGTCGACCGAGCCGCTGGCGGCGAAGGCGTGGGGCGTCGTGGCGCGCAGGCCCCGGTGCTGGACCTGCGGGTCCTCCCAGACGTCGGCGAGCTCGTTGTAGCGGGCCGCCGGGATGCCGGCGCCGTCGAGCTTGGCCTGCACCTCGTCGGCGGTGAAGCGCAGGCTCCAGCCGTTGATGATCTCCATCAGTTCGGCGCGGCTGGTCTTGCCCCGCTTGAGGTTGGTGTCGAAGCGCGGGTCCTCGTTGAGTTCGGGCTGTTCCATCACCACCGTCAGGCGCCGCCAGTGCTCGTCGGTGCCGGCGGTGAGGTAGATGATGCCGTCGCTGCAATGGATGAGGTCCGCCGGGCCGCCGCCGTTGCCGCCGTTGCCAAGACGGGGCGGGGCCTGGCCGCTGATGAGGTAGTCCTGCATGATGTGGCTGACCATCGCCACCGAGCTGTCGAGCAGGGCGATGTCGATGTACTGCCCCTCGCCGGTCGCATGGCGGTGCATCAGCGCGCCGAGGATGGCGAGCGCGGTGTTGTGGCCGGTCACGAAGTCGACGAGGCTGGGGCCGGTCTTGAGCGGCCCGGCGCCGGGCTGGCCCTCGGGAATACCGGTGACCGCCATCATGCCGCCGGTCGCCTGGAACAGCCCGTCGTAGCCGGGGAGGGCGGCCATCGGCCCGGTCTGTCCGAAGCCGGTGACAGAGCAGTAGATCAGGCGCGGATTGATCTCGCGCAGGCTCTCGTAGTCGAGGCCGAAGCGCTTGAGGTCGCCAACCTTGTAGTTCTCGATCAGCACGTCGGCGGTCTTCACCAGCTCGCGCAGGATCTCCTGCCCCTCGGGCTTCGAGTGGTTGAGCGTGATCGAGCGCTTGTTGCGGTTGGAGACGGTGAAGAAGCTGGAGTGCCGCGTCTCGATGCCGTCCTTGCCCGGCACCCACGAAAAGCCGTAGCCCCGGCCGTCGTCGCCCACGCCGGGACGCTCGATCTTGATGACGTCGGCGCCGAGGTCACCAAGGATCTGGGCGCCGACGGGAGCGGCGAAGACGCGGCTCATGTCGATGACGCGGATGCCCTCGAGAGCGGATTTGGGGCGGGCGGCTTTCGGGGCGGCGGGTTCGCTGGTCATGGGCCCTGACTAGCCAGCGCGGCGGCGGGGGCAAAGACGGGCCGGGGCAATACCGCCCGGGCGGTTCGACGGGTCCGGGCCTCGCAGGTAACACGGCGCCGGACAAGGCAATCTAAGGTTGGAGGTAAGGTCGGTGAAGGTAGCGATCATCACGGGCGCGGGCAGCGGCATCGGTCTCGAAACCGCGAAGATCCTGCACGGCGAGGGCTTCGCCATCGTCGGCGTGGGCCGCAGCAAGGACAAGCTGGCGACGCTGGAAGCGGCGATCGGCAGTCCCGATCACGTCCTGGCGATCAGCGCCGACCTGACCGATCCCGCCGCGCCGAAGTCGATCGTCGAGCAGACGCTGGCGCGCTTCGGCCGGATCGACGCGCTGGTCAACAACGCCGGTGTCGGCAGCCCCAAGCCGCTCGACGAGACCGACGACGAGACGCTCGACGGCTTCCTCGACATCATGCTGGTCGCCCCGTTCCGGCTCTGCCGCGACGTCATCCCGCACCTTGGGGCGGGCGCGAGCGTGGTCAACGTCACGAGCACCTTCGCCCACATCGGCGGTCGTCGCGGCGGCGCCTATTCGGCAGCCAAGGGCGGGCTCAAGTCGCTCACCGAGCACATGGCCTGCGAATACGGGCCGCGCGGCATCCGCTCGAACTGCGTCGCGCCGGGCGTCACGATGACCGACATGGTCCGCCACCGCTTCGAGGACGAGGGCTTCAAGCGCGCCAACGTCGAGACTACGCCTTATCCGCGCCTCGCGCTGCCGGAGGACATCGCCTCGGTCATCGCCTTCCTGTGCCTGCCGGGCAGCGAGATGATCAACGGCCAGTCGATCGTCGTCGACGGCGGCTGGACGGCCACCAAGTACCTCAGCCCGCGCGTGACCCGCACGACCTGGGTTGAGCCGGAGGAGGGCTGACCGGACGGAGCGGCGGCCGCCGGTCGGCTCAGGCTGCCACGCGAACGGCGTTCCGGCCGCTCTTCTTGGCGGCGTAGAGCGCCATGTCGGCGGCGGCGAACATGTCTTCCGGCGTGCGGCGCGCGTCGCTGCCGGCAAAGGCGAGGCCGATGCTGACGCCGATGGGAATGGAGGTGCCGTGCCAGTCGATCCGGCCGACGAGGTTCCCGAGCCGGCGGCGCACCGTGCTTTCGGCGGTGAACGGCGAGAGTGTCGCGGGGAGGACCATCGCGAACTCGTCGCCGCCGATGCGCGCGATGAGGTCGGCGCGCGGAAACGCCGCGGCAAGGCGCTGGCCAAAGCGCGCGATGCAGGCATCGCCGGCGGCATGGCCCCACCGGTCGTTGATCTGCTTGAAATTGTTCATGTCGAAGATCGCGAGCGCGCCGACGCGGGACAGCTCATCCGATCCCGCGGCGAGGTCGAGGAACTCGGACTGGAAGCGGGCGCGATTGCCGAGTCCGGTGAGGGGGTCGTTTTCGGCGAGGCGGCGCAAGTGCTCCCAGCTCAGGCGGTCCTGCGTGATGTCCTGCTTCATGCCGTAGAGTTGCACTGCCCGCCCGTTCTCTACCCGGGTCATCGCGGCGAGGCGAATCCAGCGCAGCTCGCCGCCGGGCTGGCGGATTTGCGCTTCCATCGAGAAGCCGGAGCGGGTCTCGATCGCCAGCCGCCGCTGCCGTTCCATGCTCTCGCGCGATTCCTCGCAGTACAGGGCGACGGTGTCGCGGCGGTCGAGGCGCATGTCGCGTTCCAGCCCGAAGATCGGGAAAACGCCGTCCCCCCATTCGAGGCCCTCGGTGTCGAGATCGCAACTCCACGCGCTCAGCCCGACCAGCGATGCTGCCTGCGAGATGATGCGGCCATCGGTCAGTGGCCGGATGCCCTTCATCTGCCGATCGGACTGCAGGTACAATTCGGACCCCCGGGCTCAGCCGCCGTCAATTCGACGATTTAAGAGGGACTTAGCCTGATAGGGTAAACGCGTCGCTAATAAAAGTCGTCGCGCCGTAACTTCGCCTGATCCTGCCGGGTCAAGCATCGGCGGTTGTCATGGCATGTCCGGTTGTCGATACTTCGAGGCAAAGAAGACGAGGGAGAAGGCCATGATCCGCGGCATCCACCATATCGGCATGAACTGCCGGGATCTCGCGAGGATGAAGCGGTTCTACTGCGAAGCGCTGGGCTTCGAGCCGGTGGACGAAGAGGGTTTCGCGTGGGCCGATGAACCCGTCATGGACCTCATAGTCGATGTGCCGGGATCAGCCGCGAAGGGATGCATGTTGCGGGCGGGCACATGCTACATCGAGATGTTCGAGTACACGGCGCCTCCGTCCGACCTCGACCGGCCGCTGCGTCCCAACGACCGGGGCTACACCCACTTCTGCATCGACGTGACCGACATCGAGAAGGACATCGCCCATCTCGAGGCCTGCGGCATGACGTTCAGGGGACGCGAGTTCGTCGATGTGGGGCATGTCCGGACGCTCTACGGGTATGACCCGGAAGGCAACGTGATCGAAGTCCAGGAATGTGCCCCGGCGAATGGCTTCACTCTGGAGGAACTGCGGAAGCGGGCGCCTACTTTCTGAGCGGTGGGCAGGTATCGCTCCGGCGACGTCGCGGCGGCGGCATTGCCGCGCTTCGCGATGGCGGCCACATTCCCGTCGACGCCGCAAACCGGCGCAGGGAGAGTACCGCCGTGGGCGATGACAAGCTGACCGCAGGCCAGGAATTCCGTCGCCATTGGCAGATGATCCTCGCTGCGGCGATTGGGTTTTCGTTCACTTCGGTGATTACGGCGGGGACCGGCCTGTTCATCGGTCCGATCAGCCGCGAATTCGGGTGGAGCATCGCGCTGGCATCCTCCGGCGTCTCGATCACGGCGCTGCTGACGTTCCTGTTCTCGCCGCTGTTCGGGGTGTTCATCGACAAATGGGGCGTGCGCCGCATGGCGATCCCCGGGCTGGTGCTGATGGCGGGCGTGATCGCCGCGCTGAGCCTGCTCGACGGTGCGGTCTGGCAGTGGTTTGCCATCTGGACCGCCTATGCTCTCGCCGCGCTGATGACCAAGTCCACGGTGTGGACCGCCTCGGCGAACAGCACCTTCCAGGCCGGTCGCGGGCTCGCGCTCGGGCTGGTGCTGTCGGGCTCCGCCGTCGCGCAGGCCTTCACGCCGATCATCACCGAGTACCTGATCCGCATCCACGGTTGGCGCATGGCTTTCGTCTGGCTGGCGGCCGGGTGGGGTTCTCTGGCCGTGGTGACCTGCCTGTTCTGGCTGCGGGACGGATACGAGATCAGCCGCAGGGCGCGCGAGGCGGTCGGGGATTCCACCCCGTCGGCGCCGTTGCTCGACGTGCCCGGGTTGACGGTCGCGCAGGCCCTGCGCGACCCTGCGATCTGGCGGATCGCCGCCTCGACGTTCCTCGTGATGATGGTCACCATCGGGCTCGTTGTGCACCAGTTCCGCATCCTCACGGGGTCGGGCGTGAGCGCGCAGGCGGCCGCCTTCTACGCCCTGCCGGCGGGCCTCGCGGGCATCGCGGGCAAACTCATCACCGGCTGGCTGCTCGATCGTTATCCGGCGCGCTGGGTGGGCGGGTTGACGATCGGGATCACGGCCCTGACGTTCCTCATCCTCGTCCTGCCCCATGCGCCGACCTGGGCGATCGTCCTGGCCCTCGTCATCAACGGCTACGCCAGCGGGACGAAGCTGCAACTGGTCGGCTACCTCACCGCGGCCTATACCGGGATGCGCAAGTTCGGGACGATCTTCGGCCTGATGGCCAGCCTGATCGCGGCTGGATCGGGGCTTGGCCCCGTGCTGGGCGGACTGATATTCGACATCTGGCACACTTATGCGCCGGGGCTCTGGGCCGGTGCCGTGCTGACGCTGGTCAGCGCCTGGCTGCTGCTGGGCCTGCCGGACTATCCGGACTGGGCCAAAGAAGACGAGGCGGTTTTCAGCTAGGCGCCTGCACCGAATCGCGAACGACGAGCTTGGCGAAGAAGTCCATCTCGCGCGCGACCAGCGGCTCGCCCGCACCGGCGAGGCGCGCGGCTTCGGCGCCCATGAGTTTCCACGGGATGTGCATGGTGGTGAGTGCCGGCAGGATGCGGGCGGAAAGCGGCGTATCGTCCAGCCCCGCCACCGACAGCTGCGTTGGCACGGCCACGCCCATTTGCGCGGCGGCGTGCAGCACGCCGGCCGCCATCTCGTCGTTCGAGGCCAGGATCGCGGTGGGCCTTGGGCTGATCTCGAGCAGGATGCGACCTGCCTCGATACCGGAGTCGAACGCATTGTCTCCCGGAACGATCAGGGCGGGCCCGCGATCGAGTCCGGCGTCCGCCATGGCGTCAAGATAGCCGAGTTCGCGCTGCTGTGCGCTGAGCGAGCCGTCCGGGCCGGCGACGAAGCCGATGCGCACGTGCCCCTGGGCGACCAGCCAGGCGACGAGGTCCCGTGCCGCCTGGCGCTCGTCCGTGGCGAGGGAATGCAGGTTGGCGGGTAGCGTGCCGCCGCGTGTCGGTCCGAGGCGGGCGCAGCGCACCCGGGCATCGACGCAGACCCGGACGATGTCCTCGCGTTCGGGGAGGGGGGAGAGCAGCACCACGCCTGCCGGGCGGTGCCGCTGAAGGAAGGCGCGTAGCTGCGATGCCGCGTCGTCCCGCGGCATCGCGTGGACGACAAGCGCCATTTCACCGCCGGCGAGCGTTTCGGCGATCCCTGCGCCGACGGCATCGAGGATGCCGCGATCGCTGTCGTCATGGATCAGCGCCAGCAGCGGATTGCTGCGAACGACGGGGGCCTTGAAGGGAGTGGGCGGCGTAAACCCCGCCCGCTCGATCAGGGACAGGGCTTGCGCAGACGATGCCGGGACAGGTCTCATCGCCGCATAGTCGGCGGGCAGGCCGCCCCCACCAACCCCAGTCTCGTCCGAAACGGAGGAGGAAGCCGGGACACGCGCGTTACGCTCTATTACAAGCGCGTGATTGCAGACCGGTTACAACCGGCCTATTGAGCCGGCGATAAGTCCGGGCCATCGCGCCGGGTCGCACGTCGCCACGGAAAGAGATGCAGCC
>DATKFS010000012.1:0-22095 GCA_035511275.1 Novosphingobium sp.
CTCGTTCGTACAGATGTGGTGGCAAGAAAAAACATGCAACCCCAACCCCTTGTGCCGGTCCCGCTATGTTCCTGCCGGGGTCGCCCGCGTCGCGGGAAGCACGAAGGTGACGACCTTCGCGGGCACTTCCCCATCGTTGCGCCAGCCGTGGACGACGCCGCGGCATATCCCCGAATCGCCCGCCCGCAGCACGACTTCCTCCGCCTCCAGCACCAGCACCACTTCGCCCGCGACGACGTGGAAGTGGTCGGCGGTGTCGGTGAAATGCATCCCCGGATCCTCGCGGCCGAGACCCGGCGCATACTCGGCGACCATGAAGGCATAGGCCGGCTCGGCGAGTTGCTCGAAGCGGAACGGGGCGATGGAGGCTTCGGGTGGAGCGCCACTGTCGGCGCGGGCATCGAGCCGGCCGGTCCACATCTGCGCTATGGTGATGTTGCCCAGCCCCAGCGCCTCGGCGGCCGTGTCGGAGACGACCCGGCTGCGTCCATCCGCGCCGAGCCCTGCCACCACGCGGCGAAATTGCGTCGATCCCATCGTTTCCCTCTCCCGTCCGCCTCGTCGCGCAGGCCCGGGTATCCGGAAGGAACCGGCCGGGCTGGCGAGGCATTGTCCCATGCGAAGGGCACGGCAACCCGCGCCCCCAGATACGGAGTATTCCCGTGACTACCCCCTCCACGCAATCGACAGATGACGAAACCGCCTGGACGACCGAATCCGGCACCATCCGCAAGGGCATGAAGGTGATCGCGCCCGACGGCACCGTGCTTGGCATCGTAGCGGGCGTCGAGGGCGAGGAAGTGCTCCTTGCCGAACACGCGGGCGAGCATCGGCCCTTCGTCGCGATCTCCCAGATCGACGGCGTGAACGAGGATTCGGTACTGCTTTCGGACCGCGGAGACGCCACGTTCGGCCTCGGCGCCGAGCCCTGACCGGGGCCGTCCACGAGCCGTTCCGGATCCGGGACGAACGCCGGAACGAACCACCGGACGCCGCCGTTCTCTCATCATACCCCCCGATTGATGATTTGGAGAAACCACCATGTTCGAGAAGCTGCGCATCCGTGAACACATGGAAGTCGCCACCAGCACCGGACAGCATGTCGGCACGGTCGATGACGTCAAGGACGATCAGATCAAGCTGACCCGCACCGACAGTTCGGACGGCGCCCACCACTACATCGCGTTCGAGAACGTCGACAAGATCGAGGACAACCGCGTGTACCTCAAGCAGGGCACGCCGATCCCGATGGGCGTCGGCGCCAACTGACGCCAACCGATCGGAGCACCCCGCGGACGCGAGGCCGCTCACGAGACCCCGGCCACCTTTGCGGGAGGCCGGGGTTTTTCGTGTGCGCTCACATAATTCCTGTCGGCGAAGCAACAGGGAGGACCGATGGCCATCCCCTGCGCGATGCCTCCCTGTTTGTGATACACCATGGCCAGCATCTCTTCCCAAGCCTTGGCCCGGATGTTACGCCAGCCGCCGAAAACAGGCTGAACGAGGGGAAGACACGTGGTCGCACATTACGGAAAGGCGGCGCTGCGCCTGGCGCTGGCGGCGCTGCTGCCGCTGTCCCTCGGCCTTTCCGCCTGCAACCGCCCTGCCCAGCCGATCGACGAGGCACTGGTCGCCGATCCGGACGAGTGGTCCAGCTGGGGCCGCACCGGCAGCGAAGCGCACTATTCCCCGCTCGACGAGATCGACACCGGTAACGTCGCCAATCTCAAGCTCGCCTGGCACTTCGACCTCGACCCCGGCTACTCCGCCTCCACCCCGCTCATGGCCGAGGGCAAGGTCTTCCTCACCAGCGGACACTCCCACATCCGCGCGCTCGACGCGGTGACCGGCGAGCAGCTCTGGGAATACGACGGCGGCACCCGCGAACGCGCGACCTCCGCGCTGCAGATGTCGTGGGGAAACAAGGGCATAGCCTATGATGCGGGCCACGTCTTCCTCGTCACCACCGACGGCTACGTGATCTCGCTCGACGCCAAGACCGGCAAGGAAGCGTGGAAGACCTACGACTATCCCGACAAGTCGCCGCGTAATTCCAACGGCGCCCCGCGCGTGTTCGGCGGCAAGGTCATCGTCGGCTTCGGCGGCGCCGACATCAGCCCCGCGCGCGGTTTCGTCAGCGCCTATGATGCGAAGACCGGCAAGCTCGCCTGGCGTTTCTACACGACGCCCGGCGATCCCGTGACCAAGGCGAACGAGAAGGCCGAGGCGGTCATGCGCAA
This sequence comes from Novosphingobium sp., assembly GCA_035511275.1. Taxonomy (GTDB): domain Bacteria; phylum Pseudomonadota; class Alphaproteobacteria; order Sphingomonadales; family Sphingomonadaceae; genus Novosphingobium. Next base: position 2,241 of record DATKFS010000012.1, read on the forward strand.
GACATGGCCCGGCGGTTGGACCAACCCGGACGGCACCCGGCGCGGCGGCGGGGCGACCGCGTGGAACGCCTTCAGCTACGATCCTGAACTGCGCCTCGTCTACCTCGGCCTCGGCAACGGATTCCCCTACAACCAGCAGCGCCGCAGCCCGGAGGGCGGTGACAACCTGTTCATCGCCTCGATCGTCGCGGTCAACGTCGATACCGGCGAGTACAAGTGGCACTACCAAGTCTGCCCGGCCGAGCAGTGGGACTGCACCGCCACCACCGACATGACGCTCGCCACGCTCGAGATCGACGGCAAGGAGCGCAAGGTGCTGATGCAGGCGCCCAAGAACGGCTTCTTCTACGTGCTCGACCGCGCGACCGGGCAGTTCATCTCGGCCGAGAAGATCGCCAAGGTCACCTGGGCCGACCATATCGACAAGAAGACCGGCCGCCCGGTCGAGAACCCCGGCATCCGCTACAACGGCAAGCCCGGCCTGTTCGAGCTGTGGCCCGGGCCGACCGGCGCGCATTCGTGGATGCCGCAGGCCTACAGCCCGCTCACCGGCCTCGTCTACATCCCCGTGCTCGACAACGGCGCGCTCATCGGAGACGGCCAGAAGGGCGGCGGCGAGATCACCGCAGGGATGGGCGTGACGCTGCTGCCCGAAGTGGAACTTCCCGGCAGCCACAAGAGCTACCTCAAGGCGTGGAACCCGGTCACCCAGACCGAGGCCTGGCGCGTCGACCTGCCCGGCAACTGGCCCGGCGGCGTCATGACCAGCGCGGGCGGCCTCGTCTTCCAGGGACAGGTGGACGGCAGGTTCGTCGCCCGCGATGCGAAGACCGGCAAGGAACTCTGGTCGTTCAAGACCGAGAGCCCGATCGTGGGCGCGCCGATTACCTACCGGATGAACGGCAAGCAGTACGTCACCGTCATCACCGGCAACGGCGGCAACGGGGCGGGCATCAACTCGCCCGGGCTCGCCGCCTTCCGCACCGACTATCGCCTGCCGCGCCGGGTGCTGACGTTCTCGCTCGACGGCAAGGATACCATCCCGCCCTTCGAGATGCCGCCCCTCACCCCGCCTGAGGACGCGGACTTCAAGCCCGACCTCGCCCGCGCGCAGGCTGGCGCCATGCTGTTCGGGACGCGCGCCTGCCTCGTCTGCCACGGCTGGAACGCGGTCGGCGGCGGCGCCGCGCCGGACCTTCGCTATTCGCCGACGATCACCGATGCGGCGACCTTCAAGGCGATCGTCAAGGACGGCGGCCTCAAGATGAACGGGATGCCGCCCTTCCCGGCCTTCACCGACGAAGAGCTTGAAACCATGCGTTTCTACCTGCGAGCCCGCGCCAAGGCGGCACCCGCCGAAGCGCAGGCCCTGCTCGACAAGGCGAAGGCGGCCAAGGCGAGCAATGCGAAGCCGCAGGACTTCGCCGGCAAGTGGAACATCACCATCCAGTCTCCGGTGGGTGCGCAGAAGGCGGTGATGGAACTGAAGGTCCAGGGCAACGTCGTGACCGGCAAGGTCGTCGCCGAACAGGGCAGCGTGGACGTGGCCGGCGCGGTCAAGGACGGTCGCGCCAAATTCTCGGGCAAGGCCTCGATGCCGATGCCGATCACCGTCAGCTACGACGTCACGGTGCGCGACGGGCAACTGACGGGCGACAACGCCAACGGCCCCTTCGGCACCTTCCCGGTCACGGGCGAGCGACCGTAGCGGACCCGGCGCAGGCCCAGCGCAGACCGGGCGCGGGGCGGTCTAGGCCGCCACGCGAACCGGCTCGCGCGCCTCGCGCTGGCTCTGACGCAGCGCCGCGTAACCGGCGAGCGCGGCCGAGCCGACCAAGGACAGCGCATCCTCGGCGAAGGCCACCGGACGGTCGCGGCCAAGCGCGCGGGCAAGGCTCATGCGCACGCGGTAGCTGATGTAGCCGCCCGCCAGCGCGCCCGCGGCACCGATGCCGGCGGCGAGCCACGCCTTGCCCGGTCGCGCCGCCGCCGCGCCGGAAAGCGCGCCGCCCAGCGCCCGCGCCGTCAGCCCCGGCGGCGAGATCCGCGCCGGGATGCCGGGCTGCTTGTCCATGACATATTCCCCGATCGCCGCCGCGCCGAGCAGGACCCCGGTCCACCGCGAATTGAGCAGCGCAAGCGGTGTGCCCTCCAGCCCGAGCCCACTGCCCGCCGCCGCGATCGTCACCGCGGCTGGCGGCGTGAAGGTCCGCTGCCCGTTTGCAAGGCCGAGCAGCAGCGGCACGGAAATGTCGTCCAGCGTCACGGCATCGGCCTCGGCACGGCGCGCCCTGGACAGCCTTTCGCGCAGGACCTTGCGCACGCTTTCGGTCACGAACCCGAAGACGAGGTGCGAGGCATAGCCGTAAAGATGCGTGCGCAGCGTGTAGCGCCACGGTGGCCGCGCGAGCCCTGCGAGCGGAACCGCGATCTGGTCCACCAGCGTCGCCGCCGCGAGGCCGAGCGCCAGTCCATGCCAGCGGGTGACGCCGGGCCGCACTTCGGCGAGCGCTCCGTAGAGCCCGCCGGTCAGCGTCCCGACGACATAGTGCACAGCGTTGCCACCGGCCTGCCGGTCGCCATCGCCGAGGCGCTGGCCGGAGGCAAGCAGCGACGCGCGCTGCGCGGCCACCTCGGTCGCGGGCGGTCCACCGGCGCCCGAAGGCTGGAACAGCGGCGTCACCAGCGACTGGAAGCCGTTCATCACCGCCGAGGCCGCGAAGCCCGCGACCGCACCGGCGGCCGCCCCCCGGCTGGCATCGACGACGACATCCACGGTGGATGCGGGCTCGGCGGGGAGGACGACGACTTCGGTGGGCTGGGGCATGGGCGGGGTGCTCCGGTAAGCGCGGGATTGCTGTCTGCCCATCCTGACGCACGGCACTGCCGCCCGGTTCCCCGCACCCGGTCCAAAGCGCCCGGGCCGCCCCCCAATCGCGCCAGGCCGCCAACCTCGCGGCGGAAGCGCTACTTCGCCGGGTCGTAGATCGCGGTCGCCTGCAGTTGTACGCGGTCGGACCGGCCGCCCGGCAGGGTCGCATGGCTGACGACCATCGAGAAGCCGGGATCTGTCCTGCTGCGGAACGTGGTGGAAGTGAGGCCGCTGCGCGTGGCGACCCGGCCCGCTTCCCACCGGGCGGCGAACTGGGCGGAGGCCAGCACCCGCGTCACCACGGGCTGCAGGTCCGCCCTGCCTCCACCGGTGATGTGGCACATCGGCAAGTCCTCGGAAACGACCAGGATATAGCCGGCGTCCGGCGTGGAATTGATGCGCCAGTAGCGGTTGGCGCGCCGCAATGGCGGGGGCGGCAGCGCGGCCTCGTTCACGCTCGCGACTTGTCCCATGGCCTCGCCCAGCCCCACCCTCGCGGCGAAAGCCTCTGGCCCTAGCGCCCAGCTTGCCGGGTCGAGCACCCATTCCTCGCAGGCCTTGAGCGCGCCGGTGAAGCCGCGCTCCAGCGCGTCGGGAGCCGTGGGCGCGGCGGCAGGGGTGGACAGCGCCAGCACGGGCGCGGCGAGCAGCGGGAGGACGGGCATGGGCCGATGGCTACAGGAAAGGGTGTAGGCTGGCCACCTCGGGAATTATGGCCTGTGCGGGGATGCCGATCGCCCTGCCCATCCCTATCTCCGTGCAAGCGCCCGGCTCGCCTGCCGCGGCGGGAGCGCACGATGATCCTGTTCCTCTTGTCCTATCTCGGCGGCGTGCTGACGATCATCAGCCCCTGCATCCTGCCGGTCCTGCCCTTCGTCTTCGCCCGCGCCGACGGCTCGTTCCTGCGCAACGGACTGCCGATGCTCGCGGGCATGGCGCTGATGTTCATGGCGGTCGCCAGCCTTGCGGCGGTCGGCGGCGGCTGGGCGGTCGCGACGAACCAGTACGGGCGCATCGCCGCGCTCATGCTGCTGGCGGTGTTCGGCCTCACGATGCTGTTCCCCGGCCTGTCCGACCGGCTGACCCGGCCGCTCGTCGCGCTGGGCGCGCGCCTGTCCGCGCGGGCGGACGAAGGGCAAGGCGGCGTGGCGACCTCGCTGCTGCTGGGCGTCGCCACCGGGCTGCTCTGGGCGCCCTGCGCCGGCCCGATCCTCGGCCTGCTGCTGACGGGGGCCGCGCTGCAGGGCGCCAGCCTTGGAACCAGCCTGCTGCTGCTGGCCTTCGCGCTGGGCGCGGCGACCTCGCTCGGGCTGGCATTGCTGGTCGGGGGCGGGCTGTTCAGGCGGATGAAGCAGTCGCTGGGGGTGAGCCAGTGGCTGCGGCGCGGCATCGGTGCGGCGGTGCTGGTGGCGGTGGCGGCGATCGCGCTGGGCGCCGACACCGGCTTCCTCGCCCGCGCCTCGCTCGCCAGCACGAGCCGGCTGGAGCAGGCGCTGCTCGCCCGCTTCGGGATGGCCGGGCCGCCCCCTGCCGACAGCCGCGCGCTGGGCGACGAAGGCGCGATGCCACCGCTCGACGGCGCGGTGGAGTGGCTCAATTCGCCGCCGCTGACGCGCGAGGCGCTGAAGGGCAAGGTCGTGCTGGTCGATTTCTGGACCTACAGCTGCATCAACTGCCTGCGCAGCCTGCCCTACGTGCGCGCCTGGGAGGAAAAGTACCGGGACAGCGGGCTCGTCGTGATCGGGGTCCATGCGCCGGAATTCGCGTTCGAACGCGATCCCGCCAACGTGCGCAAGGCGGTGCGCGACCTCGGCATCCGCTACCCGGTCGCGATCGACAACCGCTTCGCGATCTGGCGCGCGTTCCGCAACAACTACTGGCCCGCGCACTACTTCGTCGATGCGAAGGGCCGTGTCCGCTACCATCATTTCGGCGAGGGCGACTATGCCGGGTCCGAGCGGGTCATCCAGCGCCTGCTCGCCGAAGCGGGGTCCGAGGGCACCTTTGCGGGAACGGTAAAGGTCGATGCCACGGGCGTGGAGGCCGCCTCGGCCGGCGGCGCGCGCTCGCCCGAGACCTATCTGGGCTATCGCAAGGCGCGGGGCGCCGTGACCCTTCCCGTGCCGGTGCACGACGTGGCGCAGACCTACCGCGCCGCGCCTTCCGCCGCCGACCAGTGGGGACTTGCCGGGCGATGGAAGGTCGGCTCCGACCATGCCACGCTCGATGAGGCGGGCGGGCGCATTCTCTATCGGTTCCGGGGGCGTGACCTGCATCTGGTGCTCGGCCCCGACGCAAGAGGCCGCCCCGTGCGCTTCCGCGTGACCATCGACGGGCGGGCTCCCGGCACCGATCGCGGGATGGACGTCGACGCGGCGGGGATGGGCGTCGTCGACGGGCAACGGCTCTACCAGCTCGTGCGCCTCAAGGATGCGCGCTCCGCCGACCACCTGTTCTCGATCGAGTTCCTCGATCCCGGCGTGGAGGCGTTCAGCTTCACGTTCGGATAGGAGGTCCGGCAAAGGGCCTCGCCGCCAAGCACTTCGGGCCGGAAGCCACGGAACGCTGGTTCCATGTCTCCCGGCCCGAACGAAAGGCGGATTTCGGAGGCGCGCGCCTTACTGGCAGGCGAGGCACTCGTCGTAGTCGGTAGTGTTGGCGGCCAGCTCGAACTTGGCGAGTTCGCTGGTGTTGTCCGCTTCCACGCCGCCCGCGAAGCCCGCGCGCTGCACCGACTTCGAGCGCAGGTAGTAGAGCGACTTGATGCCCCGCTCCCACGCCTGGAAGTGCAGCATCATCAGGTCCCACTTGTCGACGTCGGCCGGGATGAACAGGTTCAGCGACTGCGCCTGGTCGATGTAGGGCGTGCGGTCGGCGGCGAATTCGAGCAGCCAGCGCTGGTCGATCTCGAAGCTGGTCTTGTAGACCGCCTTCTCGTCGACCGAGAGGAAGTCGAGGTGCTGGACCGAACCGCCGTGCTCGAGGATCGAGTTCCACACGTTGGTGGAGTCCTTCGACTTCGAGGCGAGCAGCTTCTGCAGGTAGGGGTTCTTCACCACGAAGCTGCCCGAAAGCGTCTTGTGGGTGTAGATGTTGGCCGGGATCGGCTCGATGCAGGCCGAGGTGCCGCCGCAGATGATCGAGATCGACGCGGTGGGCGCGATCGCCATCTTGCAGCTGAAACGCTCCATCACGCCCTGGTCGGCGGCGTCGGGGCAGGCCCCGCGCTCCTTCGCCAGCATCATCGAAGCCTCGTTGGCCTTCTGGTTGATGTACTGGAACATCTGGAGGTTGAGCGCCTTGGCCATCGCGCTTTCGAAGCCGATGCCGCGCTTCTGCAGGTACGAGTGGAAGCCCATCACGCCCATGCCGACCGAACGCTCGCGCTCGGCGGAATACTTGGCGCGGGCCATCTCGTCCGGCGCGCGGTCGATGTAGTCCTGCAGGACGTTGTCGAGGAAGCGCAGCACGTCCTCGACGAAGCGCTTCTCGCCCTTCCACTCTTCCCAGGTCTCCAGGTTGAGCGAGGAGAGGCAGCACACCGCCGTGCGGTCGTTGCCGAGGTGGTCGCGGCCGGTGGGCAGCGTGATTTCCGAGCACAGGTTCGAGGTCGAGACCTTGAGGCCGAGGTCGCGGTGATGCTTGGGCATCATGCGGTTCACGGTGTCGGAGAAGACGATATAGGGCTCACCCGTGGCGAGGCGGACCTCGACCAGCTTCTGGAACAGCGAGCGGGCATCGACCGTGTTGCGCACCGAACCGTCCTTGGGGCTGCGCAGCTGGAACGGCGCGCCGTCGCGCACGGCTTCCATGAACTCGTCGGTCAGCAGCACGCCGTGGTGCAGGTTGAGCGCCTTGCGGTTGAAGTCGCCCGACGGCTTGCGGATCTCGAGGAACTCCTCGATCTCGGGGTGCGAGATGTCGAGGTAGCAGGCGGCCGAACCGCGACGCAGCGAGCCTTGCGAGATCGCGAGGGTCAGCGAGTCCATCACGCGCACGAAGGGGATGATGCCGCTGGTCTTGCCGTTGAGGCCCACCGGCTCGCCGATGCCGCGCACCGCGCCCCAGTACGTGCCGATGCCGCCCCCGCGCGAGGCGAGCCAGACGTTCTCGTTCCAGGTGGCGACGATGCCTTCGAGGCTGTCGTCGACCGAGTTCAGGTAGCACGAGATCGGCAGGCCCCGCCCGGTGCCGCCGTTCGACAGGACCGGGGTGGCGGGCATGAACCACAGCTTCGAGATGTAGTCGTACAGGCGCTGGGCGTGCTCCTGGTCGTCGGCGTAGGCATCGGCCACACGGGCGAACAGGTCCTGGTACTTCTCGCCGGGGAGGAGGTAGCGGTCGTCCAGCGTCTCCCTGCCGAAATCGGTCAGGAGCGCGTCACGCGACGCGTCGGTGGCGATCGTGAAGCGGCGGGCGTTGATCGTCTTGGAATCGCCCTGGGCCAGCTTGGCTGCCTTGGGCGCTTCGGCGACGAGGTCCGCCGTTGCGGTGTCGGTCTTGTCCATGGCGACTGCCGGGCCCTTGCCCGTCTCCTTTTCACGGCGAACGGTTTCGCGCGAGGCGTAGAGCCCCTCCATCTCGACCTGGGTCGAGCCGCTCACGTCCGCATCCACATCTGCATCAGACACCTGGCCATCGCTTGCGTTCCTGAAATCCACTGGTGCCCCCGTAATTCAAAATGTCATCGAACCGCCAAGAGGACGGTCCACGCTGTTTCCAGCGGTCGGGCGGGCTGGAACCGAGTCGGCGGGGGTTTGACTTCCCGTCTACCATTTCCAGTACAAAATGAGAACGGACATTCCCTGCCAGACCGTCTGCGCGCCCTGGCGGCGAAGCCGACAATACCATGGGGACATCCGCGCGAGCCTTGTGGGGCTCGGCACGATATCCCTAGGTATTGAGGCCCCGTGACCGGCGCGACACAACCTATAGTGCCCTTTCCGCCGGAAGGTTCAAGAGGGGGGAAGAACGCCGTCCTGCCCGGCCGATGGCTGCCGGGCGCTGACGGAGGGCTCGCGACGCGTGGAAAGTCCTCAATCGGTTCAATGCGCAAGAGGCTAAATCACGCGACTGCCGATAAAATTTTTCCACATAAAATGCCGACCAGACGAATCCCGCTTGCGACGAGTCGAATCGCATGATTGCCGCCATTTCGGCGACAACCCTCGTCGATCCCCCGCCGCCGGCCGTCGAACGAAAGGTGCGATCGGCACGGAAATGGTGCAACCGGGCCGTCACTCGCTGATTGTAGGCAGCGGAGGCGGGCGCGCTGGCGCCCGCGGCGACAAGGGGAGTTTCCGGGAATCATGCTCAACATCATCGGCGCCATCATCAGCGGCCTCATCATCGGTGCACTCGCGCGGTGGTTCTACCCCGGCGCGGTGGAGATGAGCTGGATCGCGACCATCCTGCTCGGCATCGGCGGCTCGCTGGTCGCCGGGCTCGTCACCAGTCGCGGCAGCAGCGACTTCAGCCGCGCGGGCTGCCTCGCCTCGATCATCGGCGCGGTGGCGCTGATCTTCATCGGGCGGCTGCTGCACATCGGCTTCTGAACCCTACAGCAGCGCGCCTCCGTCCACCGGGATCACCGCCCCGGTGATCCAGCGCGCGGCGTCGTCCAGCAGGAAGGCGATCGGCCCGGCAATGTCGTCGGGCCGGGCGACGCGCTTCAGGGCCTGGTCGCGCACGATGGTCTCGAAGCCGGCGGGCGTCTGCGCCCATGCGGCGATCGGACCGGTGGCCGTGGTGCCCGGCGCCACCGCGTTGACGCGGATCCCGCGCGCGCCGAATTCGTGCGCGGCGCGGCGCACCAGCGTCTCGGTCCCGCCCTTCATCGTCGCATAGGCGGCGACCCCGCCGGTGACCCGCCGCGCCGTGAGCGACGAGACGAAGACCACGCCCGCCCCGTCGGCCAGCACGGGCGACAGCGCCTGGAGCAGGAAGAACGGCGCGCGCAGGTTCACGGCGACGATCCGGTCGAACGTCTCCTCGCTGCATGTCGCAATGTCCGATGCCGGCATGACCGCCGCGTTGAGCACCAGCCCCTGCAGGCCATCGGGGCAGAGCGCCGCCACCTGTTCGGCGAGGGCCTTCGGAGCCCCCGGATCGGACAGGTCCGCGCCGACCAGTTCGGCCTCCGCGCGCCCCGCGCGCAATTCGGCGACCAGCGCCTCGGCCTTGTCGCGGCTGCCTGCGTAGTGGACGATCACCCGCCAGCCCTGCGCCGCCAGCGTGCGCGCCGTCGCCGCGCCGATGCCCTGCGATGATCCCGTCACGAATGCGGTCCGCGTCGTCATGTGCCTGCTCCTCTTCCCGCCGCCACGCTGCGGGCGAGCGCGGGCGATGTCGAGCGACCCGCCCGCAAGTTCGCGCCGGCGATGGCGAGGAAGGGCACGCGGCGCCGCACAGGCCGCTTTTCCGAGGCGCAGACGGCCGCTGCGGGTAGACAGGCCCCGCAAAGGGCTGCGATAGGCCACTGCACCTTTCCCCGTCGCCAACAGAGAGTTCTGCCGCCGTGACCATCAGGAGCCGCATCCTGCCGCGAAGCGTTCGCGTGGCGCTGCGCCGCCACGGTCCCGAGGCGCTGGTCTGGCGGCGCCGCGTGGCGATCGTGGGCGGCGCCATCCTGGTCGGCCTCGTCGCGCTGGTCTTCGCCGAGATGGCGGACCGGGCGAACGCCCTGTTCCACCTCTTCGCGAGCCGCTGGTGGTGGGCGCCGCTGATCGCAACGCCCGCAGGCTTCGCCGCCATCGCCTGGCTCACCTTGCGCTTCGCGCCGCTGGCGAAGGGATCGGGCATCCCGCAGGTCATGGCGGCGACCAAGAATCCGGAAGAGTCGCTATTGACGCTGGTGTCGGCCCGCGCGGCGATCGCCAAGTTCTTCCTGACGGTCGGCGGCCTGCTGGTCGGCGGTTCGGTCGGACGCGAGGGGCCGACGGTGCAGATCGCCGCCGCCATCATGGGCCGGATGCACCGCGTGCTGCGCGTGCCGCTGCGGTCCTCGGTCTACATCGCGGGCGGCGCGGCCGGGGTCGCCGCCGCCTTCAACACGCCGCTGGCCGGCGTCGCCTTCGCCATCGAGGAACTGGCCGCCGCCTACGAACAGCGCATGACGCTCCTCGTCATGGCCGCCGTGCTGATCGCGGGCATGGTCAGCCTGGGGATCGCGGGGGATTACATCTACTTCGGGGCCATGCGCCAGACGCTGGGCTTCCAGCAGGCCGTGATCGCGACGCCCCTCGCCGGGCTTCTGGGCGGCATGGCCGGCGGGACATTCTCGCGCCTGATGCTGGCGGCGGGCACCACGCCGATGCGACCGATGGCCTGGCTTCGCGCGCGTCCGGTCGTTTTCGCAGCCGCCTGCGGCGCGATCGTCGCAGTGCTCGGCGTGGCGACCGGCCTGACCTGGGGAACCGGATACGACACCGCCCATGGCATCATCGCTGGCGAGGACGCGCCCGTCTGGTTCGGCGCTGCGAAGTTCGCGGCGACCCTGGCGACGGCGGTTTCCGGCATTCCCGGCGGCATCTTCGCGCCCTCGCTCTCGATCGGCGCGGGCATCGGCGACCTCCTGCGCGGCATCCTTCCCGACTATCCGCCGGGCGCGATCGTCCTGCTCGGGATGGTCGCCTACTTCACCGGCGTCGTGCGCGCGCCGCTCACGGCCGTGATCATCATTTCCGAGACGACCGCCAGTCGCGGACTGATCATGCCCCTCCTCGCCGCGGCACTGATCGGCGATTTCGCGGCGCAGTTCGTATGCCGCGAGAAGCTCTACCACGGACTGTCGCAGCGGTTCCTGCAGAGGGCCGGATAAGGCACAGGGTCGCGAGGCGGCCGGGCCACTTTCCTACACATGCGGCGGCACCGTATGCTCGCCCGCATGATCCGTAAGGCCCGCCCCCGATCGTTTCGCGACCTCGCCTGCAAGGTGACACCTCGCGCTGGCCGCGTGTCACCTTATGCCCGCAAGGTGACACTCCCACCCTACAAGGTGACAGCTTTGCCCCCTGGACCGTGTAAACCGTGTAAACCTCTCGTCAGGGCACCAGCACGGTGTCGAGCGGCTCGGCGTCGATACCGGGGAAGTCGAGCGTGTAGTGCAGGCCCCGGCTCTCGTGCCGCTTGAGGGCGCTGGAGACGATCAGCTCGGCGCTTTGCAGCAGGTTGCGCAGTTCGATCAGGTCGGTCGAGACGCGGAAGTGGCGATAGTATTCCTCGATCTCGCCGTTGAGCATCTGGATGCGGTGATGGGCACGCTCCAGCCGCTTGGTGGTGCGCACGATGCCGACGTAGTTCCACATGAACCGGCGGATCTCGGTCCAGTTCTGCTTGATGACGACTTCCTCGTCCGAGTCGGTGACCCGGCTCTCGTCCCACGAGCGCACGGCGGGCGGCGCCTCGAACTCGTCCCAGTGGGCGAGGATGTCGGCAGCGGCAGCCTCGCCGAAGACGAAACATTCGAGCAGCGAGTTGGAAGCGAGGCGATTGGCGCCGTGCAGCCCGCTCTCGGTGCATTCACCCGCGGCATAGAGGCCGGGAAGGTCGGTCTTGCCGTCGAGGTCGATCAGCACGCCGCCGCAGGTGTAGTGCTGCGCGGGGACGACCGGGATCGGCTCCTTCGTCATGTCGATGCCCAGGCCCATCAGCTTCTCGTGGATGTTCGGGAAGTGCTCCTTCACGAACTCGGGCGGCTGGTGGCTGATGTCGAGGTGGACATAGTCGAGGCCGAAACGCTTGATCTCGGAGTCGATGGCGCGCGCGACGATGTCACGGGGCGCGAGTTCCAGCCGCTCGGGATCGTAGAAGGTCATGAAGCGCTTGCCGGTGCGCGGGTTGATGAGGTGCCCGCCCTCGCCGCGCACGGCCTCGGTGATGAGGAAGTTCTTGACCTCGAGATTGTAGAGGCAGGTCGGGTGGAACTGCATCATCTCCATGTTCGAGACGCGCGCACCCGCCCGCCAGGCCATGGCGATGCCGTCGCCCGTCGCCCCGCGCGGGGCGGTGCTGAACTGGTAGACGCGCCCCGCCCCGCCGGTCGCCAGCACCGTGGCGCGGGCGGTGAAGGCCTCGACGTGGCCGCTCTCCTCGTCGAGCGCGTAGACGCCCCAGACCCGGCCCGAACCCGAATAGCGCATCTCGTGGCGGCCGGTGATGAGGTCGATGCACGAACGGCCGGGCAGAAGCGTGATGTTGGGATGCGCCTCGGCCGCCTTGAGCAGCGCCTGCTGCACCGCCCAGCCCGTAGCATCGGCGACGTGGACGATACGCCGGTGCGAATGCCCGCCCTCGCGCGTCAGGTGCAGTGCCCCCTTGCCTTCAGGGCCTTCGGTGTTGAAGGGCACGCCCAGTTCGATCAGCCGGTCGATCGCGTGGGGCGCGCGCTCGATGACGAACTCGACCGTCTCGCGCCGGTTGAGGCCCGCGCCCGCCACCATGGTGTCGTGGACGTGCTCCTCGAACGTGTCGCCGGCATCGAGAACCGCGGCGATCCCGCCCTGTGCCCAGGCGGTCGATCCGGTGGCCAGCCCACCCTTGGCCAGCACGGCGACCTTGACCTTGTCGGCGAGCGCGAGTGCGGCGGTAAGGCCCGCGGCGCCGGACCCGATCACGAGTACGTCGAAATCGCGGGGGGGCCTGCTAGCGGAGCGAAGTGGCGTTTCCATGACGCCTCCCTAGCCATTCCTCCATCGGGACCGCAACAGTTTCGGCCTACCCGTGCCGGATGTTGCGACACGACCCAAATTTCGATACGCCAATTGAAATGATTACAAAGTCCGTAATCTCTGTTAAATTCTCAGCTTGCAACCGTTACTGATTAGTCTAGTCAGCTTTCGCGGCACATCGGAGGGGCAATTTCCGTGGTGATATCGATTGCACTATGCTTTGCCAATAGGCACGAACCGACTCGAAATGAGGTCGAATGGGATGGCTTTAATTACGTCGGTGTGTGCAGGCATTGCGGAAAGCCTATTCGCCGCAAGAAAAGAAAGGTATGGAAACTTGACGAGGAAAGTAATACTCGAAGATAAGTGAGTTTACTTAGACCGGCGACTTTCCACCAAGTCACATCGAATAGTGCTTTGTACCCTGAGCTTTTTGCTGCTCTGCACCATAGCAGTTTGGCTCCCCCGGCGATATCCGCGACGCAAACGGTCCTTTAGTGGGCCTTTTCTCGCACGTGCAGCAAAAGCGACGCGCACGAAGGGTTAACCGCGCGTTCGACGGACCAGCACCACATAGCAATGTCCGGCCACGGCGATTCGGGCGCCGATTGCGCTCCGCATCTTCCCTGGCTCGCCGTGCGCCTCAGGCGGCGCGCGCCTCGCTCGTCAGGCTGACGAAGACGTCCTCCAGATCCGCCTCGCGCGTGGTGACGTCGACGATCGCGAAGCCTTGCGCCTGCAGAGCCGACAGGATCTCGCCCGCGTTGCTGCGGTCCTTGTCGTACGTGATCTCGAGCGTACGCTCACCGGCCTTGACGCACTTCAGGAACCCGGGATGCGCGGGCAGTTCCGTCACCTCGCGATCGAGCGTCAGCACGATGATCTTCTCGCGCGCCATGCCGACCAGTTCGCGGGTCGGCTTGTTGGTGATGAGTTCGCCATGGTTGATGATGGCGATCCGGTCGCACAGTTCCTCCGCTTCCTCGAGGTAGTGCGTGGTCAGCACTACCGTCGCGCCCTCGCGGTTCAGTTCGGTGACGAGTTCCCAAAGCTGGCGCCGCAGCTCGACGTCGACGCCCGCGGTCGGCTCGTCGAGGATCAGCACCGGCGGCTGGTGGACCAGCGCCTTGGCGATCAGCAGGCGGCGCTTCATGCCGCCCGAGAGCGTGCGCGCATAAGCGTCGCGCTTGTCGGCGAGGTGAACCGCGCGCAGCAATTCTTCCGAGCGGCGCAGGGTCTTGGCGATGCCGTAGAGCCCGGCCTGGATCTCCAGCACCTCGAACGGGGTGAAGAAGGGATCGAACACGATCTCCTGCGGCACGATGCCGATCGAGCGCTTGGCGTTGCGCGTATCGCGGTCGATGTCGAAGCCCCAGATCTCGGCACTGCCCGAAGTCTTCATGACCATCCCGGCAAGGATGTTGATGAGGGTCGACTTGCCAGCGCCATTAGGCCCCAGCAGGCCGAAGATGCCACCTTCCGGAACGTCGAACGATACGCCCTTCAGCGCCAGCTTGCCCTCTCCCCCACCGGCCGGCGCGTAGCGCTTGACGAGGTCGCGGATGGCGATGGCGGGGCTGCGGTCGGCCGTGGACGGCGAGGAAGTGCTCATGGCCGTGCATTTGGGCCACGATCGTGCCTGCGTAAAGAGCAAGGACGCGCTGCGGGAGATTGACGATCTTTCGGTCGACGGATATGATCCACACTATATCACTATCCGCAGGCCAAACAGGGCCGCAAACGGGAGAGCAAACCATGGCCACTGCCGCGACCGTCGTCGAGAAGGACTACTTCACCGACCATTCGGTGCTTCTCGATCCCTACGACTATTTCGAATCGATCCGCGTCCACGGCCCCGTCTACCAGATGGGCAGCCGCGACGTCGTCGTGGTCACCGGGTTCGCCGAGGCGCTGGAAGTCCTGCTCAACACCCGCGATTTCTCCTCTTGGCTGAATCCCGATCCGCTGACGCCCCTGCCCTTCAAGCTGGAGGGTGACGACATCTCCGAACTGCTGGCCGCCAATCCGAGCGGCGAGATGGAACTGATGGTGTCCTACGACGGCGACAAGCATGCGGCCGCCCGGTCGCTGCTGAACCCGCTGTTCACGCCCTCGCGCCTCAAGGCCAACGAGGCGTTCATGCGCGCCTACGCCGACGAGATGGTGCGCGGCGTGGTCGCGGCAGGCGGTTGCGAACTGGTGAACGAAGTGGCCACGCCGTTCGTCACCATGGTGATCGCCGACCTGCTCGGCGTGCCTGCGGACGATCGCGAGACGTTCCGCACCCTCATCGACTCTGGCCCACCTCCGGGCAACATGGACGCTGCCGACGCCCCGCAGAGCATCCATCCGCTGATGGTCATGGCCGGCTACTTCGCCCGCTACATCGGCGAACGCCGCGCGGTGCCGCAGGACGACGTCATGACCGAGATGGCGACGGCGACTTATCCCGATGGCTCGACGCCGGATGCGATGGAAGTGGTGAAGTCCGCCATGTTCCTGTTCGCCGCCGGGCAGGACACTTCCGCCAAGCTGATCGGCAACGCCTTGCGCCGGCTGTCGGAGGACCAGGCGATGCAGCAGCAGTTGCGCGAGGATCGCAAGCTGATCGGCCCGTTCCTCGAGGAAGTGCTGCGGGTGGAGGGCTCCACCAAGGCGACGTTCCGCATCGCGCGTCGCGCGACCCGGATCGGCGACATGGAAATCCCCGCAGGCAAGCGCGTGGT
The DNA here is from genome assembly GCA_035511275.1 of Novosphingobium sp. Classification (GTDB taxonomy): domain Bacteria; phylum Pseudomonadota; class Alphaproteobacteria; order Sphingomonadales; family Sphingomonadaceae; genus Novosphingobium. The sequence continues at coordinate 17,507 of DATKFS010000012.1, forward strand.
CGTCTCGCTCTCCGCCGCCAATCGAGATCCCCGCCGGTGGGAGGACCCGGCAGAGTTCCGCATCGGCCGCCCGCGCATCCGCGAGCACGTGGCCTTCGGGCGCGGCGCCCATACCTGCGCCGGAGCCCCACTGGCCCGTGCCGAAGTGGCGGTGATCCTCGACCGTTTCCTCGAGCACACCAGCGCCATCACGCTCGACGAGGATCGCCACGGCCCCGCCGATGCGCGCCGCATGTCCTATGAGCCCAGCTACATCATCCGGGGACTCTCTGACCTGCACGTCAGGTTCGCGCCGGCCTGAAACTCCAGGAAAGGACGCCCGCCGCCCCACCCGCATGGTCTGGGGGGCGGCGGCAGGAGCCTGCTGGCGCGCGGGTCGCCGCACTGCGATTTCGGCCCGACCGATTGCGGGCGGCGCGGACTGTTGCAGGATTGCCGATACCTCCGGAATAGAGGAAACTGCCGCATCGATTGTCGCGAATCGCCGCCATGCCGGCGGATGCTTCGAAGAGGAACGTGCGGCTTGGGCGTGTCGACTATGACGCTGGCGGTGATGCTGGCGAGTGCCGGACCGACCGTTCACGGACAGATAGAACCTGAAGTCTCAGGCGAAAAACCACCGGTCGTCGCCGAGGGGCCGCTGGTTATCGTCATCCCGCCGCCCGTTCCCGAAGCAGTCCCGGAGCCGCCGCCCGTCGCAGGCGAGGCCGACAGCGTCATCATTGTCAATGCCAACCCCCGCCATATCCGGGCGGATCCCTTGTCGGGTCTCAACGCCACGACCTTCGAGGTGGTCGAAGTCGTCGACAAGGCCGTGGTCGCGCCGGTCGCGGGGACTTACGAGAAGATCGTGCCGACGCCTGTGCGGAACGGGCTTCGCAACGTCCTTGTCAACCTCGCCGAGCCGGTCGTCTTCCTGAACTACCTTCTCCAGTTCAAGCCGGGCAAGGCGCTGGAAACGCTCGGCCGGTTCGGAATCAACAGCACCATCGGCGTCGCGGGGCTGTTCGACATGGCCCGGCGCAAGCCCTTCAACCTGCCTTATCGCCAGAACGGCTTCGCGAACACGATGGCCTACCACGGGCTCGGCAGCGGGCCCTACTTCTATCTCCCGCTGCTGGGCCCGACGACCGCGCGCGATCTTGCGGGCCGGCTGCTCGACCTTTCGGTACTGCCCACGGCGTTCGGCAGCCCGTTCACCAAGCCGGCCTATTCGCTCAGCACCGGGGCGCTGAAGGCGATGAACGACCGCATCGCCTTCGACGAGCGGATCAAGGCCACGCGCTCCGAAGCCGATCCCTACGTGGCGTCGCGCGACTTCTACCTGCAACGCCGGAAGGCCGAGATCGACGCCCTGCACAGCGCCGAGTATCGCGCCCGCAAGGGCATTGCCGACCCGGTGCTGCCCGCAATCCCGGCGCACGTGAACGAGCACGCCAGACCCGGCAGCGAGGCTGCTCGCCCGACCACCTACATTCCCAGCTCGATGGGTGGAGCCCCGGCCGTACCGGCGCCCGAGGAGCCCGTGTCGGGCACCCCTGCCCTGCCGCCCGTCCAGCCCGCGCCAGACCCGAAGCCCTAGCGGCGCGGCTCCTTTATCTGCGCCGCCGCCATGGCCACTCGGTAATGCCCGCGGCCCACAGCGGCCACCAGATCAGCACCGGCTGAAGCGCCAGTCGCGGGACATGATAGGCAAGGCCGAGGCCATGGCCGGGCCGCGCCATGTCGATCATCATGTGCTGCACGTTCGCGGGCCAGACGCAGAGCGCATAGGCCGCCAGCCCCCAGGCCGCCGCCCGGCGAAGAGTGGGCCACCCCGGCAGCAGCAGTCCGGCCGCTCCCGCCAGTTCCGCCACACCTGTCAGCGCCACCACCAGCCCGGCGGCGGGAACCCAGGGCGGCACGATCCCGACGAACGGCCCCGGCAGCACCAGATGCAACACCCCCGCCGCCGCATAGGCCAGAGCGAGCACGACGCGGGAGATGTCACGACGGTTCATGGCGGGCACCATGCGACAAAAAGGCCCGGGCGCGAAGGCCCGGGCCTGCAAGGTTGGAGCCAGGGTTGGCCCGAAGCCGTGCGAGGTTCAGTAATCGAACTTGATGGTCACGCCATAAGTCGCGGGGGCGGCGCGGTCGGTGGTGGCGCCGAGGCCGGTGGAGATCTTCTGCTGGAAGTACTTGGTGCCGGTGATATTCTTGCCCCAGAGTTCGACGCCCCAGTTCTCGGTGAGCCAGTAGCCGACCGAGCCGTTGAGCAGCGCGTACTTCTTCTGCCGCAGCAGGCCGTCGGATTCGAACGGGAAGCCGCTGTTGTAGTTGCCCAGCAGGCTGAAGCGCAGTTCGCCAGTCTCGGTGACGGGCACGGTCAGCGCCGCGCCGAGGCTCGCGGTGAAGTCCGGCGCACCCGGCGTCTGCAGGCCCGAGGCATCGCCGAAGCAGGTGGCGAAGCCGCCTGTAGGCGCGCCGGTCGTCGTGCCGGGATCGGATGTGCCGGTGGCGTCGCAGACCGCCGGGTTCGGGTAGAGGAACGGCGCCTGGTAGGTCGAGCCCGGCTTGCCGAAGTTGCTGAAGCGCGAATCCAGCCAGTTGAAGCCGCCGAAGATGCGCAGGTTGTCGGTCGGCGCCGCGTCGAAGTCGACGTCGATGCCGTCGACCTTCACCGACGCGGCGTTGAGCAGCACCGCCGCGCCGATCGCCCCGGCCGCCGCCGAGCGGATCTGGTAGTTCGAGATGTCGTAGTGGAAGACGGCGGCGTTGACGCGCAGGCGTCGGTCGAACAGCTCGGACTTCACGCCCAGTTCGTAGGCGTTGATGTACTGCGGCTGCACCGGCGGGTTGGTCGGGCTCTGGAGCGAGTAGGTACCCGCCTTGAAGCCCCGGTTGTACGAGGCGTAGACGCTGACGTCGTCGTTCAGTTCCTGCCGGATCGCGAGCCGATAGGTGAACTTGCCGTAGTCGATGCTGCCTTCGGTCGGCGTGAAGGCCCCCAGCGTGTTGTTCGTCACGAGGTAGACGCCGCCGCCGAGGTCGCGCTTGTCCTTGGTGTAGCGGATGCCGCCGATGACCTGGGTGCTGGGCGTCAGCTTGTAGCTGACCTCGCCGAACAGGGCATAGGAATCGGTGTCGAGCGTGGCATCGATGAAAGTGCCGCCGTTGATGCCGCCCGCCGCGAGCCCCCGGAACCGCGAGGCATTGTCGACCTCGGAACGCAGGTAGAAGCCGCCGATCTGCCAGCTCAGCGGATCGGTGTCGGCCGAGGCGAGGCGCAGTTCCTGCTGGTAGGCGCGGGAGCCGGATTCGAAAGTGATGCGCAGCCAGGGAATCTGCGTCGCATCGACGTCGAAGTCGGAATTGTTCTGGCTGTCGCGCAGCGAGGTGATGCTCGTCAGGTCGGCGAAGCCAAGGTCGGCCTCGATCGTGCCGCTGACACCCCACGACGTGAGCTTGGTGAGCGAGTACTGGTCGGCGGCGGTGTCCATGCTGCCGATCGAGTATACCGGGCCGGTGATCCCGCGCACGGGGAAGTCCTCATCGACCGACCAGCCGATCGCGGTATTGTCGTCGTTGTCGTAGTAATCGCCCGCGAGCGTGATCTTCACCGCGTCGCTCGCGCGCCAGACCAGCTTGGAGCGCGCGCCCCAGTACTGCATCTTCTTGATGTCGCGGTTCAGCGTGACGTTGCGGCCCCAGCCCTTGGCCTGGTCGTAGCCGGTCAGCGCGAGATCCATCGACACATTCTCGGTCACCGGGCCGCCGACGTAGAGCTTGCCCTGCGCCGTCTGGTAGTTGCCGTAGCCGGCCTCGCCCTGCGCCTCGAAGACATCGCCGGGCTCCTTGGTGATGATGTGGATGAGGCCGCCGAAGGCGTTGCGGCCGAACAGGGTGCCCTGCGGGCCCTTGAGCACTTCGATCCGGGCGATGTTGTTGAACTGGGTGACGGTGCCCGACAGGTCGGGGATGTAGACGCCGTCGACGTAGAACGCGTTCGATCCCTCGTCACCGACCGAGGCGTTGGTGGTGCCGACGCCGCGCACGAAGAACAGGCCGCTGGCGCCCGAGCGCTGGAAGTTCACCGAAGGGACGACCTGGCTCAGGCTGTTGGTGTCGTTGACCCCCGCCTTGGCCAGCGCATCCGCGGTGACGGCGGCGATCGCGATCGGGACTTCCTGGAGGTTCTCGGCCCGGCGCTGGGCAGTGACGACGATTTCCTCGAGGCCGTGCACTTCCGGCGGGGTCTCGGCAGGTGCCGGGTCCTGCGCGAAGGCGGGGGCGGCCAGCGCCAGCGTGCTGGTGGACGCGGCCGCGAGCAAGGCGCGCAAGCGCAGGCGATCGGTGCGATAAGCCATCGGTCTCTCTCCCTATTCTCCATGACGCCACGGTATGTATCCGGGTCGCCGTATACGCATGAGCTGCGCCACGCCTCGACAGTCGCGAACGTGCGCCTCCCTTGGCATGGATCGTACACATCATGGCGACTGTACACCTGTCAAGCGGAGGCGGGCGACTGGCCGCGCGATCGTGCTTGCCCGAGGGGGCAGGGTGTCGAAGGCGCACGCCTTTGCGCGGGCGGCGACGTATCGCGCGGG
>DATKFS010000013.1:0-4075 GCA_035511275.1 Novosphingobium sp.
CTGTTCCACCGGTTCAAGACGATCCGGCGCGGCACCGTGGCGGAACTCATCGCCTTCGTGATGGGGATGCCCGAGGACCGGCAGGACGACTACGCCATCCAGAAGGACGGCGACCATACCCTGCGCATCGGCGAGATCCGCAATCTGTCGCGCCGCGCGGACTATCCGCGGAGTGCCTGATCCCCGCACCATCGCCGACTTCACGGCGACGCTCCCCAATGGCGAGGCGACCAGCCTCGCCGACCGGCTCGGCAAGGTGGTGCTGGTGGTCAACACCGCCAGCAAGTGCGGCTTCACCCCGCAGTACAAGGGGCTGGAGGCGCTGTGGCAGCAGTACCGCGACCGCGGCTTCGAAGTCATCGCCTTCCCCTGCAACCAGTTCGGCGGGCAGGAGCCGGGCAATGCCGACGAGATCGCCTCGTTCTGCGAGGTGAACTTCGGCCTCTCGTTCCCGCTTATGGGCAAGATCGACGTCAACGGCGCCGACACCGCGCCGCTCTACGAATGGCTCAAGGCCGAGGCGCCCGGAGTGCTGGGCTCTAAGTCGATCAAGTGGAACTTCACCAAGTTCCTCATCGACCGGGAGGGCAGGATGGTGCGCCGCTACGCCCCCACCGACAAGCCCGAGGCGATGGCGAAGGACATCGAGAAGCTGCTTTAGTCACGGCCAGCCGAAATCCTCATTCCTTCGGAGTTCCTCCCCATGCAAAGCCCGACCATTGCCGCGTCGCTCGTCGCCGCGACCCTACTGGCCGCCTGCGCGCCGGGACTGGCCGAGCCGCCGGTCGCGCGGACGGGGAGCGGCAGGGTCGAAGGCAGCATCGATCATGGCATCGTCAGCTGGAAGGGCATCCCCTTCGCCGCGCCGCCGGTGGGTGACCTGCGCTGGCGGGCACCGCAGCCGGCGCCCGCGTGGCAGGGCCTGCGCAGGACCACTGCCTACGGCCACGACTGCATGCAGAAGCCGTTCCCCAGCGACGCCGCGCCGCTGGGCACGCCGCCGTCCGAGGACTGCCTCTACCTCAACGTCTGGAAGGCGGAAGGCGCGAAGGCCAAGCTGCCGGTGGTGCTGTGGATCTACGGCGGCGGCTTCGTGAACGGCGGCGCCTCGCCGCTGGTCTATTCGGGCGCGCGACTGGCGCACAAGGGCGTGATGGTGGTCAGCTTCAACTACCGCCTCGGCCGCTTCGGCACCTTCGCGCACCCGGCGCTGACCGCCGCGAACGCCGACGGCGGGCTGCTCGGCAACTACGGCACGCTCGACCAGGTGGCCGCGCTCAAGTGGGTGCACGACAACATCGCGGCATTCGGCGGCGATCCCGGCAACGTCACGCTGGTGGGCGAGAGTGCGGGCGGCATGTCGGTCCACATGCTCATGACCTCGCCGCTGGCCCGGGGGCTGTTCCGGCGCGCGGTCATCATGTCGGGCGGCGACGGCAAGGCGTTCGGCGAGGGCGGAATGGCGACTGCCGAGAAAGTCGGCGCAGCCTTCGCGGCGACGAAGGGCATCGCGCCGACCGACCCTCGGGCGCTTGCCCGAATGCGTGCGCTTCCGGCCGAGCAGGTCGTCGACGGGCTCAATCTGGCGGCGCTGTTCGGCGGTCCGCGCCCGGCGTTCTCGTCACCTTTCGTGGACGGGCGCATCGTCGTCGACGCCGCGAAGGCCTATGCCTCGGGCAAGTTCGCGAAGGTGCCGGTCATGGTCGGGGCGACCAGTGCCGACCTCGGCGGCCCGCAGGGCTTCATGGTCAAAGGCGCGCGGGATGTGGCGGCAACACTGAGCGGTGCGGGAGTCCCGGTCCATGCCTACCGCTTCTCCTACGTCGCCTCCTCGCAGAAGGCGGAAGGCGCGGGCCACGCCACCGACATTCCGTTCTTCTTCGACACCCAGGCAGCGAAATACGGCGATGCCACCACCGCGCGGGACAACCACGTCGGCGAGATCGTCAGCAACGCCCTGGCGGCCTTCGCGACCACCGGCGATCCCAACGGCGGAAGGCTCCCCGCATGGCCGCGCTACGACGGAGCGAAGAATGTCATCATGGACTTCGGCGGGGATGGCGACCTGCACGTCGGCAAGGACCCGCTGGCCGCGTGGTGACGACGGCTATGCCCTCCAGACCGCACGATCGCGGCTAATCCCCGAGCTTATCCCCAGCCTGCCCTTGATCGCGCGCAGGGGCAGTGCATAGATTCCGACGATGCCCCATGCTCCCTTCGTACCGCTTCGCATCTTCTCCAGCTTCACCATGCTGGACGGCGCGATCGACCCGAAGGCGATCGCCAAGCTGGCGAAGGAGCGCAAGTTCCCCGCCGCCGCGATCTGCGACCGCAACGGCCTCTACGGCGCGCCGATCTTCGCGGGTGCTGCGAAAGGCGCGGGCGTGCAGCCGGTGGTCGGCACCTTCCTTGCCGTCGCGCGGCCCGGCGCCGTCCGGCAGGGACAGGACCTGCCGATCGACTGGCTGGCCCTTTTCGCGCAAAACGAGGCTGGCTGGCTCAACTTGTGCCACCACGTCAGCCGCGCGCACCTCGACCGCCCGCTGGAACTGGACCCGCACGTCAGCCTCGAATCGCTGCGCGGCCATACCGACGGCCTGATCTGCCTCACCGGCGGCAACGAGGGCGCGCTGGCGCGGCTCTATGCGGCGGGGCGGCACGAGGCTGCGGAGAGCTACTGCGACACGCTCCAGTCGCTTTTCGGCGACCGCCTCTATATCGAGATCACCCGCACCGGCGAGCCTGAGGAGGACGAGAGCGAGGAGGACCTGATCGCGCTCGCCTACCAGCGCGAGATCCCGCTCGTCGGCACCAATCCCGCGCAGTACGCCGAGCAGAAGTTCCACTCCGCGCACGACGCGCTGCTGTGCATCGCCAACTCCACCCACGTCGATGCGGGCGATCGTCCGCGCTCCTCGTCGGAGCGGTGGGTCAAGTCGGTGGAGACGATGCAGGAGCTGTTCGCTGACCTGCCCGAGGCGCTCGCCAACACCCTCGTCGTCGCGCAGCGCTGCGCCTATGCGCCGCCCAAGCGCAAGCCGCTGCTGCCCAGCCTCGCGGGCGATCGCGAAGGCGAGGCGCGGATGCTCGCGGACGATTCGCGGCGCGGCCTCGCCGCCCGCCTCGCGCCCTATTGGCCGGAAGTGACCGAAGCCGAACTCGACGAGGCGATGGCCTTCAAGGGCGAGGAGCGCCGCGCGGCCTACGAAATCCTGCGCGAGAAGGGCGTCACCGAAGACTTCCTCGAATATGCCGATCGCCTCGATTTCGAGGTCGGCATCATCGTCGGCATGGGGTTCCCGGGCTACTTCCTGATCGTTGCCGACTTCATCAAGTGGGCGGGCGACAATGGCATTCCCGTGGGGCCGGGCCGTGGTTCGGGCGCCGGCTCGCTGGTGGCATGGGCACTGACCATCACTGGCCTCGACCCGCTGAAGCTCGGCCTGCTGTTCGAACGCTTCCTCAACCCCGAGCGCGTCTCGATGCCGGACTTCGACATCGACTTCTGCGAAACCCGGCGCGGCGAGGTGATCCGTTACGTCCAGGCCAAGTACGGGGCGGACCACGTCGCCCAGATCATCACGTTCGGCAAGATGAAGGCCCGCGCGGTCCTGCGCGACTGCGGACGCATCCTCCAGATGAGCTACGGCCGGGTGGACAGCCTCTGCAAGATGGTGCCCAATCATCCGACCGACCCGTGGACGCTGACCGACGCGCTCCACGGCCGCAAGAAGCACGGCGTCACCGCCGATGCGCCGGTCGCCGAGTTCCGCCGCGAATACGACACCGATGCCGAAGTGCGCCGCCTGCTCGATCTTGCCATCCAGCTTGAGGGCCTGCCGCGCAACTCGTCCACCCACGCCGCGGGCGTGGTCATCGGCGATCGTCCGCTGGCGCAACTGGTGCCGCTCTACCGCGACCCGCGCTCCGACATGCCGGTGACGCAGTTCGACATGAAGTATGTCGAGGACACCGGGCTGGTCAAATTCGACTTCCTCGGCCTCAAGACCCTGTCGGTGCTGCGCAAGGCCTGCGACCTGCTGGAGCGGCGCGGCGTGAGCATCAATCTCTCGAC
>DATKFS010000014.1:0-4776 GCA_035511275.1 Novosphingobium sp.
TGTCCGATGCCCGCTTCCGTGCCGGCGTCGATTCGTTCCTGACCACGCTGGACGCGCAGCGCACCGCCTATGCCGCCGAGCAGCAGCTCGTCGCGACGCGGCTCACACAGGCGAGCAACCTGGTCGAACTCTACCGTTCGCTGGGCGGCGGGCTGCAGGACGAGACCCAGCCTGCCCCCGCCGGAACCACGCCGACGCCGTGATCGCCGACGGGAAAAGGCCCTCCCCCGGACGGACCGGAGGAGGGCCTTGGCGGCACCTGGGCGTACCCAGGGCCGACGTTGAACCTGCTTAGAACTGCGCGCGCATCCCGATGCGGTAGATCGGCCCCGAACTGCTGTAGTTCGCGACGACCGGCGAGTCCTGGTAGGCGTAGTTGTTGCTCGTCTGGTTGGTGAGGTTCAGCCCCTCCAGCGTCACCGTGGCGAAGTCGGTGACTTTGTAGCTGATCGAGGCATCGACGTTCGTCGTGCCCTTGCTGAACTGGAAGTCGTTGATGAGCGGGCTGTTGCAGATCGTACCCGCCACCGAGGGATCGGCCGGCGAGTTGGTCAGCCCGGGCGCGCAGTCTCCCGCGGAGAGCGGGTAGGTGGTGCTGTAGCCCTTGCGCTTCGACATCGAGACGCGGGCGCGGAAAGTCTCGGTCTCGTAGAACAGCGTGGCGTTCAGCGCGTCGGGCGACACGCCGAGGAACGGCGCCTTGCCGAGCGTCTGCGGCTTGGTGGCAGTGCCCGGATCGAGGATGTAGGTCAGCTTCGAATCGATGTGGGTGTAGTTGATGATCGTGCCGAAGTGCCGCAGCAGGCCCGGCAGGAAGTCGAAGTTCTGCTGGTAGCTGATCTCGAAGCCGCGGATGTAGCCGCCCGGCGCATCGCGGAACTGGCGTGCGGTGACCTCATAGTCGTTGTCGATATAGGCGAGCTGGTTGGCGTCGGTGAACTGCGCGCGCAGTTCCTCCAGTGCCGCCGCGTCGAGGAACTGCGACAGCGGCCCGGAGAACAGGATCGTCTGCGGGAACGACTTGATCTTCTTGTTGAACAGCGCGACCGACAGCAGGCCGCCCTTGGCGAAATACCACTCGGCGCTGAAGTCGAGGTTGGTGGAGTAGAACGGCTTCAGCTTCGGGTTGCCGACGGTCAGCGTGCCGCCGGTGGTGTCGCCCGTATTGGGGATCGAGATGCTGCTCACCGTGGGCGAGAGGTTGCCCAGCAGCGGGCGCGCCATCACCTTGGCGGCGGCAAGACGGATCACCACGTCGTCGATCGGCTCGAAGATGAGGTTAACCGAAGGCAGCCAGTCGGTGTACTTGTTGCTTCCCGAGATGCTGCGCCCGGCCGTGGTGCGCCCGGTCGAAACAAGGTCGGTCACCGCGACGCGGGTGCCCACGTTGCCCCGGAACGGGCGGTCGAACAGCATCAGGTCCCAGTCGCCCTGGAGGTAGAAGGCGTATTCCTTCTCGTTCACGCCGAAAGTGGCGGTGTTGTTGCGCGTGTTCCAGATGCGCCAGTCGCCCCACTTGTTGACGCAGTTGCAGGTGAAGTCGAAGAGGTCGTCGAACTTCTCGATGTCGGGTGCGTAGAACTGCGTGGCGGTGCCGTCCGGCACGTCCAGCCCCTGCCCGAACTGCACCACATGCCCCAGCGCGGCGGCATTGGTGCCCGCTTCGAGCAGCGTGGGGTTGAGCGTGTCCACCGCGCGCTCGTACTGCGTGGTGTAGAAGCCGAACTTGCGCCAGGTTCCACCGAACGAGAGGGCGAACTTGGGATCGAGATCCCAGCGGAAGTCGGCCTTCGCGGACTTCTGCGTATTCTCGACCACGCGCCGGTAGTTGCGGATCGCGGAGAAGCCCTTGACCGTGGTCCAGTTGTTCGGATCCGAAAGGTCGAACCCGGCGTCGAACACCGGCATCGAGCCGCCGTCGCGCTCGTCGTAAGTGAAGGTCTCGGGCGCGTTCATGCGGTTGAACTCGACCAGCAGGCCCTGGCTGTCGTTGGTGGACTTCGACTGGCCGTAGATGAAGTTGCCGCGCAGGGTATCGGTGAACTCGTGGTCGATGTTGGCGGACCACTGGTAGAACTCGGTGGTGTAGTCCTGCCGGTCGGCGGCGGAACGCCAGTCCACGTTGCGCAGCTTGAGGTAGTTGGCGGTGCCGTTCTCGACGTTGGCGTCCAGCACGTCGACGCCGGGGCGGCCGATCAGCTCGCCGCGATAGGCAAGGCGGTTGCTGGAGGGAATGTAGCCCACCGAGTTCGGGTTGTTGTAATAGTCGTAGGGGTCGAGGTTGTTCGGGTTGGTGCTGAAGATGTTCGTGCCCAGCTGCGAGGCGACGGTGTTGCCGTTGGCGTCCAGCGCGGTGCCGAAGGCGGGCGTGCTGCCGTAGAGGCTCTCGCCGCAGTCCTGGCCATAAGTGATGTCAGAGGATGCGCGCGGTGTGCACAGGCCCGGATAGAGCGCGCGCGCCGCCGACGGCGTCAGGTTGTTGCCGGCGGTGTTGTAGACCGCGTTGGTGTTGTTGCGGTTGAGGCCGACGGTGCCGACCTGGTACTTGGTGCTGCTGTTCTTGAAGCGCGAATAGAGCCCGTCGACGTTGAGGCGGGTGCGGTCGGCGATCTGCCACTGGTAGGCTGCGGTGATGCCGAGGCGCTGGTTCTTCACGTCCTGCTGCTGGATCGAGGGCAGCGCGGGGATGCGCACGGTGGAATCGTCGAAGCGGCCCGGCGTGTTGTAGGGCGCGCCGGGATAGAGCTTGGCATAGGCCTCGGGATCGGAGCCGGTCAGCACGTCGATCGCGGAGGGGTTGGTGACGCCGCTGCCCAGGTTCGTGCCTACCGGCGCCGAGAAGCCGCCGCGCTGCGGGTTCTCGTTCCCCGCGAAGTCCGAACTGCGGTAGAGGTAGTCCGACGAGCCGGCCGAGCGCTGGTAGCTGTCCAGCTCGTTGTTCGTCTTGTTGTACGCGAACGAGACCAGCAGGCCCATGCTGTCGTCGAAGAACTTCTTGGATACCAGCCCGGCGATGCGCGGGCTCCAGGCCTTGCTGTTCTTCTGGTAGCTGCCTTCGGTGGAGATCGCGAAGCGGTCTCCCTTGAAGTCGAAGGGCCGCGCGGTCTCCAGGTCGATGTTGGCGCCGAGCGCGCCTTCGTCGGTCGCGGCCGAGGCGGTCTTCTGGACCTTGAGCGAGTTGAACAGCTCGGACGCGAACGTGTTGTAGTCGAACGAGCGGCTGCGGTTGGGGCTGGTGCCGGAATCGTTGGAGCCCGAGGTGGACAGCGCCATCAGGCCGTTCAGGCGGGTGATGTTGAAGTCGCCGCCAAGGCCGCGCACGGTGATCGTGCGGCCCTCGCCGTTGTCGCGGTCGATCGAGACGCCGGTGAGGCGCTGCAGCGATTCCGCGAGGTTGGCGTCGGGGAAGTCGGCGATGTCCTCGGCATTGATGGCATCGACGACGACGGTGGCGTTGCGCTTGGTGTTGATCGCGCTTTCCAGGCTGGCGCGAAGGCCGGTTACGATGATCTCCGGGGCGGAGGCATCGTCGGCGGCCGCCTCGGCCGGCGCCACCGCGTCGCCCGCCGCGGGTTCGGCGTCCTGCGCCAGCGCGGGGACAGAGCAGGCGACCGCCATGGCGAATGCTGCGCTCGACAGCGCCAGTCGGCTGCGCGCCGGGGTTGCGGTGATGGCCTTCAACATCGTTTCACTCTCCCTGTTGAGCCTGGCCGTCCACGCGGCGCCCGGCCTGTCGCCGACCCCGCCGCAAATATGCGCACGAGCCCGGCACCGAAGACGCGGTCCTCGGCTTAGTCTGATGATACCGGTGTCAATCGATCGTGCAGGACAAGCGCGATGGCCGCCGAAATAACGCGTCGCGCGCGTCGGCCTGTACGATGATCGTTGCTACAAGTTGGGCGATCCGGTTTCCGCGTATCTTGCGGTGCCCGCCGGATTGCTGTCGCTCGCCCTCAGGTGACGTTATTGCCTTTACGCATTTCCTACTCCTCATCGGCCAGTATTTGTCTGGACTGTGTCTCGGTTACTCCAATCGACGAGGCTGGACAAGCGAAAAGTTAGCGCTATCTTTTCACGTGACAATGGCCTGTTTCAAGCGGGTCGTGAGGGAGAGACTGGATGAAACGAGCGATCCTCGCCGCAGCCGCCGCGCTGCTTGCCATGCCCGCGCAGGCGCAGCTGGCGCCGCCGCCCGGATCGCCGCCGGTGACGCCGATCAAGCCTTCCAAGATCATCCTCGTGGGCGATTCGACGACGGCGGTGATGGGCGGCTGGGGGCCGAGCTTCTGCGCTTATCACGTCACCTCGTTCGCCGCCTGCGTGAACCTCGCGCGCGGCGGGCGAAGCTCGGGCAACTACCGCTGGGAGGGATCGTGGAACGTGGCCCTGTCCGAGATGGGCGCCAAGGGCTACCAGCATACCTGGGTGCTGATCCAGTTCGGCCACAACGACCAGCCCGGCAAGCCCGGCCGCTCCACCGACTTGCGCACCGGCTATCCGGAGAACCTGCGCAGCTACGTGCGCGAGGCGCGCGCGGCCGGCGCCATTCCGGTGCTCGTCACCCCCCTCACCCGCCGCATCTTCAAGGACGGCAAGCTGGTGCGGGACCTCGAACCCTGGGCCGAGGCGACCCGCGCCGTCGCCGCCGAGATGGACGTGCCCCTGCTCGACCTCAATCGGGACAGCACGCGCCTGGTCGAGGCGCTGGGCAGCGACTATGCCGACCGCTTCGCGCAAGTCCCCAAGGGAACGGCGGCGGCGATGGGCGCACCGACG
>DATKFS010000015.1:0-16852 GCA_035511275.1 Novosphingobium sp.
AGCGGGATGCGCGAGATCGCGCTCCAGCAAGGCCCAGACGCGCGGGATCAGGTCGAGATATCGCGGCTTGCCGTCGCGTCGCCACAGCCGCACGAAGATACCCACGATCTTGGCGTTCCGCTGCGCCCCCAGCCGCGCATAATCGGCCAGCAGCGCGTCGGCATCGGCGCCAGCGCGCTGGACGTAGTGATCGAACATCGCCGCTTCCAGTTCCGGCGAAACGTCGCGGCGGGCGTCCTGCAGCAGCGAGACGAGATCGTAGGCGGGGTGGCCGACCAGAGCATCCTGGAAGTCCAGCAGACCCTGTTTCTCCAGGCTGCCGAGCAGCATGATGTTCTCCGCGTGATAGTCGCGCAGCACCGTAACGCCGGGGCGCTGGCGGCCGAGCAGTTCACCCAGGACCTGCTCCCAGGCGGCGGCGAAGCCCGCGCTGTCCACGTAGAGATTTTGCGCGGTGCAGTACCAGTCGACGAAGAGCCGCGCCTCGCGCTGGTATTCGCTGAGGGAGTAGTCGAGGAACGGGCCCGGAGGCAGCTGGTGCAGCTTGGCCAGTTCGCTCACGGCGGCCGTGTAGATCGCGGCCTCGTCGTCCGGCCACTGGTCGAGGTAATCGCGCATCCGCGCCTCGCCGAAGTCCTCCAGCAGGACCAGGCCCCGCGCGGCATCCTCTGCAAGGATGCGCGGCGCGCGCATGCCGTTGTCGTCAAGCCAGTGCGCGGCGCGCAGGAACGGTCCGGGGTCCTCGTTCGGCGGAGGCGCATCCATGAGCATGGCGGTTTCGCCGTTCCCGTCGCGGAGGCGGAAGTAGCGCCGGAACGAGGCATCCCCCGGCAACGGCTCGACCTCGGCACCACCCCATCCGGCGGCGGCAAGGAAAGCGTCGAGACCCTCTGGCAGAGGGGCGGGCACGGAGCCGGCTGCGGGAGCAGGGTTTTGCGTCATGTCGGAATTCGCCCTAACCAATCCGCCCCGCCTTCGACAATGGCGATCCTGCCCTCTTCCGCAACTTCCAGCGTGATCGAGAGGCAGCCCGGCTCATGTGCGAAGCCTCCGGCATGATCGGGCCATTCGGCAATGAGGGCTGCGCCTTCGCGATAATCGTCGAGGCCGATCTCCTGCGCCTCGTCGGGATGCTTCAGGCGGTAGAAATCGGCGTGGACCAGCGGCAGGCGAACGGCGGGCGGATCGTAGGGCTCGATGATCGCGAAGCTGGGCGACGGCACTTCGCCCTCGTGCCCCAACCCGGCGATGATCGCGCGTGCCAGCGTGGTCTTGCCGGCGCCGAGGCCGCCCGTGAGCGCGACGACATCACCCGGACGCAAGGCCTGCGCGATCGCGCGACCCAGGCGGTCCATGGCGGCAAGGTCGGGCAGTTGGATCACGGCAGTTCGATCACCGCGCTCGTGCCCTTGCCCGGCTCGGATGCGAGACGCAGGGAGCCGCCGTGGGCTTCCACCAGCTGGCGGGCGAGCGGCAACCCCAGGCCCTGGCGGCGGTCCACCGTTCGACCGTCCGCGCTGACCTTCATCCCGTCGAGCGCCCGGGCAAGGCTGCGGCTGTCCATGCCCGGGCCCTTGTCCTGCACGAGAATCTGCAGCGCGTCGCCGTCGCCGGTAGCGACCTTGCGGCGCGACAGGCGCACGAGGATGCGCGCCCCTCTTGGCGATGCGGCTATGGCGTTGTCCACGATGTGCCCGATCGCCCGCGCCAGCCGCCGCCGGTCGGCGACCAGCGGGCGCATCAGCCCGTTGGCCTGAAGATCGAGCGTAAGGCCGGATTTCTGCAGACGCGTGGCCCGTTCCTCCACCACGCCGCGCACGAAGGGCATCGGATCGACCTCCTCCAGCTTGAGCGGCAGCAGGCCCGCCTCGCTCTGCGAAAGGTCGAGCAGGCTGTCGATATGTTCGCCCAGTTGCGCGGAAGCGCCAATAATGGAGTGGACGTAGTCCTTGCCTGCCTCGCTCAGCTCACCGCCGAGTCCGATGTCGAGCATCTCCGCGAACCCGCCGATGGAGGTCAGCGGCGTACGCAGTTCCTTGCTCATGTTGGCGAGGAAACGCGTCTTGATCGCGTCCGCCTCGATCAAAGCGGCGTTACTTTCGCGCAGGACATCCTCGGCCTTCTGCGAATCGGTGATGTCGAGCACCGCGAGCAGGCCGTTACCGTCGGGCAGCGGCACCCCGGCGAACTCCAGCATTCGTCCATCCGCCAGCGCGATGCGGCCGCCGGTCTGGGTACGGTCGAGCGTCGCGGCGCGGACCACGTTGCCGACCGTCTCCGCCTCGACGGGCCGCTTCAGCCGCGCGGCGATCTTGCGCAGCAGCGCCTCGATATGCGGATGAGTATCGAGGAAATCGTTGTCGAGACCCCAATCCGCAGCAAAGCGGCGGTTCCAGATCTGCATCCGGCCATCGGGCGCGAACACCGCGATCGATTCGAACAGGCTGTCGAACGTCGCGGTACGGGTGCGCAACAGGGTGTCGCGCACGGCAGAAAGGCGTAGCTGTTCGGTGCGGTCCTCGACGATCATCAGCAGTCCGCCATCCGGCACCGGCTGGGCGACGATACGCAGGTGGGTGCCGTCGGCAAGCTCCCAAGGCTCCTCCTGCGTCGTACCTGCCGAGAACCATGCCGCCTTTTCACGGCGCCATGCCGGGAAGTCGCGCGCTTCGGGAACGCGGCCGGCATCGCGCGCGGCATCGAGCAGGCGTTCGAGCGCGGGCGGGTCCTGGAGGACGCGGGCATCCAGCTTGAACAGGCGCTGGAAAGGCTGATTGGCGAAAGTCAGGCGCTTCTTCGCATCGAACTGCGCGACACCGGCGGAGAGCTGGTCGAGCAGCGCGCGCTGCGCCTCCCGGAACGCGCGGAAGGAGCGCGACATCTCCTCCAGATCCTCGATGTCGACGGCATAGCCGGCCACCCCGTCCTCGCCGAGCGGCAGGTCGCTGACGCGCAGGGCACGCCGCTGGCCGTCGATCGTGGTGGAGACGATGCGTTCGATCGGGACACCCTTCTCCATCGCCTTGCGCGCCACTTGCCCAGGCGCGAGGCCATCGACCGATTCGATCAGTTCGACGCCCTTGGCGACCACCGCATCGGCGCTATCGGCGCCCACCGCGGCGACGTAGGCGTGGTTGACCAGTTGCAGTTCGCCATCCGGGCGGCGGAACCACATCGGCATCGGCGCTGCCTCGATCAGCGAGACGAGTGCGTGGAAGTCACCTCGCGCCCGCGCGGCCTCGTCCCTTAGGCGGGACAGCTCGGTTTCGCTGTCACTGAAATCGAAGACCCAGACCATCGCCGCGCCGCCGGGCGAAACCTGCGGGTCGGCGAGATGACCACGCAGGGCGAGGCTACGGCTCGACCCGTGCGGCGTGGCCACCATCCGGAACGGCGCGGCAGTCTTCTGGCAGCGCCGCACGGCGTCGGTCAGTTCGGCGAGCTTGTCGGCGGGCAGCCCTTTGCCATTGCCGTCCAGTTCGGATAAGAATTGCGGCATCCCGTCGAGCCCGAGCCATTGCGCAAGGCGCGGGCTCGCCTCGATCCGGCCATCGGTGCGGACGAGCAGCGGGAGAGCGGGAGACTCCTCGACCATCTTGCCGAGTCGTCGCGCGGAGCGCAGCTGGGTTTCGGCCCTTTTCTGCCGGCCACGGGCAGCGAGCACCGCCCATGCCGCCGCCATGGTCCACACGCCCAAGAGCAGGCCGATCAGAAGCGGCAGGAAACGCGATAACTCCATCGCGCCAAGCTATGCTGCGCCCGCCGCACGGTGACAATGGGGAATGGCGCGAAACCGGTAGATACGCGGGCCTGGTCGGGCAGGATCGATGGCGAAGTGGGGCAAAACGACCTTGCCATGCCAAAGAACCGGAATGCGCCCGTCCTGATTCAAACCGGCTTGATTTACGCTTGGTCGCCCCCGGACCCCAAGGCCGCGGCGATGTGCTCCTCCGCAGCCGTGGCTTCGGCGATGAGAAGGCGCAGTGCGGTCGCGGTGTCGCCCAGCAGCCGCGCCCTGACAGGCAAGTCACCGTTGACGAAACGCCGGATCGCGCGTTCGTCTATGCCCAGACGCCGAGAAGTAGCGGGGATGCCGCCAAACACCTGGATGCAATGGGCAAAGTGATCGTGAAGATCCTCGGCCGGGACTGGCGCAGTCATTGTATTTCTTCCGTCCCCATGGGCGATGAGAGGTTCCAGCGCGCCTGCGGCAATCGGGGCGCGCTCGTCAACCCCCGACCGTTCGCCTCCCGTTGGCGGGTGCTCCCGAAAAGCATCGGTCCGCCGTAAGAAAAGGGCGCGTCCTCGCGGAGCGCCCTTTTCCCAAATCCGATCTAAAACCGGATCAGTAGCGGTAGTGATCCGGCTTGAACGGGCCGGCTTCGGGCACGCCGATGTAGTCGGCCTGCTTCTTCGACAGCTTGGTGAGCTGTACACCCAGCTTCTCGAGGTGAAGCGCGGCCACCTTCTCGTCGAGGTGCTTGGGCAGCACGTAGACGCGGTTCTCGTACTCGTCGTTCTTCGAGAACAGCTCGATCTGGGCGAGCGTCTGGTTGGTGAAGCTCGCCGACATGACGAAGCTGGGATGGCCGGTCGCGCAACCGAGGTTCACCAGGCGGCCCTTGGCGAGGACGATGATCTGCTTGCCGTCCGGGAAGGTGACGAGATCGGTGCCCGGCTTCACTTCCTTCCAGTCGTAGTTGTCGAGCGCGGCGATCTGGATCTCGCTGTCGAAGTGGCCGATGTTGCAGACGATCGCCTTGTCCTTCATCTGCTCCATGTGCGCACCGGTGATGACGGCTTCGTTCCCGGTGGCGGTCACGAAGATGTCGCAACGCTTCACGGCGTCTTCCATGGTGACGACTTCGTAGCCTTCCATGGCGGCCTGCAGCGCGCAGATCGGGTCGATCTCGGTGACCATGACGCGGGCGCCGCCGTTGCGCAGCGAAGCGGCCGAGCCCTTGCCGACGTCGCCGAAGCCGGCAACGCAGGCAACCTTGCCGGCGAGCATGACATCGGTGGCGCGACGGATCGCATCGACCAGCGATTCACGGCAACCGTAAAGGTTGTCGAACTTCGACTTGGTGACGGAATCGTTCACGTTGATCGCCGGGAACGGCAGCTTTCCGTCCTTGGCGAGGTGATAGAGGCGGTGGACGCCGGTGGTGGTCTCTTCCGAGACACCCTTGATCGCGTTGACCGAGCGCGAGAGATAGCCCGGCTTGGCCTTCAGGAACGCATTCAGCGCGCGGACGAACTCGATTTCCTCGGCGTTCGAGGGCTCGAACAGCTTCTCGCCCGCTTCGACGCGTGCGCCCCAGAGGGCGAACATGGTGGCGTCGCCGCCGTCATCGAGGATCATGTTGGCGGTCTGGTCGGGGTTCTCTTCCGTGCCCCAGTCGAAAATCTTGCCGACGTAATCCCAGTAATCGTAGAGGCTCTCGCCCTTGATCGCGTAGACCGGGATGCCCTGCGCGGCGATCGCCGCAGCGGCGTGGTCCTGCGTCGAGAAGATGTTGCAGGTTGCCCAGCGGACCTCTGCGCCCAGCGCCACCAGCGTCTCGATCAGCACCGCGGTCTGGATCGTCATGTGGAGCGAGCCGGTGATGCGCGCGCCCTTCAGCGGCTTGCTGTCACCGAATTCGGCGCGCAGGGCCATCAGGCCGGGCATCTCGGTTTCGGCGATGTCGATTTCCATGCGACCGAAGTCGGCGAGCGACAGGTCGGCAATGGCGTAGTCTTGGATGCCGGACTTGGTGGGCGTCGGGGCAGTGGCCACGGGCGATAACTCCTGGAGGGTGCGGACCGTCACTGCTTCATGCAGCTTCGGCATTGCCGCGTCCCTACCGTTTTGGCCCGCCGGTGGCAAATATAAAGCTATCTTTATATGCTTTCGCATGGATCCCGTAGACAGTCCCGGCGTTCGGCTGGCGACGATGGCGCAGGTTCCCTGAGGCACGTCATTGCCGCAACGCTGCGTCGCCCTATATCTGCGGCGCACGCGATTCACTTGCACGAAAGGACGAATTCATGACCATCGCCGTTGGAGACACGCTGCCCGACGTCAAGCTGATCAAGGTGGGCGAAGGCGGCCCCGAACCGGTCCAGTCCGCCGAATACTTCGCGGGCAAGAAGGTGGCCCTGTTCGCCGTTCCAGGCGCGTTCACTCCGACCTGCTCGGCCAAGCACCTCCCCGGTTTCGTCGAGAAGGCGGATGACCTGAAGGCAAAGGGCATCGACGAGATCGTCTGCACCTCGGTCAACGACGCTTTCGTACTCGGCGCCTGGGGCAAGAGCGCCGATGCCACCGGCGTGACCATGCTGGCCGACGGCAACGGCGATTTCGCCAAGGCCGTCGACCTCGTCATGGACGGCTCGGGCTTCGGCATGGGCTCGCGCAGCCAGCGCTATTCGATGATCGTCAACGACGGCGTGGTCGAGCAGCTCAACGTCGAGGCGCCCGGCACCTTCGAGGTCAGCTCGGCCGACTACCTGCTCGGCAAGCTCTGATCTACGTCCCGGCTTGAGTTCAGGGCGGTCTTCCCTACCGGGAGGGCCGCCCTTTCCACGAGCGGACAACATCGGCGGGGCGTTGGAGCGCCCTCGCCCGCTTGCCGCCCATGCCCGGCCAAGTTAGCAGGCTATTCCAGTTCCCACATCGCACGGCGGGTAAAGCGCATGGCACGTTCGGTAATCGTCACCGGTGGTTTCGGCATCCTCGGAGAAGCGGTGGCGCAGGCCTTCGCCGACGGCGGCGACAAGGTCGCACGCATCGATTTCGCGCCCGAGGCGAAAGCCGCCATTCCCGGCGTGCTCGACATCGGCGGCGTGAACCTGACCGACGCTGCTTCCACCAGGGCCGCGCTCGACAGGGTGGTCGAGGTCAACGGCGGCATCGACGTGCTCGTCAACGTCGCGGGCGGCTTCACCTGGGAGACGCTGGAAGGCGGCTCTATCGACACCTGGGCGAAGATGCAGGCGATGAACCTCATCACGAACGCGACGATCACCCAGCTTGCCCTGCCCGCGCTCAAGGCTTCCGCGGCGGGCCGCATCGTCAGCATCGGTGCGGGCGCCGCGATCAAGGCGGGCATGGGCATGGGCGCCTACGCCGCTTCCAAGTCGGGCGTCCATCGGCTGACCGAGGCGCTGGCCGAGGAACTGGCGGGGACCACTGTCACCGTCAACGCGATCCTGCCCAGCATCATCGACACGCCCACCAACCGCGCCGACATGCCCGACGCCGATTTCTCGACTTGGGTGCAGCCTTCCGCCATCGCCGAGGTCATTGCCTTCCTTGCCTCGGAAGGCGGTCGCTCGATCACCGGGGCACTGATCCCGGTGTCTCGCGGAGGCTGAGCCTCAGCGCCGGCGCGGCACGTAGACGACGATGCCGCGCTCGGACCAGATGCGTCGCCACTGACGACTGCGGGCCAATTCCCCCGCGAGTGGTGCATTGTGGTATTCGTCGAGCACGAAGGCGGCAGGATTCCACTTGCGCTCGACGTCCACGAGCGGAACGATGCCGTTCTCGATCCCTCCGTTGTACTGCCATTCCTTGCGCGAATAGCGGTAGTAGCGCCCGTCGTAGGCGACGCGCCATGCCGGATAGCCGGCGTCGATGATGGTGCCGCCAAACGGGAAATCACCGTAGATGGTGCCGCGTACGCCCTCCTTGCGCAGCCGCTCGACGGCAGCGAGCGGGAGCGTCTCGGCAAACCGCGTCGGTGCCAAGAGCGGCGTCACCACGGCGACGAGAAGGACGGGAACCACGATCATCGCCGGACGCGCGGGCCCCGGCCTGCCAGGCTCGCCCGCCGCCCGCGCGATCACGGGCACCATTGCGACCGCCCAGAACAGGACGAAGCGATAGGCCGTTAGCGTCATCAGCAGCAGGCCGATGGCGACGGCCAGTTCCCCGGCGTCAATCCGCGAGCGGTGGGACAGGACCAGCCTGAGCCCCAGCAGAGCGACGACCAGGACAGGCACGGCGTTCGAACGGTTTGCCGAAATCCACAAGGGCAGCCACTCGCTTGCCCCAATCGCGATGCTGGCTTCGGCATTGAGCGTGGAGGTGTGCAGGATCGACAAGCCATCCGGAGTGGCGAATATCGCAGCAAACGCGATGAACGCCAGTGCGGTTGGCGCCACGGGCACGGCGCGACGACGATCGCGCAGCCATGCGATCCAGCGCGGCAAGGCGACCAGCCCAAGAGCGACGGCGGCGACGCTCACCGAAGGGTGGAGGTTCTGCCACACCACCAGGAGCGGCGCGCCCAGCGCAATGGTCACGGCCGGGCGCAGACCCAGGCGCTGCAGCGCGAGCAGCAGCCCGAAGCACAGGCATCCGAAGTTCTGCGGTCGAATGCTCGCGGTCGGCAGGGCTGCGACGAAACCGAGCAGGAGCGCCAGCATCACCGCATGCCGCGGCGCCCCGCGTCTGGCGCAGGCGATGGCCGCCGCCCAGAAGCCGCCCAGCCAGCATATCGCATCGACCACGCGCAGCAGGTCCCATCCGCCCAGCCGCCGGGTCATGGCCATCACTGCCTGCCCGGCCCAGGCGACCGCCGGCATCGGCTCGCCAAGGTGCAGTGCGGCGAAGGGTTCTCGTAAAAGGGGTCCGTGGCGGTCGAGGATCAGTTCGCCCAGCTTGAGCTGCCAGAAAACGTCGACGTCCCAGACGCTGCGCAGGAGCAGGACAAGCAGCATCGCCGCCGGCACCAGAGCGAGCAGCCCGTCCATCCGGCGCGCCACGCCGCCCTGTTCACCACGCTCATGCTCGATCATTGTGCCTGTCCGCCCCCGGAGTCCGTGCGTCTCTTGCCGCAGGCGCCGCAGGGTTCAAGCCTCTTGTGGAACCGGTCCCCTCCCCGGACAATGCCAGGGAGGGATAAATCAGTAGCCCATCAGGCTGAGCACTTCCTTGCGCGAGCGCTCGTCCTCGAGGAACGTCCCCATCATGCGGCTGGTGATCATCCCGACGCCGGGCGTACGCACTCCGCGCGCGGTCATGCAGGCGTGGCTCGCCTCGATGACGACCGCGACGCCCTGGGGCTTCAGGTGATCCCAGATGCACTTCGCCACCTCGGCGGTCAGTCGCTCCTGGATCTGAAGGCGACGCGCATAGCCGTGCAACACACGCGCCAGCTTCGAGATGCCCACCACGTGATCGCGCGGCAGGTAGGCGATCGCCGCCTTGCCGATGATAGGCGCCATGTGGTGCTCGCAGTGCGACTGGAACGGGATGTCCTTGAGCAGCACGACCTCGTCGTAGCCGCCGACTTCCTCGAACACGCGTGACATGTGGACCGCCGGGTCTTCCTTGTAGCCCTGGCAGTATTCGAGCCAGGCCCGCGCCACGCGCTTGGGCGTGTCGATCAGCCCTTCGCGCTTCGGATCGTCGCCGGACCATTCGATAAGGGTGCGGATGGCGTCCTGGACATGTTCCGGCACATCGGGCTTGCCAAGAGGGTTGTCCTCATCGGGACCGACCAGACTGCTCATCCCCTCTTGCTCCTTTTCAATCTCTTCATCAGGCGCATACGCATCAACCGTCCCTTGCGCCGGAACAACCCGCGTTGCTCGATCGGCTCGAACATTTCGCCGGGGCGTTCGGGATCGAGCACTCCGCTCTGGCCGAGCGCTCTTTCAGCTTCCGACAGGTCTTTCAAGGGTAAGGGCTCGCAATATTTGCCGATGCGGGGGCGCCTGCGGTTCAGCGCATCGATCATGGCCGCCATCGAACCGTGGGTTTCGATACCCTTCGCCACCTCCTCTTCTTCTATGCCGCAATGCTCGGCGAGCAGTCGCAGCCGCAGGGCGGTGATCTGAGGACCGACATGAGCATTGGGGGCACGCGCCATGTCGATGAACACGTCGCACTCGCTGTCGAGCCCCATCGATCGGTTGTTCATGTTGGCCGAACCGACCCGCAGCAGCTCGTCGTCGACGATCATCAGCTTGGCGTGGACGTAGATCGGTGTGCCATCGGCCGCCATCGGGTTGAAGATGCGGAACCTGCCTTTGGCATCCGCCTGCTCCAGCGCCTCGACGAGTTCGACACGGGCGGTATCCATCGCCTTCTGCTCGAGCCAGCCGTCTGCCGTGAGCGGATTCATGATCAGGAATTCGGGCGGGTCTTCCTCGGCGAGCCGCTCGCAGATGGCCTCGGCGATGGCGCGGGAGGCGAAATACTGCGTTTCGGCATAGATGAAACGCTTGGCGCGACGGATCTGCTCGACGAACAGCGCCTCGATCTCGCTCACCTGCGGACACTCGCCATATTCGGCGCGCGTGCGGGCGATGCCGATCTCGACGTCCTCGAATTGCGGGTCGAGCCCTTCGGGCCAGGGCATCGCATCCTGCGCGAGACAGGGCGCGAGTTCTTCGCCCCCGGCGACCTTCCATCGCTCCCGCCCCAGTTCGCCGAGCGCGGCGGCGACCTCGCCCTCCATCACCATGGTGACGTCGTGCCACGGGCCGTAAGGCCGACCGGTGGGTTTGCGCCGCCGCGGGTCGTTGGGGAGGTGATCGGGCGTGTCCCAGCGATCGGACGTCATGTCGATTCCGCCGCACGCCGCGAAGACGTCATCGATGACGACGATCTTCTGGTGATGGCTGCAGCCGACCGGGTGGGCCGAATCGAACTTGAAATCGATACGCGGGTGCTTCGCCCACCGCGCGAGATCGAACAGCATCGTGCCCCTGAACAGGTACTTCACCACCGCGAAGTTCCACTTCAGCAACCTGATCTCGAGTTGCGGACGACGCTTCACCAGCCAGAGCATGTACGAGCCGAGCCGCGCGGGAAACTTGCGCCGCCGCCCGCGCTGCCACCAGCGTCGGCCCGATGAGAGCAGTATCCGCGAATCGAAGTCCCACCCGATCAGGAAGATGCGCTGGCGTGCCTCGCCCATCGCCTCGCGGATCACCTCGAAATAGTCTGCCGCGTCGATGACGACGCGGGCACGCCGCGCATGAACGTAACGCCACACCGAAGGCGATACGCCTCCGTCATCCCCGCCCGCGCGCGCAGGCGAAGCCTCTCTCGATTCCAGGTTCATCGACTGCCTTGCTGAAGCTTCCACCACGCGCGATCAAGCCCCGACCGGTTTGGTTGTTCCCTCCATGCCCGATCGGCGCTCCGGCTTGCCTATGAAGGCGGTGACGCCATGCGCCGGTTGCCTGTGCGCCCGATGCGTCCGACCCTGCGCGCCTGAGGATCAGTCGTGGGAGGCGGTCGATGACCACCAAGGTAAGCCGGATCATCGAGGAACTTGCCGATCGGGAAGCGATTCGCGAGTGTCTCTGTCGCTATGCGCGGGGGGTCGACCGGCTCGACGCGGACATGGTCCGGTCCGCCTACTGGCCGGACTGCCTCGACGAGCACATGGGCTTCACCGGAAATGCCGAGGAGTTCATCGCATGGTCCTTCCCCGTCATGGCCAGCATGGACCAGACGATGCACATCATCGGCAACCTCCTCGTCTCCCTGCGCGGCGACGCGGCGGACGCGGAGTCCTATTTCTACGGCATCCACCGGGTGAACCTGCCCGATCGGTCCAAGTCCGACGTGATCGGCGCCGGACGCTATCTCGACACTTTCGAGAAGCGTGACGACGAGTGGCGCATATCGCGGCGGCTCGTGGTGACGGACTGGTTCCGACAGTACCCGGATTCGGCCGACTGGTCGCAGGGGATGCTGGGAATAATGGTCGATCCCGGCGGGCGATTCCCCGATGATGCGAGCTACTCGCGCATCCGAATTGGCTGAAATCAGCCATTTATTCACAGGCTGAGGCCGGTTCGCCGCGCATAGGGGGCGATTCACCCCTAGTTTCGGCAACCGTTCACCCGGCGGCGCATTCGCTCCCTATATCCATCCATTACCCCTGCCCGCCCCATTTCGTGAAACTGCTCGCGGGGGCGGGCCCGGCTCTGTCGGAAGGGGTTCAGTGCCCGGGTCCAGTTCCGACCCGGCACAACCTTTAGCGCCCCAGCAGGGGGCTTGACCCGGGGTCGCCCTCCCACGGCCCCGCCAAGAAGGAGTACGCCATGAAGAAATCCCTCATTGCCGCCGCGATCGCCGCTGCCAGCCTCTCGCCCGTTGCCGTGATGGCGCAGGAAGCGGCAGCCCCGGCGGCCGCCGCAGCAGCCACCCCAACGGTAGGGGCCAAGGTCTTCGACGCCGAGGGCGGCGAAGTGGGCTCCGTCGAAGCGGTCCAGGGCGACATTGTCACCGTCTCCACCGGCACCGCACGCGCCGGTCTTCCCAAGAGCGCCTTCGTCAGCCGTGAAAAGGGCCTGACAATCGGCATGAACAAGGCCCAGCTCGAAGCCGCCGTCAACGGTGCCGCTGCCGAGAACACCGCCGCCAAGGACGCGGCGATCGTTGCCGATGCTCCGGTCAAGAGCAGCGACGGCGTCGTGCTCGGCACCGTCAGCAAGGTCGAGGGCCAGAACGTCACCGTCGCGCTGAGCAACGGCTCGTCGGTCGCGCTCCAGAAGGGCAATCTGGGCCTCGGCGCAGATGGTTCGCTGGCACTCGGCATGACGGCTGCG
The DNA here is from genome assembly GCA_035511275.1 of Novosphingobium sp. Taxonomy (GTDB): domain Bacteria; phylum Pseudomonadota; class Alphaproteobacteria; order Sphingomonadales; family Sphingomonadaceae; genus Novosphingobium. The sequence goes on from DATKFS010000015.1 coordinate 12,562, forward strand.
GACTTCACCAAGGCCGCCCAGGCCGCCGGTTCCGCCCAAGCGAGCGCTGACGCTGGCGCCGCTGCCGGTAGCACTGCCGCCGCCACCGACGGCACCGAGCAGTAAGAGCAAGCCACGTCCCGGCCCAGAAACGGGTCGGGAGGAAAGGGCCGGACGCGACCAGCCGTCGTGTTCCGGCCCTTTTCGTATCTGGATGCCATGAAACGAAAAAGCCCCGCCGATGGCGGGGCTTTTCATGGGGATGGTGGTGCGCCCGGAACGATTCGAACGTCCGACCCTCAGATTCGTAGTCTGATGCTCTATCCAGCTGAGCTACGGGCGCACATGACCATCACTATACCAACTTGCCCCATCCACCCCGCAAGGGGAGAATGGTGCGCCCGGAACGATTCGAACGTCCGACCCTCAGATTCGTAGTCTGATGCTCTATCCAGCTGAGCTACGGGCGCGTTGGAGGTGCGCCTTTAGGAAGGGAATCGGAGTCGGTCAACGCCTATCTCGCCTCTTGCGCAAGGAATTTGCGATCCTGCCCTGAAAGGTGGCGGCACAGGGCATGCGCCAGCGGATAGTCGAGCGGCGGCATATCGAGATCCTCGACCGCTTCGGGCTGCACCCACGCGATCTGCGCCGCGTCCAGCGCGCTTGGGAAGCCCGTCCACTGTCGGGCCGCGTAGAGCAGGATCACGAGCGGGCGCGACGCCCCCTTTCCTCCCTGTTCCAGCGAAAGCGTCCGGCCACTGGCGAAGCCGACGGCCTCCAACCCCTCGCGCGCGAGCGTAATCCCCAGTTCTTCCGCAGCCTCGCGGACGACGGCGTCTTCCGGTTCCTCCCCGGGCTCCACCTTGCCGCCCGGAAATTCCCATAGACCGCCATGTACCGCGTCGAAACGGCGCTGCTGCATAAGTACGCCGCCACTGCGCCCCAAAAGCGCGACGGCGACGACCAGCATCGGTGTCGGGTTTTCTTCCAGTCGAACCTCCGGCCTTAAATGCAATTTAACGCCCCGGTGCGATCCCGGCGCCATCTCGGGAAAACCATACGGTGAAAATGCGGCTGCTGCTCCCCCTTTTGAAAATCGTGCGGAGCGAGCGCGGCACCTCGACCATCGAATATGGCCTGATCCTCGCCTTCATCGTTCTGCTCATGCACGTCGCGCTCCAGGCGCTGGCGGGCCAGACGGTGTCGATGTGGACGAACGTGGCTTCCAGGTCGTCGACGGCAATCGTTGGAAATCAAGGCTGAAGAGGCTTAAACCTTTGTCAACGATTGCAGTGTAGAGAACAACATGTCCAAGGCGCAGAAGAGAAACTGAAGCGAGGCGGACCGGGTACACAAGACTGCTTACACCAGGAGACAATTCATGAAGTTTCTCGCCAAGCTGCGCCGCAATGAAAAGGGCGCGACCGCCATCGAATACGGTCTGATCGCTGCCCTCATCGCAGTTGCCGCCATCGCCGCCATGCAGGGCATGGGCTCGCAGCTGATGTCGACCTTCAACAAGACTTCGTCGAAGATGTCGCAGGGCGTCGGCGCAGCTTAATAGCTGGGCTTCGATACTGAAGTTTCGGAAGGGCGGCAGGGAAACCTGCCGCCCTTTTCGATTCGCGCTTTCGCGCTGCAAGTCCCGGAAAACGCGCGCTTCTAGTACGTGACGACCTTCAGCTTCTCACCCGGGGTCAGCTTGGAGTTTGCCTGAAGGCCGTTCAGCACGAGGAAACGGTCCACCTTCGCATCGGTATAGGCCATCTTCGCGGCCAGCGACTGGACGGTGTCGCCAGCCTTTACAGTCACGACATCGAGCAGGCGGGGCTTGACGCTTCCCGCATCCGCCGCGGAAATGCGTCGCAGCGAACGGAACATCGGCGTGAACACCTCGGCTCCACCGGCCTCCGCCAGCGTCATGAAGTGATAGGCCTGCCCGTTCCCGAAGTCGTAGGCGAACACCACGACATCGACCATTCCGCCAGAGTTCTGCACCCGTGCGACGCCGTAGGCGGCGGGAATGCCATTCACGGTGGTCTTTTCGATGCTCGACGGGGTGATTCGCGCCTGCCCCGATTCGGTCAGGCTGGCGAAGACCGTGTTGATGTACGAATCGAGGCTCCCGCTCAGCTTGCCGCCGGAGAACTGGCCTTTCCCTGACGATCCGCTGATCGAGACCGCGCTGGTGCCGTTGACCATGAAGAAGCCGTCCGGCGCATCAAAGGCGAAGCGCAGCGTTGGATGAGTGAACTTGCGTCCATCGACCACGCCCTGCTTGGGATCGTCGCCGTAGACCAGCCCGTCGATCCGGGTGAGGAAGGCATCGCGATTCGTCTGCCCGGTCGCGGCGCTCCCCGCGTAAGTCAGCGCCGTGCGCACGCGAGAGGCGGGGTCAGGGTGGGTCGAGGCCCATTCCGGCGTCTGCGTGCCGCCGCCGCGCAACTGCGCTTCCAGCGCGTTCTGCCGCGCCAGACTTTCCAGCACCGTCGACATCGCGCGCGGATCGTAGCCGGCGCGCTTGAGGTAGGTGATGCCCAACTGGTCCGCCTGGAGTTCCTGCGAGCGCGAGAACTTCAGCGTCAGCAGTTGCGACCCTTGCGAGAACAGGTTCTGCCCCAGTCGTCCGAAGGCATTGTCGCCCAGAACCGCGCCCGAGAGGATCGAGCCCAGGACGCCGATGATCTGGTTGCGCTGCGCCGCCTTCTGCCGTTGCGCCGAGTGGCGCGCCGCGACATGGCCGACCTCGTGACCAAGAACCCCGGCCAGTTCTGCCTCATTGTTCATCAACGCGGTCAGCTGCCGCGTCACGTAAACGTAGCCACCGGGTATCGCGAAGGCATTGTTCACCGGCGAGTTGAGCAGGGTCACGGTGAAGTCGCCCGTCGCGTTCGACAGGCCGGACTGGACGGCGATCTTCTTGCCCACCTGCTCGACGTAGCTCGCCTGCGCGCCGGTTACGGAACCGCCGAATTCCGCGAGCAGTTCGGGATGCGCCTTCGCGCCTTCCGCCTTGTCGGTCGCGCTGATGGCGTAGACCTTGGGAGCCTTTGCGCTCTGCGCTTCCAGCCGTTCCGTCGCCACGAGGCCGGGCAGTCCTGCGAGCAGACCGAGCGCGCCGATCGCGGTCGTGGCGCGCAACGTGCGCTTGCGGGTGATGGTGATCGCCATGTCCTTCCCTTGATCCTCCTGGAGGTACTGCCCGCTCCCTCGCGAGCGTGAATCTGCCGAATCGGAAACGAGGCTTGCCGCGCCTTGTTCCGCTTCAGCCCTCTTCGATTTTCGCCAGCGGATGGCGAGAGTTGACCAGCGCGACGAGCCGTGCGCTGTCGACGTGGGTGTAGATTTGCGTCGTCCCGATGTCCGCATGGCCGAGCAGCATCTGCAGCACCCGCAAGTCCGCCCCGCCTTCGAGCAGGTGGGTGGCGAAGGCATGGCGCAGCACGTGCGGCGAGACCCGCTCCGGATCGATGTCGGCCCGGGCGGCCAGTGCGCGCAGCAACTGGAACAGTCGCACCCGCGTGAGGTGCCCGCTCGCCCCGTTCGAGGGGAACAGGAAACGCGAGGTGCCTTTGCGCACTGCCAGCCAGCGCGACAGCACCTGCCGCGAGCGCGTGCTCACCGGCACCATGCGCTGCTGCCCGCCCTTGCCCGTCACATGGAGAAACGGCGCGTCGCGCGGCACCGCCGACAGCGGCAGCGAGACCAGCTCAGTCGCGCGCAGGCCCGATCCGTAGAGCAGTTCCAGCAGCGCGAGTAGCCGCACCGCGTCGGACCGGTCCGCCTTGGCTTCCTCGTCCGCGCGGGCGAGGAACCGCTCGACTTCATCGTGGCTCAACAGGCGCGGCAGGGGACGGCGGGCCCGCGGGCGCGGGAGGGCGCCGGAGGGATCGTCCGCCCGCAGTCCCTCGTCAATCAGGAAGCCGTAGAACTGCCGCAACGCTGAGCAGCGCCGTGCCAGGCTGGAGGCAGCAAGGTCGCTCCATGCCGCGCCCAGGCCTTCCAGCGCGTCGGCCTCGGCGGTGGCGACATCGCCCAGCACCTCGCGCGCCGCTTCCAGGTCGCGTCGATAGGCGGCCAGCGTATTGGCCGCCGCGCCGCGCTCGACCGCAAGCATGGCCAGGAAGCGCTCGGGGAGATCGTCTCCCGCGACGGCGCCGACCATCGGCTCAGACCCGCGCCACCGCCTCGGCGGCGATCATCCGGGCTTCCGCGTCGAGGCCGACCTCGCGCAGTGCGGAGACGATGTGGAACAGGAAGCGCGGCGTCATGCGCTGCCAGTCCTCGCCCTGCATCCCGAACCCGGCGAGCA
>DATKFS010000016.1:0-1925 GCA_035511275.1 Novosphingobium sp.
TGCATCTTTTCGCCGCCGGTGCCCGGCTGCTTGGCGAGCGGCAGTTCGATCATGCCGTCGTTGATGGACGGCACGCCCATCACCAGCGCCCAATAGACTTTGCGCGCGGTGCGGCTGGAAAAGGCCTTCGCGAAATGGGCGATTGCGGCGGCGGCTGCGCCTGCGCGACCTGCCACGTCTACGTAGACGAGAACTGGATGGAGAAGGTCGGCGAGCCCGACGACATCGAGTTCGCGATGCTCGACATGGTGGCCGACGTCATGAAGGACAATTCGCGCCTGGGCTGTCAGATCCGCATGGTGCCCGAACTGGACGGCCTGGAAGTCACGGTCGCGCCCGCGTCTTCCTACTGATCTGTTACGCGCCGCCCCGGGGCTTTGCAGGTGGGGGCAAGCGCGGGTTCGAAGGCGGGCATGGCGACACGCTTGCGGGGCGTCCATAGACTGTTCGGGTATATCAGACGTCGCGCCGGGCCCACCCGCCCGCATGCGACACGGCGAGCAGGATGACGGGACAGGCCATGGCAACGCAGATTTCTCAGGATCGCACTTCCGAGCGGCTGGCGCTCAGCCCGCAGCAGGAAACCCTTCTCGAAGAGGGCTCGCTCGCCGACACCGCGATCCAGGCCCATCCGCGCGACTTCTACCGCGCCATGCGCCACGGGGACCCGATCCACTACGACGAACGGCTCGGCTCCTGGCTGGTCACCCGGCACGAGGACATCTCGGCCGTGCAGTCCGACCCCGTCACCTTCTCGGTCCAGCACGGCTATTCCGAGCAGCAGGCCCGGGGGATGCGCGACGAGTTCGAGGGTTACCTGCGCGAGCATGGCGGCGGCTACTTCCCGGACGCCATCATGTCGGACCCGCCCTACCACACGCGCATCCGCAAGCTGATGGAGCAGGCCTTCACCGCGCACCGGGTGAAGGAACTCGAGCCTCGCATCACCGAAGTCGTGCGCAACGTCATCGCCGAAGCCATCGCCAGGGGTGGGGACCGGTGCGACGCGGTCAAGGACATCGCGATCCCGCTCACCATCCGCGTCATCGTCGAGCAACTGGGGCTCGACCACGGCATGGAAGAGAAGATCTCACGCTGGTCGGTGGCCGTGACGGCGCAGATCGGTGCGATGCAGAGCCGCGAGACGATGCTGGAGAACGCCGCCCAGATCGCCGAGCTCCAGCAGTACCTCATCGCCAAGATGAAGGCCTGCGAGGAGAGCCCGAGCGAGGACATGATTTCCGACCTGGTCCACGCCGAAGTCACCAATGCCGACGGCACCCGGGAGAAGCTGACCTTCGCGGAAGCCGTCTCGCTGGTGCGCGCGACGCTGATCGCGGGCAACGACACCACCGCCACCGCGATCGGCAATCTGTTCTACGTCCTGACCACCAGGCCGGGCATGGCCGAACTGCTGGACAGCGTGGTCGACGACGACCGCCAGCTCAATCGCTTCATCGAGGAGCACTTGCGCAACGAGCCTCCGGTGCGCGCGCTTTCGCGCATGACCACCCGTGAGGTCGTGGTCAACGGCACCACCATCCCGGCGCACGCGCACATGCTGCTGGTCTATGGATCGGGCAACGACGACGAGACGGTGTTCCCCGAGCCCCGCAAGTTCGACATCACGCGCCAGAACCTCGGCCGCCATGTCGCCTTCGGAGGCGGCCCGCATCGCTGCGTGGGACTGGCCCTGGCGCGCATGGAAGTGAAGGTCGCCGCGCGCGAGATCGCACGCCAGATGAAGAACATGAAGCTGGCGATCCCGGAGAGCGAGATCCGCTACACGCCCACCGTCGCCACGCGCACCATCGAATCGCTGCCGATCACGTTCGAAAAGCGCTGACGGTCGTTCCGGATGACAGGGAGAATGGAGTGAACAAGGAACTGGCCGGCAAGGTCGCGGTAGTCACCGGCGGCGCCAG
>DATKFS010000017.1:0-1853 GCA_035511275.1 Novosphingobium sp.
GAGCCGGAGAACATGGACTTTACCTCTGGTGGTGTTCAATGATCGCCCGGCCGGGGAACCGCCCCCGCGCCCGAACGTCATGTTCAGCGCCTGATAAGGAGCCTCTTTCCAAAATGTCCAGCATGTTGCGCACCCCCCACCTGCTGCTGAGCATTTCTCCAGCCGTTTTCGCCATTGCACTGGCCGTCCCGGTCGTCGCCGAGGCCCAGTCCTATCCCGCGCCGTCGTATCCGGCACAGTCCTACCCCGCGCAGTCTGCCGACGGCCGGGAATGGGATGCGGCGCGCAGTGCCGCGATGCAGTCGCACGACATGGCGGTCCACCAGTCGATCGACCGCTGGAAGCTGCTGGTCGCCAACGACCGCATGGGCTTCGCCGCCTATTCCGGGTTCCTGCTGAGCTACCCCGGCTATCCGCAGCAGGACAAGATTCGCGGATTCGCGGAAAAAGCCCTGCTGACCGAGGCGCCGGACACCGGCTCCGTCATCGCCTACTTCGATCGCTACGCGCCGCTCACCAGCAAGGCCGCCGGGCGCTACGCCGTGGCGCTTTCGACGATGCGCCGCGCCGATGCGGCGACCACGGGGGTCGCCGCGTGGCGCAAGGGCGGGCTCATCCCGGTCGACGAGACGGCGCTGCTCGCCCTCTACCGCGACCGCCTGACCACCGCCGACCACGACGCGCGGATGGACGCGCTGCTGTGGCAGGGCGAGACGGCGCAGGCCGAGCGGCAGATCTCGTTCGTCTCGGCCGGCCGCCGGGGCGAGTTCATGGAGCGCCTCTCGCTGCTGCAGGGGCAGGCGCCCGGCACCATGGGCGTGACGCTGCCCGCGCAGATCTCCTCCGAGCCGGGCTACGTCTACAACCGCGCGGTGCAGGCGCGCCGGTCGGGCAACCAGATGGGCGCGGTGGCGCTGCTCGCCAATCGCCCGCCGCTCGCCCGCCCGGTGCCCGAGCCGGAACTGTGGGTGAAGGAACTGCTCACCGCCGCGCGCGCCGCCGACGCCAGCAGCGCGGTGCGGATCGCCGGCTCGATCGACGATGCCTTCGCCCCCGGCACCGACGTCAGCCGCCTCTCCTACCGGGTGCGCGACGACTATACCTCGCTGGTCTGGCTGGGCGGCACCAAGGCGCTGTGGTCGCTGGGCGATTCGCGCCGCGCCGCGCCGCTGTTCTACCGCTACGGCGCCGCCGCGCAGACGCCCGGGACCCGCTCCAAGGGCTTCTACTGGGCGGGCCGCGCGCTCGCCATGGGCGGCGACACCGCGGGCGCCAACCGCTACTTCGAGATGGCGGCGCAGTACCCGCAGTACTTCTACGGCCAGCTTTCGCTCGAACGGCTCGGCCGCCCGATCCCCAACCTCGACACCCGCCCCACCGCCGTGCCGAGCGCGGCGCAGCGCGCCTCCTTCGCCAGCCTGCCGATCACCAATGCCGTGCGCGACGTCGCCCGCGATGCGGACTGGCGCACCGGCGTGCAGTTCTACCGCGAGATCTCCGACCAGGCGGCGACCTCCGAGGACCATGTCCTCGTCGCCGACCTCGCCCGGCAGATCGGGCGGCGCGACCTTGCGGTGATCCTCGGCCAGGCCGCCCATGCCGACGGCTTCGAGGAGTTCGGCCAGATTTCCTTCCCGCTGGTGCCGACCCCGCCGGGCACCAACTGGACCATGGTCCACGCCCTCGCCCGGCAGGAAAGCCAGTTCGCCCAGAACGCGCTCAGCCATGCGGGCGCCAGCGGGCTCATGCAGCTCATGCCCGGCACCGCTCGCGAGCAGGCGGGCAAGATGGGCCTGCCCTACAACCAGTCGGCGCTGGTGACCGACCCCAGCTACAACATCCGCCTCGGGGAC
>DATKFS010000018.1:0-4809 GCA_035511275.1 Novosphingobium sp.
GTCGAGACGGGCGGTTCCAACGTCCAGTTCGCGGTCAATCCCAAGGACGGCCGCCTCATCGTCATCGAGATGAACCCGCGCGTCTCGCGTTCCTCGGCGCTGGCATCGAAGGCCACCGGCTTCCCGATCGCGCGCGTCGCCGCCAAGCTGGCCGTGGGCTTCACGCTTGACGAGATCATGAACGAGATCACCGGGGCTACCCCGGCGGCGTTCGAGCCGACCATCGACTACGTCGTCACCAAGATCCCGCGCTTCGCCTTCGAAAAGTTCAAGGGCGCCAAGCCCGACCTGACCACAGCGATGAAGTCGGTGGGCGAGGTCATGGCGATCGGCCGCAACATCAAGGAATCGATGCAGAAGGCCCTGCGCGGCCTGGAAACGGGCCTCGACGGCTTCAACCGCGTCGTCGACCTCGAAGGGGCAGGGCGCGACATCATCACCGCGGCTCTTTCCCGCGCGACGCCCGAACGCCTGCTCCATGCCGCGCAGGCCTTCCGCGAGGGCTTCACCGTCGATGAGATCCACGCGATCACCCATTACGACAAGTGGTTCCTGCGCCACATCGAGGAGATCATCGCCGAAGAAGCGAAGATCATGAAGGAAGGCCTGCCGATCGACGCGCAGGGTTTGCGCCGCCTCAAGGCGATGGGCTTCTCCGACAAGCGGCTCGCCACCCTGGCGGTGCGTTCGGTCGGCGTCGCGGGCGGTCTGGGCGAAACCCAGGCGCGCCGCTCGGGCCTGCTCCACGACGCACTGCGCGCGATGGCCGGAGCCACCAGCGAGAAGGAAGTCCGCCAGCTCCGCCGCAAGCTGGGCGTCGTGCCCGTCTTCAAGCGGATCGACAGCTGCGCGGCCGAGTTCGAGGCGATCACCCCCTACATGTACTCGACCTACGAGGCCCCGTTCTTCGGTGAGCCCGAGGACGAGGCCATGCCGTCCGAGCGCCGCAAGGTGGTGATCCTCGGCGGCGGACCCAACCGCATCGGTCAGGGCATCGAGTTCGACTACTGCTGCGTCCACGCCTGCTTCGCGCTGTCCGAGGCCGGGTACGAGACCATCATGGTGAACTGCAATCCCGAGACCGTCTCGACCGACTACGACACCTCGGACCGGCTCTACTTCGAGCCGCTGACCGCCGAGGACGTGCTGGAAATCCTGCGCGTCGAACAGTCGAAGGGCGAACTCGTCGGCGTCATCGTCCAGTTCGGCGGGCAGACTCCGCTGAAGCTCGCGCAGGCGCTGGAAGACGAGGGCATCCCGATCCTCGGCACCTCGCCCGACGCGATCGACCTTGCCGAAGACCGTGAGCGCTTCTCCGCGCTGGTCGAGAAGCTGGGCCTTCGCCAGCCCGCCAACGGCATCGCGCGCAGCCGCGACGAGGCCGTCGCCGTCGCCAACCGGATCGGCTACCCGGTGCTGATGCGCCCCAGCTACGTGCTCGGCGGCCGCGCGATGGAGATCGTCGACAGCGAGCAGCAGCTTGACGACTATATCGCGACCGCCGTTCAGGTGTCTGGCGACAGCCCGGTCCTCATCGACCAGTACCTGCGCGATGCTATCGAGTGCGACGTCGATGCATTGTGCGACGGCGAGCAGGTCGTCGTTGCAGGCGTCATGCAGCACATCGAGGAAGCGGGCATCCACTCGGGCGACAGCGCCTGCACCCTGCCGCCCTACAGCCTCGCGCCCGAGATCATCGCCGAGATGGAACGCCAGGCCGAAGCCCTCGCGTTCGGCCTCAGCGTGCGCGGTCTGATGAACATCCAGTTCGCGGTGAAGGACGGCGAGGTCTACCTCATCGAGGTGAACCCGCGCGCCTCGCGCACGGTGCCCTTCGTCGCCAAGGCGCTTGGCCAGCCGGTCGCCAAGATCGCCAGCCGCGTCATGGCCGGCGAGATGCTGTCGACCTTCCCGCCGTTCAAGCGCGAACTGCCGTACATGGCGGTCAAGGAAGCGGTGTTCCCCTTCGCGCGCTTCCCCGGCGTCGATCCGGTGCTCAGCCCCGAGATGAAGTCCACCGGCGAAGTCATGGGAATCGACGCCGATTTCCCGACCGCCTTCGCCAAGGCGCAGCTCGGCGCGGGCATGAAGCTGCCGACCGAGGGCACCGTCTTCGTCTCGGTCAAGAACAGCGACAAGCCGATAATCCTGCCTGCGATCCGCACGCTGATCGAGCAGGGCTTCCGCGTGATCGCGACGTCCGGAACCCAGAAGTACCTGGCCGACGCCGGCCTGCCGGTGGAAGTGGTGAACAAGGTGGCAGAAGGCCGCCCGCACATCGTCGACAAGATCGTAGACGGCGAGATCGCCCTGATCTTCAACACCACCGAAGGCTGGCAGAGCCTCAAGGACTCGCAGTCGATCCGCGCCTCGGCGCTCACGGGCAAGGTCTCGATCTTCACCACCGCCGCCGCCAGCGTGGCCGCCAGTGAAGCGATTGCGACGATTCGTGGCAGCCAACTTGAAGTGCGTTCGTTGCAAGACTACTATAGCTGAAATCGATCTTGCCTCCCCACATCGCTGCAGATCGGCCCTGACCCCAACCGGCTTGAAAAGCCGGAGGGTCGGGACAGGAGACTAGTCTCCGGCCGGTCGATCTTTGGAGGGCGGGAGGCGACAGAAGGAATCAAGTCAGAATGGCAAGTATCGAAAAGCTGCCGATGCTCGCGGAAGGCTACGAAAGGCTGACCGCGGATCTCAAGGCGCTGCGCGAGGAGCGTCCGCGGATTGTCGACGCCATCGAGGAAGCGCGTGCCCACGGCGATCTTTCCGAGAATGCCGAGTATCATGCGGCCAAGGAACGTCAGGGCCAGGTCGAGGCGACGATCGCCGACCTTGAGGACAAGATCACCCGCGCCCAGATCATCGATCCGGCGACCCTCTCGAGCGACAAGATCATCTTCGGTGCGACCGTCACCCTGCTCGACGAGGATGACAAGCCGGTGAAGTACCAGATCGTCGGCCCCTACGAGGCGGACGCCAAGGTTGGCCGCATCAGCTACAACTCGCCGCTCGGCAAGGCGCTGATCGGTCGCCGGATCGAGGAAGAGATCGAAGTGACCGTGCCTTCGGGCGACAAGTTCTACCTCGTCCAGAAGATCGAGTTCATCTGAGCCGATCCTTCGCGCGGCAACGAAAAAAGGCCGGCATCGCTGCCGGCCTTTTTTATGCCTGTGCGCTGAAGGCTCAGTCTTCGGTAAGACCGGGCTCGAGCAGGCGGTGCAGGTGGACGATGACGTACTTCATTTCCGCATCGTCGACCGTGCGCTGGGCGTTCGCCTTCCAGGCTTCCTGCGCCGAGGCGAAGTCGGGATAGACGCCGACGAGGTCGAGGGCGTTGAGATCGGTGAATTCCAGGCTGCGCGGGTCCTTGACCCGGCCGCCCATGACGAGGTGAAGCTTCTGCATGGAGAGGGCCGCTTTCCTGTATGGGAGAAGCGGCCCCTATAATTTTTGCGAGGTGACGGGGCAAGGGTAGATCGCCCTTGCGATCCCGACTTTATATGATGTTGCAAGTCATTATCATTCTAATCACTTAACGGCGTGACTTGGCGCGCTTGCGCAGATCGTCGGCCAGGTGAACCACCTTGGTGGAACGGTCGGCCGCCGCATCGCCCAGTTGATGGGCACGATCCGCCGCCGCCTCGCTAATGCGATGCGCAGCGTCTGCCGCCACGTCGCTGAAACGGCTGGCCCGCTTGGCGGTGGCACGCCCGAGCGCGCTGGCAGCCGCGACGGCGGCAAGCCCGTACTTCTCGAGATTGACTGCGGCCACGCCGCCCGCGTGCTCCGCCTTGTGCGCGAAGACCGAAGCCTGCTTGCGGGCGCCGACACTCACGGCATGCGCCCTTTCGCCGGCCTGCTTGCCGAACACCACGCCTGCGGCGCCGGCGACTTCGGCAAGATCCACGGCCTTGCCGATCAGCTTCCGGCTGGCTTTGCGCGGGATGAGGGCGCTTACCGCGACGCCAATGGCAATGCCGCCGGCGACCGTAATAACCGGGTGGCGCTTCACGAACGCCACGACCTTGTCCGACGGCCTTTCCTGCGCTGCCTTGGCGGAGAGGGTGACGACGTTCGTGCTCTTGGGAGCGGTGCCCGTCGATGCGGGAGTGTTCGTATCGGTCTTGGTCACCGGAAGGCTCCTTATTTCGAGCCCGAGTCAAGGATGTCCCTGATCCAGGCGATGAGGGGATTTCTAACCAACCAAAGCACCAGAGCAGCCAAGGTTCCGCCGACAGCGCCGGGGTGCTCTTCCACCACGGCCACTGCCTCGTCGAATACCAGCTTGGCCTGCTCGATCGCTTCGTCGGCGATGCGCCCGCCAATGCCGCGTTCATCCATGTCGGCCTTGAAGGCCTGGTAATGTCCATCGAAACGCGCACGCGCGGCGTCGCGCGCGACGCGGTCCGCCATGACCTGGGCTGCAAGCCTGTTCATCGCCCCCGGTATCCCCTCAAGTATCGTTCCCGTTGCCCGCGATCTTCATCATGCGGGAAAGCCGGCCTTTCGCGCTGAGCGCGCAGAAAGCCGCTATCGCGACGAGCGCCAGCGTGACCGCAGCCATCGCGCCCCACGCGCCCAGCACCGGGCCGAGCGCGATCACGGTGCCGACGACCAGCGCCATCACCGCGAAGAATACCACGACGAGGGCCAGGACCAGCAGCACCGCGATGGTCTTGGTCTCGCCAGTGACATAGGCCGCGCGCGACTTCTGGAAGGCGAACTCGGCCTGCGCCAGGACCTTCGCCTCATCGGCCAGCAGGCGCAGGTCCTGCGTGAGGGAAAGGTCTGTGAACTCCTCACCCG
>DATKFS010000019.1:0-18086 GCA_035511275.1 Novosphingobium sp.
ACAGGGTACCGCCCAGCGCCATGGTGAAGTTGCCCGACCAGAAGAAGCCGTTGGCCGACCACGTCCGCGCCGGCAGGTCGTCGCGGATGGCGTACCACTGCGGCCAGCGCCAGAGCTGCAGGCAGACCGCGCGATTGGCGCTGAGGATGCCCTTGGCCTTGCCGGTCGAGCCGGAGGAAAACAGCAGGATGCCGGGATCGGACGGTGCCACCGCGTCGCTCGCCGCGAGCACCAGATCCTCGGACACGTCCCTGCCGCGTGCGAGGAAGGCGCCGAAGCCCTCGATCATGCCGAGCGGCTGCTCGTCGTCGATCATCGCCGCGTAACGCAGGAACGGGAACTTGCGCGAGGCGAGCCTGCCCGGCTCGCTGGTCAGCACCTCGGGCTCGAGGCCCGCGAGCATCTCGGCGAAGTCCTTCTTGAGCACGCGGCGTTCGAGCAGCAGGACCGAGACGCCCGACGCCTTGAGCACGACTTCGAGTTCGCTGGGCGTGAAGAACGTGCTGACCGGCGTCGCGACACAGCCCGCCAGCGCCGCGCCGAAGGCGGCGGAGAGGAACTCCAGCCGGTTGGTCATGAGGATGCCGACGCGGGTGCCCTTGCCGGTGCCGAGCGCGATGAGCGACTTCGCCACTTCCATCGAGCGGGCGTAGAGGTCGTCGTAGGTCCAGCGCCGGACTTCGCCGTCCAGATGGATCACCGCCGCCTCGCTGGGGCCAAAGCGGCCCGCGATCTCGCGCACGTAGCCACCCAGCGTCAACGCGCCGATGCCCTGCTCGTCCTTCAGGGGAATCCCGTGGACGATGGACAGCCCGTCCACAACCTCGACCGAACCCGTCATGCCATCCTCATCATTTTGCGTTGCTTCTCTTTTCGTCATCCCCGCAAAGGCGGGAATGACGAAGAGTGGCGTTCAGCTCAGGCGTTGACGTCGACGATGTAGCGGCCCTTGACCTCGCCCGACATGAACTTGGCGGCGGCGTCGATCGCCTCGCCGAGGCCGATGGTCTGGCCGATGGTGTCGAGCGCGGCGGGGTCGAGGTCCTTGGCGAGACGGTCCCAGGCCTTGAGGCGCTTGGCCTTGGGCGCCATGACGCTGTCGATGCCGAGCAGCGCGACGCCGCGCAGGATGAAGGGCATGACGGTGGCGGGCAGGTCGAAGCCCTGCGCCAGACCGCAGGCGGCGACGGCGCCGCCGTACTTCGTCTGCGCGCAGGCGTTGGCGAGGGTGTGGCTGCCGGCGGTGTCGACGACGCCTGCCCAGCGCTCCTTCTGCAGCGGCTTGCCTTTGGCGGAAAGTTCGGCGCGGTCGATCACCGTCTCGGCGCCGAGCGACTTCAGGTAGTCGGCCTCGGCGGCCTTGCCGGTGAGAGCGGCGACCGAATAGCCCAGCTTCTTGAGGATCGCGATGGCGACCGAGCCGACGCCGCCGGTGGCGCCGGTGACGAGCACTTCGCCCTGCTCGGGCGTCACGCCCCAGTCGACCAGCGCATCGACGCAGAGCGCGGCGGTGTAGCCGGCGGTGCCGATCGCCATGGCCTGCGCAGGCGTGAAGGCGGCAGGCAGCGGCACCAGCCAGTCGCCCTTGAGGCGGGCCTTCTGGGCAAGACCGCCCCAGTGGCCCTCGCCCACGCCCCAGCCGTTGAGCACGACGGTGTCGCCGGCCTTCCAGTCGGCGTGGCTGCTGTCGGTCACGGTGCCGACGAGGTCGATGCCGGGCACCATCGGGAACTTGCGCACGACCGGCGAGCTGTTGGTGATGGCGAGGCCATCCTTGAAGTTCAGCGTCGAGTAGGCGACGTCGATGGTGACATCACCCTCGGGCAGCGCGCTTTCGTCGAGCTGCTGCAGGGTGACGGTCTGGCCATCGTCGTTCTTGTCGATCACGATTGCGGAAAACATCGAAAACTCCCTCCTCGGCAGGCGCGGCGAGACTGCATCGCAGATCGCGCGCCGAAAACTTCTCCGTCCTGCTGACGGGATCGGAGGGCCGGCGTCAATGGCGCTGCAACGCGGCATCGCCTTGGCGAAATAGTGGGACGATGTGGGACCAGTTCATGCGTAGCCCCGGACTTGCGCCGGGGGCGACGTCAGAGTTCCCCGGACTCCGCCCTCAGCCGCGCCGCGACTTCGGGGAAGCGCTGGGCGCTCATCGAGCCGTACATCGACAGCCGCAGGATCTCGTGCGTGAAGCGCTGCGAGAGGGCGCCCCGCTCGGCCTCATCGGCGGCGTGGGAGCGCGCGAAGATCGGCCAGAAGAACACGCCCGCGAGGTTCATCACCGCCAGCACTTCGCTGTCGATCCCCGGCATCGCCAGCTTCGTTTCCGCGAAGCGCTGGAGCGAGCCGGCATATTCGCGCCAGAACGGGTCCTGGCTCGGGTCCGGCGCGGCCAGCACCTGCTGGAGCCAGACGCGGCAGATTTCCGGGTTTTCCATGGCGAAGGCGGCCAGCCGGTCAGTCAGCGCCGCCGTATCGACTTCCTCGACGCGGCGATCGCCGATAGTCTCGGGATCGCCGAAAACGGCGCGGAACAGCTTGTCCGAGACCCACTCGATGGTGGCCTCGATCAGTTTCTCGCGCGTTTCGAAATGCTGGTAGGCGGTACCGCGGTTGACGGCGGCGAGATGGGCGACGGCGGAGAGGCTGACGCCTTCCAGCCCGTCCTTGGCGAGCAGGTTGCTGGCCGCCTCCAGGATCGTCTCGCGCGTTGCGGCCGGGTCCCTTACCCTGCGCCTGGTCCTGGCTTCCATTGCTGCCCCTTAACCGGAAAGGGATCGGCTATAGCGGCGGCGGTTATGATCGACAATGTTGATTATCATCGCCGGAAGGATCGTCGTCCCCGGCATCGGCCGGGGACGATAGGATATCAGAGGAACGCCTTGACCTCGCGCAGCACGAGTTCGGCGTGTTCCTTCCGGCAGATCAGCAGGTCCGGCATATAGACGTCCTCCCGGTTGTAGACCAGCGGCGAGCCGTCGATCCTCGACACGTGGAGACCCCAGCCGAGCGCGACGGCGGCTGGAGCGCAGCTGTCCCACTCGTACTGGCCGCCGGAATGCAGGTAGATATCCGCTTGCCCAAGCAGGATCGCCATGGCCTTGGCTCCGGCCGAGCCCATCGGCACCAGCTCCGCGCCGATCGCCTCGGCGACGCCGGTGGCCTCCTTGGCGGGACGGGTGCGGCTCACCACCATGCGCAGGACTTCGGGCGCGGCCGGGACCTCGCCCGGCTGGTCCGAGCGCAGCACGAGCCCCGCGCCCGGCAGCGCCACCGCGCCAAGCACCGGCACGCCATCCACCGCCATGCCGACATGGACCGCCCAGTCGGCCCGCGCCTCGCCATATTCGCGGGTGCCGTCGACCGGATCGACGATCCACACCCGGCTCTTGGCGAGACGGTCGGCGTTGTCCTTCTCCTCCTCAGACAGCAGGCCGTCCTCGGGCCGCTGCTCGCGCAGGGCATGGCAGAGGAACTGGTTCGCGGTCTGGTCCCCGGCCTTGCCGAGCGACTTGCCGCCGAACAGGCCGGACTCGCGGACCGAGAGGAGAATCTTGCCCGCCTCGTCGGCCAGCCTGGCCGCGAGATCACCGTCGTTGAAGCCACTCATCAGGCGTCTCCCAGCAGGGTGTTGACGATGAGTTCCGCCGCTTCCTCGGGCGACACGACGGTCGTATCGACGCGCACTTCGGGGTTGCGCGGCGCTTCGTAGGGGCTGTCGATGCCAGTGAAGTTCTTGAGCTCACCGGAACGCGCCTTCTTGTAGAGGCCCTTGACGTCGCGCGCCTCGGCGACCTTCAGCGGCGTGTCGATGAACACCTCGAGGAATTCGCCCTCGGGCAGCATCGAACGCACCATCTCGCGGTCCGCCTGGAACGGCGAGATGAAGGCGGTGATGACGATCAGCCCCGCGTCGGTCATCAGCTTGGCGACTTCGCCCACGCGGCGGATGTTCTCGATGCGGTCGGCCTCGGTGAAGCCCAGGTCCTTGTTGAGCCCGTGGCGCACGTTGTCGCCGTCGAGCAGGAAGGTGTGCCGGTTCATCCGGTGCAGCTTCTTCTCGACGAGGTTGGCGATGGTCGACTTGCCCGAACCCGAAAGCCCCGTGAACCACAGCACCGCGGGCTTCTGGTTCTTGAGGTTCGCGTGCTGCCTGCGGTCGATGTCGACCGCCTGCCAGTGGACGTTCTGCGAACGGCGCAGCGAGAAGTTGAGCATCCCCGCAGCGACGGTGGCGTTGGTCATCTTGTCGATCAGGATGAACCCGCCGAGCGTGCGGTTGTCCTCGTAGGCCTCGAACACGATCTGCTTGTCGGTGGTCAGCTCGGCCACGCCAATGGCGTTGAGTTCAAGCGTCTTGGCCGCCATGTGCTCCATGGTGTTCACGTTGACCGTGTACTTGGGCTCCTGCACCGTGGCCGAGACCATCTGCGTGCCGAGCTTGAGCCAGTAGGCGCGGCCCGGGATGAGGGCCTCGTCGGCGAGCCAGACGATCGTCGATTCGAACTGGTCGGCGGTCTGCGGCGGATTGTCCGCGACCGAGATGACCGACCCGCGCGAGCAGTCGATCTCGTCCTCGAAGCAGACGGTGACGGACTGGCCGGCGACTGCTTCGTCAAGGTCGCCGTCGAAGGTGACGACGCGGGTGATCGTGCTGGTCTTGCCCGAGGGCAGGACGCGGATCTTGTCGCCCGGCTTGACACCGCCGGTGGCAATGAGGCCGGAGAAGCCGCGGAAGTCGAGGTTCGGGCGGTTCACCCACTGCACCGGCATCCGGAACGGCTTGTCGGCATCGACCGAGGAGAGAACCTCGACCGTCTCCAGATGCTCGACCAGCGTGATCCCCGCGTACTTGGGGGCGGTGTACCAGGGCGTGTTCTCCGAGAGCGTCGTGATGTTGTCGCCCTTGAAGCCCGAGATCGGCAGCGCCGTGAAGCTCTCGATCCCGATCGAGGACGCGAACTCGGCGTAGTCCTTGACGATGGCGTCGAACACGGCCTCGTCGTAGTCTACGAGGTCCATCTTGTTGACGGCGAGGACGATGTTCTTGATGCCGATCAGGTGGCACAGGTACGAGTGGCGGCGCGTCTGCACCAGCACGCCCTTGCGCGCGTCGATCAGGATGACCGCAAGGTCGGCGGTCGAGGCGCCGGTCACCATGTTGCGGGTGTACTGCTCGTGTCCGGGGCAGTCGGCGACGATGAACTTGCGCTTCTCGGTGTTGAAGAAGCGGTAGGCGACGTCGATGGTGATGCCCTGCTCGCGCTCGGCGGCAAGACCGTCGACCAGCAGCGCAAAATCGATTTCCTGGCCCTGCGTGCCGACCTTCTTGGAGTCGGCAGACAGCGCGTCGAGCTGGTCCTCGAAAATCATCTTCGAATCGTAGAGCATACGCCCGATCAGCGTGGACTTGCCGTCGTCGACGCTGCCGCAGGTGATGAAGCGCAGCATCGTCTTGTGCTCGTGGCTGACGAGGTATGCATCGATGTCGTCGGCGATCAGCTGGTCGGTGACGTAGACCGCTTCCTTGGTTTCGATATCGGACATCAGAAGTACCCCTGCTGCTTCTTGACTTCCATGCCGGCGCCGCCGGCATCCTTGTCGATGGCGCGGCCCTGCCGCTCGGACGTGGTGGTGAGCAGGGTTTCCTGGATCACCTCGGGGAGTGTCTTGGCCTCGCTCTCGACAGCGCCCGTGAGCGGGTAGCAGCCGAGCGTACGGAAGCGGATCGAGCGCATCACCGGCTCCTCGCCGGGCTCGAGCGGGAAGCGCTCGTCGTCGACCATCAGCAGCATGCCGTCACGCTCGACGGTGGGGCGCATGCCGGCGAAGTAGAGCGGCACGATCGGGATGTCGTTGAGGTGGATGTACTGCCAGATGTCCAGCTCGGTCCAGTTCGAGATCGGGAACACGCGGATCGATTCGCCCTTGGCCTTGCGGGCGTTGTAGAGGTTCCACAGTTCGGGGCGCTGGTTCTTCGGGTCCCAGCCGTGCGAGGACGTGCGGAACGAGAAGATGCGCTCCTTGGCGCGGCTCTTCTCCTCGTCGCGGCGAGCGCCGCCGAAGGCCGCGTCGAAGCCGTACTTGTCGAGCGCCTGCTTCAGGCCTTCGGTCTTCCACATGTCGGTGTGGAGCGCGCCGTGGTCGAACGGGTTGATGCCCTTCTCCACCGCCTCGGGGTTCTGGTAGACGAGCAGGTCCATGCCGCTGTCGCGAGCCATCTTGTCGCGCAGTTCGTACATCGCCTTGAACTTCCAGGTCGTGTCGACGTGGAGCAGCGGGAACGGCGGCGGCGAGGGGTAGAACGCCTTGCGGGCGAGGTGCAGCATCACCGCGCTGTCCTTGCCGACCGAGTAGAGCATCACCGGCTTTTCCGCTTCGGCGACGACTTCCCGGATGATGTGGATGCTCTCGGCCTCCAGCCTCTCGAGGTGCGTAAGGGTCTTCATCAGGCTTCCCTTCGTTGGGTTGGCCACTCTTTTATCGTGGTCACGAATCACCCTTTGCAGGGATGACTTTCCGACAAACCTCCCATATGGGAGGGTGATGGCACTGACCTCATCCGACGAAACCGACCTGCTGCTTCCGCTGCTGCGCGGGATCGGCGAGGCGGGACAGCTTTCCGAGTTCCTGGAACGACTGAGACGGCGCACGGAAGCCGAATATGCCAGCATCGTCATGCGGCAGGGCGACGGGCCCCACGCCCAGATCACAGACTTCCATGCGGGGCGCGACTTGCGCGCACAGTCGCGCGAACTGGATCCATTCTCGATGCATGCGCTGGAGCGCCTGCACTACGACCGGCTGCGCCCCGGCCGCGTCTACTCGGTGGCGGAGTTCGTCGACCACGACCCGGTGTTCCGTGCCGAACGGGCGGACAAGATGCGCCGGCTCGGCATAGCGGACGAGCGCGTGGTGCGCATCCCGGACATGGACGATACCAGCGCCTGGCTCATCATGGCACGCGCGCGGCCCTGCACGGGCGCCGACAGCGCCCTGCTCTCCTCCCTCGCGCCTTATGTGGAGGCGGCGCTGCGCAGCTACGTCGCGCTCGAAAGCCACCGCATCCGCGCCAGCGTGAGCACGCAGGGCATGGCCCGCAGCGCCACCGCCTGGATGGTGCTCGACCGCGAGGCGCGGCTGCTCTCGATCGACCCGCGCCTCGATGCGTGGATGCGCGGCAACCTGCGCTACACGCCGCGCCTCGGCGAGCGGCTCCGCGACCTCGGCGTCCATGCGGAGCGCGAACTGGCCGCCGCCGCCGCGCTGTTCGCCTCGTTCGACCCGCCGCCCCCGCGTCCGGTCCTGCTGCACGAGCATCCCCGGCTGGAAGCCCTGCTCACCGCCACCAGCGACATGCCGCGCCCCTCGATGCTGGCGCTCTGCCGCCTGCCCAACGCGCGCACCACCGAAAGCGTCGAGCGCCTCGCCCGCCTGTTCGACCTCCCCCCGCGCGAGGCGGCGCTGGCGATCGCGCTCAACGAGGGGCAGTCGATCGCCGAGGCGGCGGAGGCGATGGGGCTGACCTTGGAAACGGCCCGCAACTATTCGAAGCGACTCTACGCCAAGCTCGGCGTGCGCGGGCAGCCGGAACTGGTGCGGCTGGTCTGCGACAGTGTGGCGGTAATGGCGTGAGGGGACGACGAGCCTTGTTCAGAGGGTGCGAAGGACGACCACCGTGGCCCGTCCCCTCACGTCGTCCTGAACTTGTTCAGGATCCATTTTGCCGATCGGACCGCAGTCTGCGTCGAGGAATGGATCCTGAAACAAGTTCAGGATGACGGAGCGGATAAGGCAAAGGCAGCCCCGGCCCCTCAGCCCGCCAGCTTCGCGTCCATCGCCGCGATTTCCGAGCGCAGCCACATCGTCTCGGAGAGGTTCTTGCCGCCGCTGGCCGCCAGCAGCGCCTCGTGCGCTGCCTTGCGCACCTTGAGCGCTTCGCCGTTGCCGGGCTCGGCGTTCAGCGCGATGTCCGTCAGGTGCACGGCCTCCAGCGCCGCCCCGCCGTCCAGCTTCGCCTGCGCCCGCGCGCTCAGCTTCGCCGCGCCGCCCGCCAGTTCGACGAGGTCCGCATCGACGCTCGAACGCGGCACGCCGTAGAGTGCGGTGGTGCCGTCCTCGTAATGCAGCCAGCCCGAATATTCGCGCCAGATCGACTTGACCGCCCAACTGCCCTTGCCGTGGAATTCGCCGATATCCAGCCCCTCGGGCCAGGCGAATTCGCGCATCAGGGTGTGGACGTCCTTGCCCGCGTTCATGCCCTCCAGCGTGTAGTCGCGCACGTGGCTGACGGCGGCGTGGAGCTTCTCTAGGTCGGCGCGGATACGCTCTTTGCCCCGGATCGCCTCGCCGTGCCCGGTGACGACGATCTCGGCGCCGAGGTCGCGGATCAGTTCCAGCGACTTCAGGTAGTTCCTCACCAGTCGCGGCTTGTCGCCGCGCAGGGTGTTGAGGAACGGCATCGACAGCCACACCGGCCCGAAGACATTGCCGGTGAAGGCGACCTTCTCCTTGGGCAACCACACCGTCAGCGAGTCGATCGTCTCGCCCTCGGGAGTGGAGATCAGTTCGAAAGTGCGGTCGCCCAGTTCGATCGTCAGGCGGCGGTCGACGAGGATGTCCGGATCGACATGCGGCGGTGCCTTGGGCGCCGAACCGCGCTTGAGGGTCGAGCCCCAGAGCTTGCCGCTCCTTGGCCCGAAGAACGGCTGGAGGCGGTTCATGTCGCCCAGCGCCTCGTTGAAGCCGGGGCCGCCGACGACTTGCGTGCCCTCCTCGACGAACTCCGGCAGCCCGCCGTAATGGTCCGCGTGGCTCTGCGTCAGGATGACGAAGGCAAGCGGGCCGGTGCGATGCGGGTCGATGAGCCGCTTCGTCCGCTCGGCGTTGTCCATGAAGCCGGTGTTGATCATCACGTCGCCCTCGGACGTGGTGACGAGGTAGGCGTTGGAGATGTCGTTCGCCTGGAAGATGAAGTCGGTGACGGCGATGGCCTCGGCCTGCTCGTCGCCCGAGCGCACCAGACCGGCGAGCTTGGGCGCTTCTTTCACATCGCTCATGTCAGGCGTCCTCGAACTTGATCATGACCTTGGCGGACTGCGGCGTCGCCGCGATCTCGAGGCCGTGGAGCACGTCGTCGAAAGGCAGCGTATGGCTGATCATGGCTGCGATCTTGTCCTTCAGGCGCGGCATGGCGGCGATCACCTCGGGCATTTCGGTGGGATAGCCGACCGCCGTGGTGATCGTCATCTCGCTGGTCAGCATCCGGCCGGCGGGGAATTCCAGCGGCTTCATGTAGGCGGCCGTGATGACGAGTCGCGAGTGGAACTTGGCCATCATGATGACCTGCGAGAGGATATGCGGAGCCCCCGCCGCGTCGATATAGGCATCGGTGCCGACACCCACGCGGCCATAGCTCGGCACTTCGCCGTGGAGGCGCGCGAGTTCGGCGCGCAGGTCCACCTTGGTCGGGTCGAGCGCGGCCTGCACGCCGATGGCGCGGGCGCGTTCGAGGCGCTCCTCGGAGAGGTCCAGCGCCACGACATCGGTGATGCCCCGGTCCCTCAGCCAAAGCAGCATGCCGAGCCCGATCGGGCCGCAGCCGAACACCACGACCTTGTCGCCCGGCTTCACCTCCGCGCGGTTGACGCCGTGCATGGCGACCGCCAGCGGCTCGCACATCGCGGCGACATCGTAAGTCACGCCCTCGGGGATCGGCAGGATCGAATCGCCCAGCCGCGCCTCGCGCACCAGCAGTTCCTCGGTGAAGGCGCCTTCCGGGCCGCCCGAGCCGATGTTGCTGGGGGTCATCATCGGATTGACGATCACCGCGTCGCCCACGGCGATGCCGCTGACTTCGGCGCCAACCTGGAGCACCTCACCCGCGCCTTCATGGCCGAGCGCGGTCTGGCCGCCAGGCTCGGCGGGCATACCGCCGACCTTGATGTAGCTGAGGTCGCTGCCGCAGATGCCGACCGACTTCATGCGCACGACGACGTCCTTCGGTCCTGCCTCGGGACGCTCGTAGGCATCGAGGCGGACATCGCCGACGCCATGGATGTTCAACCGCTTCATCGTCTCTCTCCCATGTGCCGCTATTACGGCCGGACCATGTAGCCGCCGTCGATCGTGATCGTCTCGCCGGTCATGAAGCTGCTGGCGTCCGAGCACAGGTAGGCGCCGATGCCCTCGAAGTCGGCGGGGAAGCCGGTGCGCTTCATCGGGATCGTGGGCGCGAAGTGCTGGGCGACGGCGTCGGCGCGCGCGCCCTCACCCATCATCGGGGTGATGATGAGGCCCGGGGCGACCACGTTGGCGCGGATGCCGAGCGGCGCGAGTTCGATGGCGAGGCAGCGCACGGCGGCGGCGATGCCGGCCTTCGACGAGGCGTATTCCATCTTCCCGGCAATGCCCTGGAACAGCGAGAGCGAGCCGCAGGCGACGAGGCTGCCGCCGCTTTCATCGCCCGCCTCGACGCGCGCCTTCATCAGCCGCGCGCCTTCGCGCAGGGTGAAGAAGGCGCCGTGCAGCGCGGTCTTCTGGAAGTCGTGCCAGTGCTCGGTCGGCATGTCGAAGACCGAGTTGTAACGGGGGCTGGCGCCCGAGTTGGCAAAGACGCAATCGACACGGCCGAAGTCGGCCATGACCTGGGCGTAGCCGTCGATGATGTTCTGCTCTTCCGAGACGTCGACCTGATAGGCGATGACCTTGCCCGCGCCCGCCGCCTCGAGTTCGGCCTTGGCCTTCGCGCTCTTCTCCGCATTGCGAGCCCAGATCGCGATGTCCCCGCCCATCTTCGCGACGCCCATCGCAAAGCCGAAGCCGATGCCGCCGTTGCCGCCGGTCACCACCGTCACCTTGCCCGTGCAGTCGAAAAGGCCCTTAGCCATGTAACTTCCCTCTATCCCGATCCATGCGCCTTCCAGCGGCGCTTTCGTGGGCGCGATGTTCCTCGCCCTCGGCTTGCCGGGCAAGGTCGCGGGATATAGAATTCGGGACCTAAGATGGCGTCCGGGACATATTGCGGGCCAGTGCTCAAACGAGGCGCCGCGCGGGAGACAAGAGGATGACCCTGAGCGATGTCCATCGCCCCACCGTCAGCGTCGATGCGCAGCTGGAGACGGCGGGCGTGCTCGCGCAGATCGTCCGCTACGACATTCCCGAGCCGACCGACGGGCGCCATTCGGTGAGCGAGGGCTACCACGTCAACATGTGCCTCACTCCCCGCCCGCTCCAGTCGCGCGGGGGCTATCG
The DNA here is from genome assembly GCA_035511275.1 of Novosphingobium sp. Lineage (GTDB taxonomy): Bacteria > Pseudomonadota > Alphaproteobacteria > Sphingomonadales > Sphingomonadaceae > Novosphingobium. Next base: position 11,254 of record DATKFS010000019.1, read on the forward strand.
CCGCCGCTGGGGCCCGCACCGGCTGGAGCGGCTGGGCGACATCTTCGCCTTGCCGCCGGGCGAGGAACTGTTCGTCAAGGGCGGCAGCGGACGGCAGGCCTCGCTGATCTGCACCATCGACGCCGGGTTCGTCCACGAGCTGGTCGGGCGGGAACTGAGCTGGGACGATCCGCACCTCGCCGCCGCGCTCGACATCGGCTCTGCGCAGATGCGGGCGCTGCTGTTCCGGATCACCGCCGAAGTGCGCCATCCCGGCCTTGCGGCCCAGCGGATGCTCGGCTTCCTCGGCGGCGAACTGGCGATCGAACTGGGGCGCCACTGCCTCGAAGTGGCCGAGCGGCCGATGACCGGCGGCCTGTCCGGCTGGCGGCTGCGACTGATCGACGAGCGTCTCGCCGACGATCTCAGCGCCCCCTCGCTGGAGGAACTGGCGACCCTCTGCGCGCTCTCGGTACGCCAGCTGACGCGTGGATTCCGCGTCAGCCGCGCCTGCTCGATCGGCGACTACATCGAGCAGCGCCGCATGGAAGCCGCCAAGCGCCTGCTGATGGAGGGCGAGAGCGTGAAGACCATCGCCTTTTCGATGGGCTTCGCCTCGCCCTCCAGCTTCACGTTCGCATTCCGCCGCGCCGTGGGGGCAAGCCCAAGCACCTTCCGGCAGCGCCAGGGGCGAGTGCTGGCTTGAGGTAGTAGCGAAGCAGGCGCTTCGGTGCTGCGTCGTTGTTGTCCCACGTCACCCTGAACTTGTTTCAGGGTCCATTTTTCCGTTCACACCGCCGTTCGATCGGCGCGATGGACCTTGAAACAAATTCAGGGTGACGGTCAGGAGAGCACAAGGCGTGACGGGCCGTCGTTTGTCCGCACCATCGAGCCGCCCGGTCGGGTCTTGACCCGAACTCGACACAACGGCCCGATCTGCCGCCCCACGTCCATTGCCAATCCCTCCCCCCGGCGGATTATCTCGCGCCATGGACGGTCGCCGCAGCGGCCCGATGGGAAGAGGATCACCACGCCATGACCACCGACACCGTGGCCAACACACTCGTCGCCGACGCCCTCATCGAACAGGCGATGAAGGAAACCGGCATCGACGCCTTCGACAACGACACCTACCGCGAAGGGCTCGACGTCTTCACCGCCTCGTTCAACGAGGGCATCGCCAAAGGCTGGATGAGCGAGGGCGGCATCGCCCGCGCCCGCAATGACACGCTCCACTACCTGCGCGGCCGCCTCAAGGTCTCGCAGTACCTTCGCGAGAACCCCGAAGTGCTGGAACGCAAGGTGGAGCGCCCCGTCTTCGTCATGGGCGTGCCGCGCACCGGCACCACGCTGATGTCGAACCTGCTCGCCGCCGATCCGGGCCGCCGCTCGCCGCTGACCTGGGAGATCGACGATCCGGTGCCGCCCGTCGCCTCGAACGCGCTGCTCACCACCGATCCGCGTGCCGTGGGCCGCCTCGCGCAGGAGAAGGCCGCGCTGGAGGCCAACCCCGAGATGGGCAAGTACTACCGCGGCTCGGCCGTCTATCCCAACGAGTGCGTTTTCTTCATGGCGCACGACTTCAAGACGCTGATGATCGAGTCCAAGGGCAAGCTGCCCGCCTACAAGGACTTCATCTTCTCGTGCGACATGACCAGCGCCTATGAATACCACAAGAAGTTCCTGCAGGTGCTGCAGCACCACACCACCGGCGTCTGGAACGTCAAGAAGCCGAGCCACTCGCTGTGGCTGGAGACGATCTTCCAGGTCTATCCCGACGCGCGGGTGATCTGGACGCACCGCGATCCGTTCACCGCCACCGGCTCGCTGTGCTCGGTGATCTCGCTCAGCCACAAGGCGCACATGGGCCGGGTGGATGCGGAGTGGCTGGCGCAGGACTACCCCTGGCAGGCCGCCGAGCACGCCAACCGGATCATGGATTTCCGCGACAAGTTCGGCGAGGACAAGATCATCGACGTCCACTACGCCGACATCGTCGCCGACCCGGTCGGCGCCACGAAAAAGGTCTACGCCGAGCTCGGCGACGAATGGACCGCCGAGGCGGAAGCCGGCGTCCAGAAGTGGGTGGACGACAACCCGCAGGACAAGTTCGGCCGCCACGAATACAAGCTGGCGCAGTACGGCCTCTCCAAGGCGGACCTCGAGCCGCTCTTCGAACGCTACCTGTCGCGCTACGACGTCGCGCGGGAGGGGTAAGAACGCGCGCGTGGTCATGTCCTGCATCGTCATCCCCGCGAAAGCGGGGACCCATCTGATGACGATGCAACAACAACTGGCATCAGATGGGTCCCCGCTTTCGCGGGAATGACGAAGGACGGGAGAGAGAAATGCTCGAAGGCATCCACTACCAGAACGCCTACATGTGCGACGACATCGAGGCCGGCATCGACCTGTTCCGGGGCCGTGGTCTCGAAAAGGAGCCGGTCATCATCCCGGTCGACCAGACCGTGCTGACGCCGGACGGCCCGAAGCGCCAGAAGGGTCGCATCTGCTTCATCTGGATCGGCGACCTCCAATACGAGCTGATCGAGAACGAGATCGACGAGGTCGGCATCTACGCCAACTGCCTGTCGAACGGCGGCCCGCTTCGCTTCCACCACATCTGCTTCCGCGTGCCCGACTGGTCCGACTTCCGCGCGCGGGTGGACCGCCAGGAATTCCCGATCGCCATGGAACGCGACCTGACCGGCGAGGCGGAAGGCGGGCTCAAGTTCCTCTACCTCGATGCGCGCAAGGTGTTCGGGCACTACATCGAGTACACCTGGATGCCCGAGCCGATGTGGCAGCATATCCGGGCGATGTGACGCTTCGCGCGGAGGCGCGGAAGATCACGCCATCGCGTCGGCCACCACATCCTTGTAGAGCGTGGTCCGCTGGCGCAGTCGCCGTCCGACGCTTTCCGCCGCCGCGCGCATGTCGGCGACGTCCGCCAACTGGCCGTGCGAGGCGCCCGCCGCGCGGCTGATGCTTTCGTTCATCAGCACGCCGCCAAGGTCGTTGGCGCCTGCCGCGAGCACCGCCGCCGCGCCGTCCATGCCCAGCTTCACCCACGAGACCTGGATCGACCCGATCGCCCCGTGCAGCGCGAGGCGCGCCACCGCGTGCATCATCACCGACTCACGCCAGGTCGGCCCCTTGCGGCTCTGCCCCTTGCGATAGAACGGCGCCTCCATGTGGACGAGCGGGAGCGGCACGAACTCGGTGATGCCGCCGGTGTCGAGCTGGAGGTTACGCAGTTCAGTCAAGTGCCGCGCCCAGTGGCGCGGGTTTTCGAGGTGGCCGAACATGATCGTCGATGTCGTCGGCAGGCCCACGCGGTGCGCGGTGCCGACGATGTCGAGCCATTCGCGGGTGGTCAGTTTGTCCGGGCAGATCTTCGCGCGGATGTCGTCGTGCAGGATCTCCGCCGCCGTGCCGGGAAGCGAGCCGAGCCCGGCGTCGCGCAGCATGGAGAGGTAGTCCGACACCGGCATCCCCAGCGTCCGCGCGCCCTGACTCACCTCGAGCGGCGAGAAGGCGTGGACGTGCAGGTCGGGGCAGGCGTCCTTCACCGCGCGCAGGATCGAGAGGTAGGTATCACCCGTATAGCTCGGGTGGATGCCGCCCTGGAGGCACACCTCGGTCGCCCCGCGCTCCACCGCCTCGCGGGCGCGGCCGGCGATTTCGGCAAGGTCGAGGTTGTAGGGCTTGTCGCGAAAACCGCCCTTGCTGCTGGTCTTGCTGAACGCGCAGAACGAGCAGGTGTGGGTGCAGATGTTGGTGTAGTTGATATTGCGGTTGACGACGTAAGTCACGTCGTTGCCGCTGACCTCGGCGCGCAGGGCATCCGCCGCCTCGACCACCGCCTGCGCAGCGCTACCGCGCGTGGCGAACAACGCGGCGATCTCGTCTTCCGAGAGGCCGGTGCCGCTCGACGCGCGGTCGAGAATGCGGTGGATGCGGGCAGCGACGGGGCCTTCGTGAAGGCGGCCGAGCGGCGCGCGGACATGGCCGGGTGCGGGCTCGGACATGCCCGGGCTCCATTGGCTGTCACGGCCCAGCGCCTCGGCGTCGGACAGCTTCAGCACGGCGGGGCGGATCGCCGGGTCGAGCCAGCCGTCCTCCTCGACGAAGCGCGGGTAGACCGTCAGCCGCTCGACCAGCGGCATCCCGGCGCGCGCGCAGATGGCTTCCAGCCGCTCGATTTCGGGCCATGCAGCCTCGGGATTGACGTGATCGAGCGTCACCGGGGAAATGCCGCCCCAGTCGTCGATCCCGGCCTCGATCAGTTCGGCGAGGCGCTCGTCGTTGAGGTTGGGCGGGGCCTGCACCGAAACATCGAGCGGCATGACGATGCGCGCGGCGGCGATGGTGCGCAGGAAATCGGCCTCGCTCGCCTCGACAGCGCCTGACATCTTCGTGCCCGGCTTGGGGCAGAAGTTCTGGACGATGACTTCCTGCAAATGGCCGTGGCGATCATGCAGGTCGCGCAGCGCCAGCAGTGCCTCGATCCGTTCGCGCGGGGTCTCGCCGATACCGATGAGGACGCCGCTGGTGGTGGCGACCTTGGCGCGGCCCGCCGCCTCCAGCGAGGCGAGGCGCACGGCTGGGACCTTGTCGGGCGAGCCGTGGTGGCACATGCCCTTGTCCATCAGCCGGTCCGAGGTGCTCTCCAGCATCAGCCCCACCGACGCCGCGACCGGGCGCAGCATCCGCCAGTCGGCCTCGTCCAGAACCCCCGCGTTGACATGGGGGAGCAGCCCGGTTTCCTTGAGCACCAGTGCGGCGCAGTGGCGCACGTAGTCGATGGTCCGCTCGAAACCGCGCTGGGCGAGCCATTCGCGGGCCACGGCGTAGCGCCGCTCGGGCGCGTCACCGAGGGTGAACAGCGCTTCCTTGCACCCGGCCGCCGCGCCGGCGCGCGCGATCTCAAGCACCTCTTCCTCGGAGAGATAGGGCGCTTCCAGCCGCGAGGGCGTCGTCGCGAACGTGCAGTAGTGGCAGACGTCGGCGCAGAGGCGCGTCAGGGGGATGAACACCTTGGGCGAGTAGGTCATCCGCGCCGGAGTAAGCGGGCCGTGGCGGTCATCGCGCCGGGCACGGGCCTCGGCCAGCATGTCGTCCAGCGGCGTGGAAAGGAGTCGGGTTATCAACGCTTCGTCGTCGCGAGCCATGGTCATCCTGTTTCGATACGGGCTGCGGTCAGTGCTACGCGCGCAAGCCGCTCCCGATCCTCGGCCTCGCACATGACTGTTCCCGTAACGGTGACGCAAAGCCCGCGCGCCTGCAAGTCCCCCGCATCGGCGGCGTCGGCCTCGTCGATCACCAGATGGTCGAGAAGATCGCCGTAGTGATCGGCGATCGAGGCGTTGCTGACGGGCTTTCCCAGTTCGCCCAGCAGCTTGGCGAGTGGCCCCTTGAGCGAGGTGCCCCCCACAAGCGGCGAGACCGCCACCAGCGGCACCCTGCGCGCCGCCAGAGCCTCCCGCACGCCACCGACCGCGAGGATCGGATCGACGCTGAGGTACGGATTCGAGGGGCATACGACGATAGCGCCGAGGTCTTCCTGCGCCAGCGCCTCGGCGAAGGCGGGTGACATGGCGGCGCCGGGCGATCCCGCGAAGCGCACCCCCGTCGCGACCGGGCGGCACTGCTCGGCGACGAAGTAGCGCTGAAAGTCCAGCCAGCCTTCCGCCGTTCCGACTTGCGTGCGCAAGGGAGCGTCGCTCATCGGAACTATCGCGTGCGCGATACCGAGATTGCGGGTCAGGCGGGATGTCACTTGCGACAGCGTCTCGCCCTCGCGCAGCCGCCAGGAGCGGGCGATGTGCATCCCCATGTCACGGTCGCCGAGGTTGAACCAGTCCGCCTCGCCAAGCGCGCGCAGCATGGCCATGGCCTGCCACGTCTCCTCCTTCACGCCCCAGCCGCGCACCGTGTCGTTGAGGCCCGCCAGCGCATATGTGACGGAGTCGATGTCCGGGCAGATCGTCAGGCCGAGGTGCTCGAAATCGTCACCCGTGTTGACGACGATGGTCAGGTCCTCAGGCGGCAGCACCGCCGCGAGGCCCGCCGCCAGCTTGGCGCCGCCGACCCCGCCCGAGAGCGCGAGTACGTGTTTTCCGCTCATCGAAACATGTCCTGTTCCAAGGGGCGCAAGCCACTCGCCGCGCCCGGTCCGTCTTCCTCGCAAGTCCAGCGCGCGGCGCCGCGCACCAGTGCGACCGGCGTGCCCTCGTCGCCCTCGCCCATCGCCAGCGCCGCCATTGCCCCGACCGAGTCCGCGATGGCGATCACGGTCGCCTGCAGGGTGCGTCCGAACAGGTCCACCGCCCTGCCCCGCCGGTCCTCCAGCACGGTCAGTCCCGCGCAGCCGATGGCGGTGCCGACCGTGCCGATCCGCCAGGCCCGGCCCATCGAGTCCGCGATGACGACGGCGACCCCGGCCCCGCTCGCCTCGCGAAGCTCCGCGCGGACCCTGCGCGCCGAGGCGTCGGGGTCGACCGGCCAGAGCAGCACCGTGCCTGCATCCCCGCCCTCGACGTTGCTGGCGTCGATCCCGGCGTTGGCGAGCACGTGCCCGGTCCGGTGCCGGGCGATGATCGCGGCGGGGTGCGGGCGCATGATCTCGGCGCTTTCGTCGAGGATCGCCTGCGCCATCGCCGCCTCGCGTCCGGTGGCTGCGGCGAGTTCGATTGCTGCCAACGCAGGTTCGATTTTCGCAAGCTCCACCGTCCGTCCCTCGCTCTTGGAGACGATCTTCTGCGCGATCACGCAGATATCGCCGTCGCGTAAGGCGTCCCCGCTGGCGGCGAGCGCGGTGCAAATCGCTTGCGCTATCGACATGCCGGGGG
>DATKFS010000020.1:0-17250 GCA_035511275.1 Novosphingobium sp.
GGCGGGGTCCACATCTGCCTCGGCGCCCACCTCGCCCGGCGCGAATTGCGCGTGCTGCTGGAGGAATGGTTCGCCCGCATCCCCGAGTTCCGGCCCAAGCCGGGCTCGGACACCAGCGTGTTCCCCGGCCTGCTCTCGATCCGCAACCTGCCGCTGGTCTGGGACGTGAAGTAGTCGACGAGGCGCGGCGCTCAGAACACGAGCGCCGCGCCCTCCGCCCCGGCGATCACTCGGCCTGCATCAGTGAGCGACTGCGCGGCGGTGAGGAAGTGCGCGTTCCCTGCGCAGATGTCGCGGAAGGCGCGCTGCAGGGTGTGGCCGTTGCGCAGCGGCGTGGTGGTGCAGGCGGCATAGGCGGCCTGTCCCACCCGCATGGCGACGACGAAGGCATGGCTGGCGGCGAGGCGTCCGTCGAGGCGGAGGGGTTCGGGGACCTCGCCCCCGCTCGCCGCGACGAAGAGGCGGTCGAACGTGCGGCGCAAATACGCTTCGGCGGCGCGGGCGTCGGCCTCGGCCAGCGCGATGTCGCGGTGGAAGGCCTCGCTCTCGCACATCGCGCGGCCTCCGGGCGTCCGCCTGCCCCGGGCGTGGAGCGTCCATTCGTGCAGCACCCGCCGCGTCGCGCCAATCGCGAAGGCGCCGTGCGAGAGGCAGGGCAGCGCCATCATCCCCATGCGGTAGAGCGCGCCGCCGCGCGGCTCCCTCGGGTTGGCGGGATCGTGGACGAAGTCGGCGTGGATGACCTGCTCGGGCACCTCGAAGTCGTAACTGCCGGTGGCGCGCAGGCCCATGACCTCCCAGTTGCCGAGGAAGCGCACACCCTCTCGCGGGACCATGCCGATCAGCATGGTCGGCGCCCCGTCCCGGTCCTGCAGGACGAAACCGCCGACCACATGACCCGCGTGCGCGGTGCCCGAACCGAAGGCGTAGCGCCCGCTCACCCGGTAGCCGTCGCCCTCGCGCACGGCGCGGCCGGTCGGCGCCGCTTGCCCGGCGACATGGCCGTAGCGCCCGCCGGGGAAGATCGCCGCCACCGCCCGCGTCCCCAGCAAGGACCCGGCGACCGCGCCGCCGGTCATCACCGCATGGGCATACCATCCGGCCGAACCATCGTGGAACGAGAGCTCGGCGATGACGTTGATCAGGTCCGCCGGATGCGCCTCTCCCCCGCCGAGCGCGGCAGGCGCCATCATCGCGAAGAGCCCGGCCGCGTCGATCGCGCGCACGACTTCGGGCGACAGTTCGCACGCGCTTTCGTCGGCGCGGGCGGCGGCGTCGATCATCGGCCCGAGCGCCTGTGCGCGGGCCAGCCAGTCCCTCGCCATGGGCTCAGGCGGCTACGGGACGGGCCGGGGTGAAGGCGATCGGCAGGCCCTTGATGCCCCAGACGCCGGGGAACGGCCGCCAGCCGGGCGCACCGTCGGGCATGGGATCGCGCATGGCCTGCGCGACGAGGTGGATGCCCTCCTGCAGCTGGGCGCGGGCGATGTACTGGCCAAGGCACATGTGCTTGCCCATGCCGAAGGCGACGTGGCGGTTCGCCGGCACGATCGGCCGGTCGGGATCGAAGGCTTCGGGCGCCTCGAACAGCGCGGGATCGCGCCCGGCGACGTTGAGGTTGAAGAACAGCATCGTGCCCGCCGGGATGCGCACGCCCCGGAACGCGACGTCCTCAATGGCCTCGCGGAAGGCGGAACTGGGGTTGAACACCCTGAGCGCCTCCTCCACCACGCGGCGGCAGTACTCCAGGTCCTCGGCGCATCGGGCGTAGATCTGCGGGTTATCGAGCATCAGGTGCATCATGTAGGTCAGCACGTTCTTCGAGGTATCGTACCCCGCGACGAACAGGAAGATCACGAGGTCCGCCAGCTGGCGGTCGGCGATGTCGTTCTCGCGCCCGGCGTCGAGCAGCATGTCGAGGAGGTCGGCCTCGCCCTCCCTGCCCGGGTTCGCCCGGCGCTCGGCCATGAGGTCGTGGGCGAAGGCGTCGAGATGTTCGAACGCGGCGTCGAGCGCGGGGACGCGGGCCTTGTCCATGCTGAACGCCAGGCCCAGCGTCTCCATCGAGCGGCGCAGGCCGGGAATCGCCTCCACCGGCGCGCCGACCATCTGCGCGGTGACGGCGACGGGGTAGTAGGACGCGAATTCCTCGAAATCGATGTGGGCGCGGGCCCGGTCGCCGGGCGCCCAGTGGGCCAGCAGGTCCTGCATCGTCTCGCGCATGATGGGACGAAGCTGGTTGGCGTAGCGCGGCGTGAACTTGCGCGCGAAGGCATCGCGCAGCAGGCGATGCTCACGGTCGGGCAGCGCGATCATCTGCTCCTGCGCGAACCGGCCCCAGGGCGAGCCGCGGCATTCCATGATGTCGACGATGCCGTCGAAACCCGGCCGCAACGCGTCGTCGCGGACCATCAGCTCGCGGATGGCATGGAGGTCGAACACCGCGAAACCCGCGTCCGTCCGGGCCGCCCAGGGGTGTTTTTCACGGGCGCGGGCGAATTCCGGCCAGGGATCGGCGGCGAAGGCCGGGTCGTTCCAGTCGAGGTGATAGAGGTCGAGTTGCCCGATATCCTGCATGGCCGCATCTCCCGCAACAGGCCGCCCCCTGCTTGCGGAGGGCGTGTCATGAGCGCGAGTGTATCACAACCTCCGGCCCGCGTGTCGCGGCGGAGAGGCTGCATTGCCGCCACCTGCAACAGCGCAGGCGGCTGCGGTCAATCGGACGGGCGCCCTAGCGCCCCACCACTTCCTTGACGACGGGGTCCATGCGGTAGTCCGGCAGACCGTCGAGGGCGTTGCGCAACGCCTCGCTCCAGCTCGTCGACACCGAGCGGAAATAGGCGTCGGAAGCGTCGATCCGGCGCTGGTGGCGGGGGGAGAAGTTGTCCCGCTCGATCACCAGCAGGTCCAGCGGCAGGCCGACCGAGAGATTGGCCTTGAGGGTGGAATCGAACGAGACCGTCATCAGCTTGATCGCGCTCTCGAAGCTCATGTCGCGCTCGTAGCCGCGGATCAGGATCGGGCGGCCGTACTTGGTCTCGCCGATCTGGAAGAAGGGCGTGTCGAAGCTGGCCTCGATGAAGTTGCCCTCGGGGTAGATGAGGAACAGGCGCGGTTCCATGCCCTTGATCTGGCCGGCGACGATCATCGAGGCGCTGAAGGTGCCCGCCGCCGCCTTCTGGCCGTTGTCGGTCGCGCGTTCGTGGATGGTGTCCTGCAGAAGGTTGCCCACGATCGAGGCGACCTTGAACATCGTCGGCGCTTCCAGCAGCGAGTTATGGCGCTCGGACGGGGCCTTGTTGCGTTCCTCGAGCTGGCTGATGACGCCCTGCGTGGTGGCGAGGTTGCCCGCCGTCATCACCGTGATGATGCGCTCGCCCGGGATCTCCCAGTGGTACATCTTGCGGAAGGTCGAGATGTTGTCGACGCCCGAATTGGTGCGGGTGTCGCTCATCAGGACGAGGCCGCGATCCAGCATCATGCCAACACAATAGGTCATCGAATCAAAAGCCCTTGCAAACCCGTGTCCGTGCCGCCGGCCCCATGTCGGGTCATGGCGGGGCCCGTCGCGGCTTTCGTGGCGACCCTTTCAGCCGCCCTGCGTCTGTTGCTGCCCGCCGGAGGCGGACTGCTGCTGCTGCGCCTGTACCTTATTCTCGCCTACCGACAAGTGAACGTCGAGTCGCGTCTCGCCCGCTCCTATAGCGATACCGGTAACCGGCGCCGCCTCGCCATAATCACAACCTGTCGCTACGCGGATATACCGTTCATCGGGGCAGATGGCATTGGAGACGTCGAACCCGACCCAGCCGAGCCCGGGGACGTGCGCTTCGGCCCAGCCGTGTCCCGCCTCCTGCTCGTCGCCGCCGTCCATGCGCAGGTATCCACCGACGTAGCGCATCGGCACGTCGATCAGCCGTCCCGCCGCGATCATGATGTGCGCATGGTCCTGGCAGACGCCCTTGCCCGCGGCGAGCGCCTGCTCGGCAGTGGTGTGGGCGTCGGTCGTGCCCTCGACATATTCGACCTGCTCGGCGATCCGGCCCGACAGGACGTGGAGGAAGCCCAGCACGTCCGAACGGTCCGCCTCGATCGAGGCCAGCATCTGGCGCACCTTGGGGCCCGGCCGCGTCAGCGGGGTCGGGCGCAGGAAGCACCATAGCGGGGTCAGCCCGGTGTGCTGGCCGGTGATGCCGTTGTTGTCGATCGTGCGGATCGTGCCTTCGCAGGTGACGACGACCTCGGGCACGCCGGGGACGATCGAGACGAGGTCGACGTGGTTGAAATGCTGGTCGTCATAGGCCGCTTCCTGCCGCGCACCGGAAAGTTCCATGCGCCAGTCCACCACTTCCTGCCCATGGGTGGACTTGGGCTTGAGGCGCAGTCGCTGGAGGCCGTGGGTGACCTTGTCCGCGAAGACGTAGCGGGTGGTATGCTTGACGGTGAGGAGCACGACGGGCCTCCTACTCGCTGAAACGGTAATCGGCGGCGATGGCGCCGGCGATCTCGATGGTCTTGCCGATGAAGTCCTGCAGGAATTCGTGCAGGCCGCCCTCGAAGATCTCCTCGATACTGGTCTGGTGCAGTTTCGCCCCGGCATCGCGCAGCAACTGGTGCGCCGGAACCTCGTGCCCGTACTCCTTGGCAAGCCCGGCCATGTTGCTGCGGATCTTCTCGTAGGAGAACACCAGGCTGCGCGGGAACTGGCCGTCGAGGATCAGGAACTTCGCGATGCCGCGCGGGTCCATCGATCCGGCATTGAGCCACGAATAGGCCCGGTTGCCCGCGACCGAGCGCAGCAGCGTGTCCCACTGCACGTTGTCGAGGCTGGAGCCGACCCATGCCGCCGAGGGCAGCAGCACGTAGTACTTCACGTCGAGGATGCGCGCGGTGTTGTCCGCGCGCTCGATGAACGTGCCGATGCGCGAGAAGTTGAACACCTCGTTCCTGAGCATCGTGCCTTCGATCGCGCCGCGCACCAGCGTGCCGGTGCGTCGGATCTGGATCAGCACTTCGCCGAGGTTGGTTTCCCGCACCGGCCGCGCCAGCAGGTCGCGCAAGTGCATCCAGCCTTCGTTGGTGGTCTCCCAGACCGCGTTGGTCAGGCTGGTGCGCACGACGCGGGCATTGGTGCGCGCATTCTCCACCATGGACAGCACCGAGCCGGGATTGTCCCGGTCGCGCAGCAGGTAGTTGAAAACCTGCGTCCCCGCGAAGTCGGTGTGCTTGGAGCAATAGTCGTCCAGCAGCCCCGTGGTGGTGAGGACCGACTTCCACTCCTCGTCCTGAGACTGGCGGTTGCCCCGCGTCAGCGCGAGGTGGAAGCCCACGTCGATCAGGCGCGCGGTGTTCTCCGCCCGCTCGAGATAGCGCGACATCCAGAATACGCCATTGGCGGCACGTCCAAGCATCTAGCGTGTCCCCCCGCTCACTCGTCCAGCACCCAGCTGTCCTTGGTGCCTCCGCCCTGCGACGAGTTGACCACGAGGGATCCTTTCTTGAGCGCCACGCGGGTCAGGCCGCCGGGCGTGATGTCGATGCCGTCGGGCGAGACCAGCACGAAGGGCCGCAGGTCGACGTGGCGGGGGGCGAGGCCCTCCTTCTGGAAGATCGGCACCGTCGAGAGCGAGAGCGTGGGCTGGGCGATGTAGTTGGCCGGCTTGGCGCGCAGCTTGGCCTCGAAATCGGCGATCTCCTTCTTCGAGGAGGTCGGCCCGATGAGCATCCCGTAGCCGCCCGAGCCGTGGACTTCCTTGACGACGAGGTCGGCGAGGTTATCGAGCACGTAGCCCAGCGAATCCGCTTCCGAGCAGCGCCAGGTCGGCACGTTCTGCAGGATCGGCTTCTCGCCGGTGTAGAACTCGACGATCTCGGGCATGTAGCTGTAGATCGCCTTGTCGTCGGCGATGCCGGTGCCCGGCGCGTTGGCGATGGTGACTCCGCCCGAACGGTAGACATCGAAGATGCCCGCGATCCCCAGCGCCGAATTGGGGTTGAAGGTCAGCGGATCGAGATAGTCGTCGTCGACCCGCCGGTAGATCACGTCGATCGCCTTGTAGCCGGTGGTCGTGCGCATGCAGACCCGGCCGTCGACCACGCGCAGGTCGTTGCCCTCGACCAGTTCGGCGCCCATCTGGTCGGCCAGGAACGCGTGCTCGAAATAGGCGGAGTTGAAGATGCCGGGCGTCAGCACCGCCACCACCGGACGGCTGCCCTTGTCGCCCCGGAACGCCGGCGGCGCGCAGGCGCGCAGGGACCGGGCGAGTCGGCGCGGATAGTCCGACACCGGCCTTACCGGGATCTTGGTGAACAGTTCCGGGAACATCGCCATCATCGTCTCGCGGTTCTCGAGCATGTACGAGACGCCGGAGGGGGTGCGGGCGTTGTCTTCCAGCACCATGAAGTCGTCAGGACCGGTGCGGACGAGGTCGATGCCGACGATGTGGGTATAGACCCCGCCCGGCGGCGTGAATCCGATCATCTGCGTCAGGAAAGCATCGTTGTTGCGCAGCGCCTCGATCGGCAGGCGGCCCGAGCGGATGATTTCCTGGCGGTGGTAGAGGTCCTGGAGGAAGGCGTTGAGCGCCCTCACCCGCTGTTCGATCCCGCGCGTCAGCTTGCGCCATTCACGCGCGGTGATGATGCGGGGGATCATGTCGAAAGGTATCAGCCGTTCTTCGGCAGCATCGTCGCCGTAGACGTTGAAGGTAATTCCGATGCGGCGGAAGAAACGCTCGGCCTCGGCGTCCTGTCTTCTCAGCCAGCCCTTGTCCTGGCCGTCGAACCACTGGCGAAATTCGGCGTAGGCAGGACGAACGGAGCCGTCCGCATTGAGCATCTCGTCGAAATTCGTCCCAGTTTCAGCCGACATTTTGACTCCCTGTTGCACAAGTGATGCAACACGAATCGGGACTTGCCAAGGACTCTCGCTGCAACTGCGAAGAATTTTTGACGGCGGGCGAAAGGCGCAAATCGGACCGTTTCAGTCGTCAATCGCTGGTGGAGCGCGGGACGGGACTGGTGGCTAACGCGCTTATACTCGCAACTGGCCATGCAAGCGGAAGTCGGCGTTCGTTCGGCGCGCAAGAGAAGGAAGAATGGTTCACGCGGAGACGCGGAGGGGCAGAGATGTCGTGCGGCGCCGCAGGCTCTCTTCCCATTCAACCATGAGGAGCACGCGCCGCCGAAAGGAAAAACGGCGCTGCCGCAAACGCGACACCTCCGCGCCTCCGCGCCTCCGCGTGAACCCCATTCCTTCATTACTCGCGCGAAACGCGCCCGAAGCTAGCCTGCCGCCTCCAGCAAACCCCGCGCCACCAGATCGGCGCGCAGCGTACCCGCGTCGCGGAAGTGGTGGACCTGCCAGCCGAGGTCCCGCGCGGAAGCGATGTTTGCGGCGTTGTCGTCGATGAACAGCATGGCGGCGGAATCGTGCCCGAATCGGGCGGCGGCGAGCGCGTAGATGCGCGGGTCGGGCTTGACGATCTTCTCGTCGCCCGAGACGACGATGTCGCCGAACAGGTCGAACAGCGGTTCCCCGGCCCGGTAGTCGCGCCAGAAGGTGCTGGCGAAGTTGGTGATGGCGAACAGTGGCACGCCCCGCGCCGCGAGGTCGCGCACGATCTCGTGGCTGCCCGGCACGTTGCCTGGGATCGTCTCCACGAAGCGGGTGGCGTAGGCGTCGAGCAGGACGTCGTTCCCCGGGAACTCCGCCTTGCGCGCGGCGACCATCCCGGCAAGCTCGCGCCCGGCGTCGTGCTCGAAATGCCAGGCCTCGGTGACGACGTTGGCGAGGAACCAGTCGAGCCGCGCGGGATCGTCGATCAGCTGGCCGAACAGCGCACGCATGTCCCATTCGACAAGCACGCGGCCAACATCGAAGACGACGGCTTCGACAGGAAGGAAATCGGGAGCGATGGACATGACAAGACCCCCGCGAACTGCGGGGGTCTCATGCACTTCGACGCGAACGGCTGCCCTGACGCCGGCCCGGTGAGGCCGGCAAGGCGAGCCGAATCAGCCCTGGCGGGCCTTGAAGCGACGGTTGGTCTTGTTGATCACGTAAGTGCGGCCGCGACGACGGATCACGCGGTTGTCCCGGTGACGGCCCTTGAGCGACTTGAGGCTGTTGCGAATCTTCATGGTCTGTCTCGTCCGTGTCGTGGCTTTGGCGGTTACCGACCGCCGGAAATTCGAAGTGGCGCCGTTAGTGGCCGCCGCGCTCAAAGTCAAGCGGGCTGCACCGTCACGGCAGCGTTGCAGTTGATTTCACAAGGCCTATCTAGCTTGTTCATCCGCGGGCAACTTGATGCGCGCATAACAGCTAAACGGGCGCGACCCCACCGAATTCGGACAAAAACGATACCCACCATGGAAAAGCTCAAAGGCGCGGCGATCGCCGCAGGCATGGCCGCCATGCTGCTCGCCTCCCCCGCGGCGCAGGCACAGTGGGGACCCGGCTGGGGCCCCGCATGGGGTCCGGGAGCGGGGCGTGGGACGATGCTCGATTCGCCCCGCATCAATTCGCGCTCTCGCGATTCGCGCGAAGGCCGGGTGGAGGTCAGCCGCTTCGTCTCGACCGATCCCGCCGCCGCCGAACTCGGCAAGGGGCCGGTCTCGGTCGAATCCGAATCGGGCGACGGTCCCTGGGTCGAGGCGAGCATGCGCCGCACGTTCGAGGCGGCGATCGTCGATGCGCTGGTGGGCGCGGGCTACGACACCCTCCATCCCGACGTGCCGCAGCCGCAGATCACCAAGCTGCGCATCTCGCGCCAGGTGCTCTCTCCGGCCGAGGAGAAGCGCAGCCCCGTCAGCGGCACCGCCGCCATGGAAGTCGGCACTTACGGCCAGTCCTATGGGCTGGGCATCAATGTCGACATGACCAAGCCGCGCTCGGCGCTGGTCTCCACCCGCCTCGACGCCCGGATCCTCGACAAGGACAGCGGCAAGGTCCTGTGGGAAGGCTACGCCACGATCGCGACCCGCGAAGGCGACGACAAGTGGAGCGACGGCCTGATCGCCACCAAGCTCGCCGGCGCGCTGTTCGACAACTTCCCCAAGGCCGACGCGATCACGCCGGTCGGCGCCGGATAACGGACGCAGGTCGCAGGAGCCCCAATCGCTTGCATACCCTTGGCGAAGCGCGCAAAACTCCGGACGAACCCATAAAGGCTGGAGAGGAATGATGGCCATGATCGAGCGCAAAGCCCCCGCCCGGCGGCTCCTCGCCACGCTGATGCTGGTGGGCACCCTGGCGCTTGGCGGCTGCGTCGCGCCGGTCGGCCCAGTGGAAGTCACGCGCTTCCACGTCCCCGACACCACCCGCCTCGGCCGTGGCACGATCAGCGTGGAGCCTGCCGCCGGGCAGGCCGATTCGCTGGAATTCCGCACTTACGCCGCCTCCGTCGCCCGGGAACTGACGCGGGTGGGCTATACCGAACCGCTGCCCGGACAGTCAGCCAGCCAGCAGGTCGCGCTGCTCACGGTGGAGCGGCAGACCTTCAAGGTGGCCCGCAACGGCAGTCCGGTGTCGGTCGGCGTCGGCGGGGCCACGGGCGGCTACGGCTCGGGCGTGGGCGTCGGTCTCGGCATCGACCTCTCCGGCCCGCCCAAGGACCAGCTCGGCACCCGCGTCTTCGTCGCCATCCGCGAACGGGCGGCGCCCGCCACCGCGACGGCGCTGTGGGAGGGCCGGGCCGAGTTCACCGTTCGCGTCGATTCGCCGCTGGCGCAGGCCCCGCTCGGCTCCGCAAAAGTGGCCGAGGCGCTGTTCAAGGGGTTCCCGGGACAGTCGGGCGAAACTATTCAGGTGAAATGACCGACATCAGCATCACCGCCGCGTTCGACGCCGGCAACATCGAAGTCCTCTCCATCGACGGCGCCGAAGCCCGCCTCGCGATCCGCAGGGACCACGAATCGGACTTCTTCCAGTGGTTCCATTTCCGCGTCGCCGGGGCTGCAGGGCGGGAGCTGACGCTGCGGATCACCGGGCTCGGCGCCTCGGCCTATCCCGGCGGTTGGCCGAACTACGACGCCGTCGTCTCGGAAGACCGCCAGTTCTGGGGCCGCGCCGCCAGCCAGTACGATGACGGGGTGGAGGGCGGCACGCTCACCATCCGCTACCGGCCCGAGGGCGATCTCGCCTGGTTCGCCTACTTCGCGCCCTATTCGATGGAGCGCCACCACGACCTCGTCGCCGACGCGGCAGGCGCGGAGGGCGTCGCCCACCGCTCGCTCGGCCTCAGCCTCGACGGCCAGCCCATCGACTGCCTCGAGATGGGTTCGGGCGCGGTGCAGGTCTGGCTCTACGGTCGCCAGCACCCGGGCGAGACGATGGCGGAGTGGTGGATGGAAGGCGCGCTCGACCTGCTGACCGATCCTTCCGATTCGGTCGGCCGCGAGCTGCGCAAACGCTGCCGCTTCCACGTCGTGCCCAATGCCAACCCCGACGGCTCGCGGCGCGGCCATCTGCGCACCAACGCGGCGGGCGTGAACCTCAACCGCGAATGGGCCACGCCGAGCGCCGAAAAGTCGCCCGAAGTCGTCGCGTTACTGGGTGCGATGGACGCCAGCGGCGTCGATTTCGCCATGGACGTCCACGGCGACGAGGCGATCCCCGCCGTGTTCCTCGCCGGATTCGAAGGGATTCCCTCGCTCAAGGACGAGCAGCTGGCGGGCTACAACCGCTTTGCCGCTCTGCTGGAGCGGCGCACGCCCGACTTCCAGACCAAGCTCGGCTACCCGCTCACCCGCCCCGGCAAGGGCAACCTGACGATGTCCACCAACCAGCTGGCGGAGCGCTTCGGCGCGGTGTCGATGACGCTGGAAATGCCGTTCAAGGACCACAACCCCGCCGCCGACAAGCGTCAGGGCTGGAGCCCGGAACGCTCGGCGCAGCTCGGTCGGGACTGCATGGGCGCGCTGCTGGAATGGCTGCTGGAGCGCGAGGCGGCGTAACTTCGGCAGCCGGGTGTCGTCCCCGCCAGGACGGGGACGACGAAGCTCAGAATCCCGACCACTGCCGCAGCGCCTCGCGGATCGCCAGGTTCTCGTCCTGTGTCCAGTGCGGGCGCAGGGCGCCGGTGGGCTCGATGCCCAGGATTTCCTGCACCAGCAGCCAGCCCTGTGCCCAGTCGCCGCGAGTGTCGTCGGAAACGGGCGAGGCACCCCAGTCCTGCGCCAGCCGCACCGCCGCGCGCTGACCCGCGACGTCCGCATCGAGGTCGGTGACGACGAACGCGGGGAACGGCAGGCCCTGGCGCGGGCAGGCCCCGAAGCTGGCGAGGCGCGGGTCGGCGCCGGGCAGGTCCACGTTGGGCACGCCGACCATCACCGCGCCGAGCACCGGGTTCTCCGGGCCGACGCCCTCGAATTCGACCCACCATGCCAGCGCCAGCGCGGCGATGTCGTCGGTGACGACGACCACCGGCCGGTCGGCGCGGCGAATGGCGAGGTTCAGCTTGTTGACCCAGGTGTTGCGGTGCGGCTCGTCCCAGAGGCCAAGCTCGACGACCTCGCTATGCTCGCTCCACTGCGCCCAGCGGTTCATCCAGTGGCCCGCCGTAAGCGGCGTGCCCGGCACCAGCAGCACCAGCGGCGCGGCCTCGGAGGAATGCGGATTGCGAAGGGTTGCCATGGGAATCTCCATCAGGGGTTCCGCCGGTCGACTCAATCTGTGTCCCGACTGTTCGGGTATATTCTCAACCTCAACGATAGACAATAGGATCGCGACGGATCGACGCCGCGGCGCGACATGCCGAAACCCAACCAATCCGGACAATCAGAGCAGGTTGGCGGGCCCGAACGCGTGCGGCAGCAGGTCGGAAAGTCGCAGTTCGAGCGCGCCTTCCTCACCGTCGCACCAGATTACCGGGTCGGTGCCGCCGACTTGCGCGATCTCGTTGAGGACCTGCCGGCAGCGCCCGCAGGGCGTGACCCGCGCGCCCTGCCCTGGCGCTCCGGGCGCGCCGCCGGTGACGGCGACCGCCTCCACCGCGCCGCGCGTCCCCGAAAGGATTTTCGCCACCGCCACCGTCTCGGCGCAGAGCGAAAGGCCGTAGCTGGCGTTCTCCACGTTGGCGCCGGTGACGACGGTGCCGTCCGCCATCAGCAGCGCGGCGCCGACGTGGAAGCGCGAATAGGGGGCATAGGCGCCGGCGGCGGCTTCACGGGCGGCGGTGATCAGGGTGTCGCGTATCTCGGTCATGGTTGCATCACTACCCAGCGCAGCCCCCCTTGCGCAATCTCGTTGGCGAGGTCGGCGTTGGCCGTCCACAGCGTCCACGGACGGCCGGCGTAGGCGGGCTCGAAGCGGTCGCGCACCAGCCACAGGTTGCGGTCGAGCTTGTGGGCGATGGTGTAGCGCGACTGGAACGCGGGGCTCACCTTGAGGATGACCGGCTTGCCGGTATGCGTCTCGACCTGGTTGAGGAAGGTCATCAATTCGCTCTCGACCCGGGCGTCGCTGACTTTCACCGGGCACCCGTCCGCCAGCATGTCCAGCTCCACCGCGGGAGGCAGCAGGCGGGCATCGCGCGGGACGGTGGTGACGAAGTTGGCGGCCTGCGTTCCCGCCGGCTGGCACGGATCGTAGCGGTGGAGCGCGCCGACTTCCATGCCCGCCGCCCGCGCCGCCTCGAAGTTCTCCACGAAGCGGGGATCGCGCGCGAAGGCACTGGCGCTGGCATCGACATAGGCGAAGTCGGCGCCGATCGCCTTGAGCGACGTCCAGCTGACATCGCCGTCGTCCGCGCCGATCTCCACGCCCTGCACGGCATAGAGCGCGCGTTCGGGCACCCAGTGGCGCAAGTGCCACCAGCCCCAGGCACCGGCGACGATGGCCACCAGCAGCAACGCGCCCGCCAGATGCAGGCGCCAGTTGCCTTTCGCGGGCCGCCCGCCCTTTCTCGCCGCCATCGCCCTGCCCTCAGCCGCGGATGTGCAGAACGCAGATCAGAGTGAACAGCCGGCGCGCGGTGGGATGGTCGGTCTCGATCTTGCCCTCCAGGCGCTCCAGCAGCAGTTCCGCCGCCTCGTTGTGGACACCCCGCCGGGCCATGTCGATCGTCTCGATCTCCTGCGCGGTGGCCTTGCGAATCGCCTGGTAGTAGCTCTCGCAGATCGCGAAGTACTCCCGGATCGGCCGACGGAACCGCGCGAGGCCGAGCACCAGCGACTCCAGCTGCACCCCGTCCTCGCCGGAAATGTCCAGCGACAGGCGCCCGTCGCGGACCGACAGGCGCAGGCGGTAAGGCCCTTCGTGGCCCGCCGCGCTGGCGCGCAGCGGGCGGAACACGTTGTCCTCGATCAGGTCGAAGATGGCGATCCGGCGTTCCTGCTCGATATCCGCGTTGCGCCACAGGATGGTCGCATCGTCTAGCTCGATGTGGGAGATGCGCGGGTCCGCCATGATCGATTAGCCTTTACGCGGTTGCGGCATGGGCGGGCAAGTGGGGCAGCCCGGGAAATCGTAGAGATCTTCGCCGCCGCCGCCGGGGGACCGGCGATCGGCTCCGGCCGTCCACAGCTTGTGGATTAAAATCCCGTCGCCGCCGGCTTGTCCGTTTCGCGCGCGGCGAGCATTGTACCGCGCTTATGGCCCAGCAAGATCTCCTCGTCCGCGCCGAAGACGGCGCCCAGCCTGCCGTGCGCAGCCTCCCCGCGAACGTCGAGGCGGAAGCAGCGTTCCTCGGCGCGGTGCTGATCGACAACCGGGTGAT
Source organism: Novosphingobium sp. (assembly GCA_035511275.1). Taxonomy (GTDB): domain Bacteria; phylum Pseudomonadota; class Alphaproteobacteria; order Sphingomonadales; family Sphingomonadaceae; genus Novosphingobium. The sequence goes on from DATKFS010000020.1 coordinate 13,719, forward strand.
CGAGGAACTGCAGACGCAGCTTGGTCCCCAGCACTTCTTCGAGCCCGTCCACACCCGCCTCTACGAGCGCATCCTCCAGTTGCTCGACCGCAAGGCGGTGGTCACGCCGGTCACCCTGCGCCCCTATTTCGAGGCAGACGAAGCGCTGAAGGCGCTGGGCGGCGTCTCCTACCTCGCGCGGCTGACGGCGGACGGCCAGGGCCTGCTCGCCCCCCGCGAACTGGCGGAGCAGATCTACGACCTCGCGCTGCTGCGCGAACTGATATCGGTGGGCCGCAACCTCGTCGAGAGCGCGATGGACACCTCCGAATCGGTGGAACCGCAGGAGCAGATCGAACGCGCCGAGGCCGCGCTCTACAAGGTGGCCGAAGGCGCGGCGACGCAGAGCGAGGCGCAGAGCTTCGGCGTCGCCACCCGCACCGCGATCCAGGCCATTGAAAAGGCGTTCAATTCGGGCGGCCACATCTCGGGCAGGACCACCGGCCTCACCTCGGTCAACCAGAAGATCGGCGGCCTTCACGATTCCGACCTCATCATCCTTGCCGGACGTCCCGGCATGGGCAAGACCTCGCTGGTCACGAACATCGCCTTCAACACCGCTCAACGCTACGTAGACGACACCGAGCGTGACGGTATGGCGCCCGAGAAGTCGGTGGGCGCCCCGGTCGCCTTCTTCAGCCTCGAAATGAGCGCCGACCAGCTGGCGACGCGTATCCTGGCCGAGCAGTCGAACATCAGTTCCGAGGCCCTGCGCATGGGCAAGATCAGCCGCGAGGACTTCCAGCAGTTGTCCTTCGCCAGCCAGCGCCTGGCCGAACTGCCGCTCTACATCGACGATACGCCCGGCCTCACCATCGCCGGCCTGCGCACCCGCGCCCGCCGCCTCAAGCGCCGCCACAACATCGGGCTGGTGGTGATCGACTACCTGCAGCTGCTGACCGGTTCGGGCCGCGCCACCGACAACCGCGTGAACGAGATTTCCGAAATCTCGCGCGGGTTGAAGACGCTGGCCAAGGAACTGGGCGTGCCGGTAATCGCGCTCTCGCAGCTTTCCCGCGCGGTGGAGCAGCGCGAGGACAAGCGCCCGATGCTGTCCGACCTTCGCGAATCCGGCTCGATCGAGCAGGACGCCGACATGGTCTGGTTCGTCTACCGCGAGGACTACTACGTCAAGGCGACCGAGCCCAAGTATCCCAGCGATACCGACGGCCCCGACGTCAAGGACAAGTGGGAGACCTGGCGCCAGAAGATGGAGGAGGTCACCGGCCTTTCCGAACTCATCATCGCCAAGCAGCGCCACGGCGCCACCGGCAAGGTCCGCCTGCGCTTCGAGGCGCGCATCACCAAGTTCTCCGACCTCGCGCCCGACGACATGCGCGCCGCGTTCGAAAGTGACTGAACGCGGCGTCCTCCTCGTCGCGGGCGGTTCCGGTTCGATCGGCAGCACGATCGCCCGAATGGCGCTGGACGAGGGGTGGACCGTCGCGCTCCACGGCCGCGATCCCGGAAAGCTGCAGGCCCTTGTCGAGGACATGGTGCGGTTCGGCACGGTGGACGGCTTCGTCGCCGACCTGTGGGAAGACGATGCCGCCGAAGTGCTGGTGGCCGAGGTCGCCGAGCAGTACGGCCGGATCGACGCGGTGATCGACTGCACCGCCACCGGGCCGCAAGGCATCACCGGCCTGTTCCCCGACACCGCGCCAGAAGTCTTCGGCGATTTCCTCAAGGTCTCGGTCGGATGGATCGAGCGCCTCGCCCACGCCGCCTATCCCTACCTCTCGGAAGCAGGCGGAACGCTGATCGCCTTCATCTCGGACGCGGGCATCTTCGCCGCGCCCCGCCAGACCCTGATCGGCGCCGCGCGGGCGGGCACGATCGGGTTCATCCGCAACTTCGCGGTGGAAGCCGCGCGCGACGGCATCCGCGCCCACGTGATCTCGCCCAGCTACGTCGCGGGAAGCGAGAGCGCGCGGCGAATGGGCTCCGAGCGCATGGCCAAGGCGGCAAGCCGCGCCGGCCTCGGCCTGCCCGAAGCAGAGGACATCGCCCCGCTGGCCCTCTTCCTCTGCGGCGACGGCGCGCGGCGCATCACCGGGCAGGTCATCAGCGTCAACGGCGGCCTGAACGCCTGAGGTCGATGGCGTATCCGCCCGCATCGGTGTAGTCTGGCCGCATCGGAAAAATGGGGGAGGGGACGATGATCTCCGATACGATGCGCGACGGCCTGATGGCGCTGCGCCCGGCCGTTCCGGCCCGGGATTTCGCCCGCAGCCGCGCTTTTTACGAACAGCTCGGCTTCTCGGTCTGGCCGATCGGCGACGCGCTCTGCCACGTCCAGATCGGCGAGTGCGACGGGCTGTTCTGCTTCCTGCTGCAGGATGCCTACACTGCCGAGTGGGCGGAAAACTCCATGCTGCTGCTGACCGTCCAGGCGCTCGACCCATGGTGGGAGCACGTCTCCTCCCTCGGCCTGCCGCAAGCCTTCGGGGTGCCGGCGCCGATCGCGCCGCGCGTCGAGCCATGGGGGCTGCGCACCGCCTACTTCCACGATCCCTCGGGCGTGCTATGGCATCTGGCCGAGCAGCGGACCTTCGACGAAGAGGCGTGACCGGCGGACCTGTCCGGCGTTTCCCACGCACGGCTCGGGCGATCGCGCTTGTCGCATCGCCACGCGGGCCGCAGGCTCCCGCCGCAACCGCAGGCACCTTCAAGGGTTGCTGCAAGGATAAGGCCGGAGGAGGGAACGACCATGAGCAGGACACTGCTTGCCTGAAATCGCCAGCGAGAGCGCGGAGCGGACGGCGCGCCGCCGATCCGATTCGATCCGTATCGCACGCGTGGTGTGCATCGCGGGCGTGGTCTACGTGCACGCCTGGACGGGGCTGGACGGACACAGCCTCGAACTCGCGCGGGGGACGCCGCAGGAAATCCTGCGCTGGGTGCTGATGGAAGTCTTCGGCCGCAGCGCGGTGCCGCTGCTGGGGCTCATCTCCGGGTGGCTGGTCGCGGGATCGAGCCGCACGCGCGACTGGCGCAGCCACATCTCGCGCAAGGCGCGCACCATCCTGTTGCCGATGGTGCTGTGGAACGTGCTCGCGATCATCCTCGTATCGGGCGCCGCGTGGCAACTGGGTCTCGCGGCACCGATACCGCAGTCGGCGCGATGGCTGGCGGAGGAAGTGTTCATCCTCACCCGGCCGCCTGACATCAACGTACAGATGCCGTTCCTGCGCGACCTGTTCCTGTGCATGGTGCTCGCCCCGCTGCTGGTGCGGCTGCCGACCCGCGCGCTCGCGGCGCTCGCGGTGCTGGCGGGGGCCTGCCATGTCCTCGGCATCGGGCCGCCGGTGATCCTGCGGGCATCGATCCTGATGTTCTTCACCATCGGCATCATCGCCCGCCGCCAGGATCTTGCCGAGCGCGTGACGCAGTGGCCAGCGGCGCTCGTCTTCCTGCCGTTCGCGGTGCTGATGCCGATGCATCTCTACATTTCCGTGGGTGACGTGCGCCCGTTCGACAACGCCTCGACCGC
>DATKFS010000021.1:0-6199 GCA_035511275.1 Novosphingobium sp.
GTGGACCTCACGCTCTCGTTCTACCGCCGCAACTACATCGAGGGACTGTTCCTCTCCTCGGGCATCATCAAGTCCTCCAGCCACACCATGGAGCAGTTGATCGAAGTCGCCCGGATCCTGCGCGAGGAGCATGATTTCCGCGGCTACATCCACCTCAAGACCATCCCGGAGGCCGACCCCGAACTCGTCGCGCAGGCGGGCCTTTGGGCGGACCGCGTCTCGATCAACGTCGAACTGCCGACCGAAGCGGGCCTGACCCGCCTCGCCCCCGACAAGAGCGAAACGCAGATCGAGGGCGCCATGGGCAACCTCTCCTCCGCCATCGTCGAGGCCAAGGACGCGCAGAAGCGCTTCCGCTCGGCGCCGCGCTTCGCGCCCGCCGGGCAATCGACGCAGATGATCGTCGGCGCGGATGGTGCCAGCGATGCGCAGATCGTCGGCAAGGCCAGCACGCTCTACGACAGGTTCGCGCTGCGCCGCGTCTACTACTCCGCGTTCAGCCCGATCCCGGAGGCGAGCGCGGTGCTGCCGCTCAAGCGACCGCCGCTGATGCGCGAGCACCGGCTCTACCAGTCCGACTGGCTGATGCGCTTCTACGGCTTCGCCCCGCACGAGGTGCAGCAGGCGACCGAGGCGGACGGGATGCTGCCGCTGGATATCGATCCCAAGCTGGCATGGGCGCTGAAGTTCCGCGAGCGCTTCCCGGTCGACCTCAACCGCGCCCCGCGCGAGGACCTGCTGCGCGTGCCCGGGCTCGGCACCAAGGCGATCGCCGCGCTGCTGGCGGCGCGGCGGCACCGCACCATCCGGCTGGAGGACGTGGCGCGCATGACCAACTCCATTCGCAAGCTGCGGCCCTTCATCGTCACGGCCGACTGGCGGCCGACCCTCCTCACCGACCGTGCGGACCTGCGCGCCCGGCTGACGCCGCCCGCCCGACAGATGGAACTGTTCGGGTGATCGCCGCCCACCTCGCCGAGCCCGACGACTTCGAGGAATGGCGCGCCGAAGCGCGGCGGCTGGTCGCCAGTGGCGTGGCACCCGAACATGCCGCATGGTCGGACGGCGAGGCAACGGGCGACCTCTTCGCCGCGCTCTCTCCCGCGCGCGGCGGCGATACCTTGCGCGACGTGCGCGCCAGCCGCGCCTTCATGGACCTTGCCCGCAAGGCGATCCTGCACAGCGACCCGGGCCGCCTCGCGCTGCTCTACCGCGTGCTCTGGCGATTGCAGGACTATCCCCACCTGCTCGACGACAGCGCCGACCGCGACGTCGCCGCGCTCGAACGGCTGGCGAGCCAGGTCCGGCGCGACATCCACAAGATGCGCGCCTTCGTCCGCTTCCGGTCGGTCGCCGACGAGGACGGCGTGGAGCGCTACGTCGCGTGGTTCGAGCCCGACCACCGGATCGAGCGCGCCAATGCCGATTTCTTCGTCAATCGCTTCGCCAGCCAGCGCTGGTCGATCCTAACCCCGCGCCTGTCGCTGCACTGGGATGGCATGGCGCTGCTGGAGGGACCTCCCGCCGCGCGCGGTGATGCCCCGTCCGAGGATGCGACCGAGGAACTCTGGCTGGGATATTATCGTTCGATCTTCAACCCGGCGCGGCTGAAGGTGGGCATGATGCTCAGGGAAATGCCGCGCCGCTACTGGAAGAACCTGCCCGAGGCGCGCCAGATTCCCGATTTGATCGCCGGGGCCCAGCAACGCGAGGCCGCGATGATCGCCACCGGCGCCAGTCTCTTCGAGGAGCCCTCGCCCACCAGCCTCGAGGCCCTTGCGACAGGCATCGCGCAGTGTCGGCGCTGTGCCATCGGCTGCAACGGCACCCGCGCCGTGATGGGCGAAGGCCCGGCCCGCGCCGACCTGATGATCGTGGGCGAACAGCCCGGCGACACCGAGGAGCGCGAGCACCGGCCCTTCGTCGGCCCGGCCGGCCAGCTTCTCGACCGCGCGCTGGCGGAAGCGGGCGTGGACCGCGCGGGCGCCTACGTCACCAACGCGGTCAAGCATTTCAAGTTCACGCCGCGCGGCAAGCGACGGCTCCACCAGACCCCGACGGCGGGCGAGATCGACATTTGCCGGTGGTGGCTCGACGGCGAGCGGGCACTGGTGAAGCCCAGGGTGATCCTCGCGCTCGGCGCCAGCGGCGCGCGCGGGCTGCTGGGCCGCACGCTCTCGATCGGCAGGGAGCGCGGGCAGGCCATCGCCCAGCCGGACGGCACCCAAGTCTGGCTGACCGCGCACCCCAGCTACCTCCTGCGCCTCGACGGCGAAGCGCGCGAGCGGGAACACGGGCGCTTCGCCGAGGATCTCGCGGGACTGGCGAAAGTGCTGGGCACTTCCTGACGGCCGCCTTTCCGGGAACTACCCGCGCCTTCCGCAGCTTGTGCCATCGGAAGGAACCGCCATGCCCGCACGCGCCTACTGGAAAGGCCAGATACGCCTCGCCCTCGTCTCGATCCCGATCGAGGTCTACCCGGCGACGCGATCGGGCGCGGCGATATCGTTCCACCAGATCCACGAGCCCAGCGGCAAGCGCATCCGCTACGAGAAGGTCGCCCCCGGCGTCGGCCCGGTCGATCGCGACGAGATCATCAAGGGCTACGAAGTCTCCAAGGGCAGCTACGTCCTGCTCGACGAGGAGGAGATCGAGGCGGTCAAGATCGACAGCCGCAAGACGCTCGAGCTCGTCCAGTTCGTCGATTCCGACGAGATCGACGTCCTCTATTACGAGAAGCCCTATTTCGTCGTCCCCGCCGACGATCTCGCCGAGGAAGCCTATATCGTCCTTCGCGAAGCGCTGCGCGCCAGCCGCAAGGTCGGCCTCGGCCAGCTGGCGGTGCGCGGGCGCGAGCAACTGGTCTCGATCAAGCCCTGCGGGCGCGGGCTCGTCATGGAAGTGCTGCGCTACGCCGACGAGGTCCACAAGGCGCAAGGCTATTTCCGCGACATCGAGGATGCCCGCCCCGACGAGGACCTGCTCGACCTTGCCACCACGCTCATCCAGAAGAAGACCGCGCCCTTCAAGCCTGCCGAGTTTCACGACCGCTACGTCGACGCGCTCCATCGCCTGATCGACAAGAAGGCCAAGTCGAAGACCAACAAGCGCATCCTGGAAGACGTGGAGGAACCCGCCAGCGGCAAGAGCAACGTCATCGATCTGATGGCGGCGCTCAAGAAGTCGGTGGGCTCCAGCGGTCCCGCGACCGGCGCCCGCAAGTCGCCCGCGAAGAAGACGGCGGCGGCAAAGGACGACGATGCCAAGCCCGCCGCGGCGCGCAAGGCGCCCGCCAAAAAGGCCTCCGCCAGCCGGACCCGCAAGAGCGCCTGACCGATGGAGCTTAACGCGGCGATCCCGATCAGCCAACTCGACACCGAACTGCTGCTGCGCGTCGGCGTGGCGGCAGTGCTCGGCCCCCTGCTCGGCCTCGACCGCGAGATGCGCGGCCATGCGGCGGGGCTGCGCACCCACGGCCTCATCTGCGTCTCGGCGGCGGCGATGACGGTCTCGGTCATCACGCTCTACCTGCAGTTCGACCACGGGGGCCAGTCGCGGATGGACCCCTTGCGCATCTTCGAGGCGACCGGCGGCTTCGTCGGCATCGTCGGCGCGGGGCTGATCGTCTTCGCGCGCGGGCGGCTGCACAACCTGACGACGGCGACCCACTTGTGGCTGACCGCGGTGATCGGCGTCGCCTGCGGGGCGGGCCAGTGGCCGCTGGTGGCGATCTGCACGCTCGTCAGCGTGGCGATGCTGACGCTGCTCAGCTACATCGAGGGCGACTGGAGCCGAGACCGCAGGATCGGTGGCCACCGCGACGAGCGGGAGCGCCGCGAATGAGCAAGGCGGACGATCCGGGCGAGGACCTGCTTGCCGAATACAACCGCAAGCGCGACTTCGCGAAGACCGCCGAGCCCTCTGGCAAGCGCGCCACCGGCAAGGGCGGCAACAGCTTCGTCGTCCAGAAACACGCCGCGCGGCGGCTGCACTGGGACTTCCGGCTCGAGGTGGACGGCGTGCTCAAGTCCTGGGCAGTGACCAGGGGCCCCAGCATCGACCCTGCCGACAAGCGCCTTGCCGTGCGGACAGAGGACCATCCACTGACTTACGGCGGCTTCGAGGGACTCATCCCTCAGGGCGAGTACGGTGGGGGCACCGTGATGCTCTGGGACCGGGGCACATGGGCGCCGATCGCGGGGAAGAGCGCAAGGGACATCGCGGACGGCCATCTCCACTTCACTCTCCAGGGCGAGCGGATGAAGGGCGAATGGCTGCTGGTCCGCATGAAGGGCCGACCGGGCGAGAAGCGCGAGAACTGGCTGCTGCGCAAGGTCGCCGACGCCCATGCGGGCAGCGGCGACATCCTCGTCGAGCAGGCCCTCACCAGCGTCCTCACCGGCAGGACCATGGCCGAGATCGAGGTGGACAAGGCCGGCTCGCAGTCGCTCAAGGGCAAGAAGGGCCACGCCTTCACCGAGGCGATGAAGGCCGCCGCGAAGCACACCGAGAGCAAGGCGAGGCCGCGCCGGAAGACGGCGGGCAAGCCTCCCGGATTCCGCGCGCTGCAACTCGCGACGCTGGTCGATACGGTGCCCACCGGCAACCTGTGGATGCACGAGATCAAGTTCGACGGCTACCGCGCCCTCGTCGCGGCGTCGGGCGGCGGCGTGCGCGTTTATACCCGCAGCGGCTTGGACTGGACCGACAAGTTCGCGCCATTGGCCGCGCGCCTCGCCGCGCTGGACCTGCCGCCGTGCCTCCTCGACGGCGAAGTGATCGCCCGCAATGCCGAGGGCAACCCGGATTTCTCCAGTCTGCAGGCGGTGCTGAAGCGCGGCCACGGCAGCCAGACCGAGAGCGACGCGCTGGAATTCCACGCCTTCGACCTCCTCGAACTCGACGGCGAGGACCTTGCCCCCTTGCCCCAGGTCGAACGCAAGGAACGGCTGGAATCGCTGCTCGCCGAAGCCGAACCGCCGATCTTCGTTGCCGACCACGTCATCGGCGCGGGCGAGAGCCTCTACGAGGCGATGTGCAAGGCCGGGCAGGAAGGGATCATCGCCAAGCGGGTCGATGCGGCCTATTCCGGCAGACGCAGCCGCAGCTGGGTCAAGGTCAAGTGCACCCGGCGGCAGGAGTTCGTGATCGTCGGCTGGTCGAAGTCCAGCGCCAAGGGCCGCCCTTTCTCGTCGCTGCTGCTCGGGCAGTACGAGGGCGGCACCCTCGTCTATCGCGGCAAGGTGGGCACCGGCTTCGACACCGATGGCCTTGCCGACATGGCCGCGCGACTGCGAAAGCTCGCCCGCAAGACCGCTCCCCTTGAAGTCGACCGCACCGAGGCGCGCGGCGCATCGTGGGTAACGCCGAGCTTGGTCGCCGAGATCGCCTTCGCCGAACTGACCGGCGAGGGCCGCGTGCGCCACGGCAGTTTCCTCGGCCTGCGCGCCGACAAGAAGGCGAAGAACGTGACACCGGAAAAGCCGCAGGCAGCCCCCCTCGCCGAGATCGACGTCAAGGTGACCAGCCGCGAGCGCGAGATCTTCCCCGAGAGCGGCCAGACCAAGGGCGATCTCGCAGACTACTACGCCGCCATCGCCCCGCTCATGCTGCCCTTCGCCGCCGGTCGTCCGATCAGTCTCGTGCGCTGTCCGCAGGGACGCGCGAAGAAATGCTTCTTCCAGAAGCACGACAGCGGCTCGTTCGGCCCCCACGTTTCGCACGTACCCATTCGCGAGAAGGACGGCGGCGCGGAGGATTACCTCTACGTCGCCGACGCCGATGGGCTGGTCGCCTGCGTCCAGATGGGCACGATCGAGTTCCACGGCTGGGGCTCGCGCACCGACGAAGTGGAGCAGCCCGACCGCATGATCTTCGATCTCGACCCCGACGAGGAACTGGACTTCAAGGCCTGCGTGAGCGCCGCCAGGGACATCCGCGCCCACCTCTCGGACATCGGCCTCGTCAGCTTCGCGATGCTCTCGGGCGGCAAGGGGGTGCATGTCGTGGTGCCGCTGAAGCGCGGGCACGACTGGGACACCCACAAGGATTTCGCCCGCCGCTTCGCCGAGGCCATGAGCCTTGCCGAACCCGAGCGCTTCGTCGCCACCATGAGCAAGGCCAAGCGCAAGGGCCGCATCTTCATCGACAGGCTGCGCAACCAGCGCGGCGCCACTGCAGTTTTGCCCTATTCCGCCCG
>DATKFS010000022.1:0-33393 GCA_035511275.1 Novosphingobium sp.
ACATCGGGCGCATTGACCACCCCCGCGACGTGGACGACCGCTTCCACCCCGCGCGTGAGTTCGGCCAGCGCCGCGCCATCGGCAAGGTCCCCGCCCACCCAGTCGACGCCCTTGCGCTCCGGCTGCGCGCGGCGGGTCAGCGCGCGCACGGCATAGCCCGCGTCCAGCGCGGCATCGAGCACGGCCTGCCCGACGAAGCCCGTCGCCCCGGTCAGCGCGATGATCGGCCGCTCCACCTGCTTCGCCCTGCTCATTTCAGCACCATCTGGTCACGGTGGACCACCGAGGAGCGCGGCGCGTAGCCGAGCAGCGCTTCCTGCTCGCTGGAATGGAGGCCCACGATCGCGGCGCATTCCGCCGCGTCGTATTCGGACAGGCCATGGGCTAGCACCCGTCCCTCACCATCGACGATGGCCACGGGATCGCCGCGCCCGAACACGCCCTCCACCGCCACGATGCCCTTGGCGAGCAGGCTCGACCCCCGGCGCAGCGCCGCGGCGGCGCCGTCGTCGACCACGAGTTCGCCCTTGAGCTTGAGCCGCCCGCCCAGCCATGCCTTGCGCGCACCGGCCTTGCGCCGGGGCAGGAACAGCGTGCCGACGCCCTGGGCGATGATCCGCTCCACCGGACGGTCGTGCTGACCGTTCCCGATGACGAGGCTGATGCCCGCCAGCTCGGCGATCTCCGCCGCCTGCAGCTTGGACACCATGCCCCCCGAGCCCATGCCGGAATTCGATTCCGTGCTCGCCATGGCATGGACTTCGCGGGTCACGCCCTCGACCACCGGGATCAGCGTGGCGCCCGGCAGCTTGGGGTGGCGGTCGTAGAGGCCGTCGATGTCGGACAACAGCACCACCGCGCTCGCCCGCGCGGCTTGCGCGACGCGCGCGGCAAGGCGGTCGTTGTCGCCGAAGCGGATTTCCTGCGTCGCCACCGAATCGTTCTCGTTGATGACCGGCACCGCGCCCGCATCGAGCAGGCGGGTCAGCGTGGCGGTGACGTTGAGATAGCGGCGGCGGTCCTCGAGGTCGTCGAGCGTCAGCAGCATCTGCGCGGCGGTGATGCCGTGGTCGCCCAGCAGCTGTGCCCACAGGCCCGAAAGCGCGATCTGGCCGACCGCCGCGGCGCCTTGTGCATCGGCGAGGCTGCCGCGCCCGCCCTTCTCCAGACCCAGCGTCGCCGCGCCCAGCGCGATCGCGCCCGACGACACCACGATGACGTCCTGCCCGCGCGCCTTCGCCTCGGCGATTTCCGCGACGAGCTGCGTGATCCACGCCCGCCGCACCCCGTCCGGGCCCACGAGCAGCGCCGACCCCACCTTGATGACGAGGCGGGGCGACAGCGTGGCGTCGGCGAGGTCGGAGAGTCGGGAAATGGGCATGGGAGCGCCAGCCTCTAAGATAATAGCCGTGGAGTGGAAAGCGTCAGCTTGCGCGAACGGACGCGGTGGGGGAACGCATGGGCTCCCGCCGAGGCACGGGCGGTGGAGGGACAGGCAGTCCCTCCGCAGCCTTTCGGACTGCCGCCTCCCCAGTCGCTGCGCGACGGGGAGGATCAGCCCCTCAGAGCGGGGACCACGGCTTGTCGTCGGCTTCCTCGCGCTCGCCTTCGGGGCGTTCGGTGACGGTCGCCGCCGGGAGGTAGTCGATGATCGCGTCGAGCAGCCTGGACATGCCCTTGCCGGTCGCGCCGGAGATCGGGAATACCTCGTCCGCGCCGGCCTTGAGCAGCAGCTTCGCATAATCTTCCGCGAGCGCATCGTCGACGAGGTCGATCTTGTTCAGGACGACGAGGCGCGGCTTGTCCTCCAGCCCCCCGCCATAGGCTTCCAGTTCCTCCTCGACGACCTGCATCGCCTCGACCGGGTCGGTGCTGGAGATGTCGATGAGGTGCACCAGCACGCGGCAGCGCTCGATATGGCCGAGGAAGCGGTCGCCGATGCCCGCGCCATCGGCGGCACCCGCGATCAGGCCGGGAATGTCGGCCAGCACGAACTCGCGATGCTTGTGGGTGACCACGCCGAGCTGCGGGCGCAGCGTGGTGAAGGCGTAGTCGCCGACCTTGGCCTTGGTGTTCGACAGCTTGTTGATGAAGGTGGACTTGCCCGCGTTGGGCATGCCCACGAGGCCGACGTCCGCCAGCAGCTTGAGGCGCAGCCAGACCCACTGTTCGATCGCGGGCATGCCGGGCTGGTGCTGGCGCGGCGCACGGTTGGTGCTGGTCTTGTAGCTGGCGTTGCCGCGCCCGCCCATGCCGCCCTCGATCAGGGTGACGCGCTGGCCCGCCTCAGTCAGGTCGACCAGGACCGTCTCGCGATCCTCGTCGTCGATCACCTGCGTGCCGACGGGAACCTTGATGACGAGGTCCTTGCCCGCCGCGCCGTTGCGGTTCTTGCCCATGCCGTGACTGCCGCGCGGGGCCTTGAAGTGCTGGGTATAGCGGAAGTCTATCAGGGTGTTGAGGCCGGCGACGGCTTCGAAGATGATGTCGCCGCCCTTGCCGCCGTTGCCGCCGTCGGGGCCGCCGTACTCGACGTACTTCTCACGCCGGAAGCTGACCGCCCCGGGTCCGCCGCCGCCCGCGCGGATGTAGATCTTGGCCTGGTCGAGAAAATGCATGGTCCGTCGCTTCCGGCGCTGCTGTGGCGCTCGCCTTGCGACCGGTCCCGGCCACCCAGGGCGCCACCTGCCGCAGATAAACAAAAAACCCGGCCGTGTCTCGGGCCGGGTGATGCCCGGGTATCCCCGGACAAGCCTTGAACTTCAAATACTCGTTTTGCGCATACTGGTGGAGCCGAGGGGGATCGAACCCCTGACCTCGTCATTGCGAACGACGCGCTCTCCCAGCTGAGCTACGGCCCCGTTCCAGTATCATGCCCGCCGCCGCCGGAGCGACATCGGGAGCGCCCCCTTAGCGAAGAGAGCCCCGGCCGAAAAGGGCAAAAATGCATGACCCCCGAAATCGGGCGCCATGCACGATTGCGTTACTGGCTGTAGCCCTTGGGCTGCGCCATCGTCTGCTCGGTGCTGGGCCGCACCGTGATGAGGCCGCCGGCCCCGTAACGCGACTGCCAGGCGGCAAGGTCGGCGCGGTACTGCTCGTAGGCGGTGAAGAACTCCTTGAACGGTGCCTCCAGCCTGGCGAGGCCCTGGTAGGAATAGGATTCGAACTGGCTCGGCTCGACCGTCATCAGTTCGGAGCTGAGTTCCATGGCGGCGCGGCAGAAGCCGGCATCGACAGGAGGCAGCGAGAAGAAGTTGTAGACCTGCGTCTGGTAGGTTTCACGCGCGACGATCGCGGCGCGGCCCTTGTGCTGGCTCTGGAAGCTGCGATCGATTTCCTTCGATGCCTTGTCCAGCGACTTGTCGTAGGTCTTGAGGAAGCGCTTGTAACCCTCGAGGATCGGCGCGAACTCCGGCTCCACGCAGTTGAGCGCGGCGACGTTGTAGCCCGACCGCAGGTTCCACACCGCCTGCGAAGTGGAGATGCCGTAGTTCACCGTGTGCCGCGCGCCGTCCTCGGCGACGGGCGGGATCGTCATCTCCGCCGGAGCGCCCATCGGCGGTGCCGGCATCGGCGGAATGACAACCACCGGCGGGGGCGGCGGGGGCGGCGGTGGTGCCTTTGCGCAGCCCGCGAGAGCCGCGAGCGTCACGGCGAGAAGCGAGCCCGCCAGCAACGGCATGCAGCGGCGCATGCCCTGCTCGCTTGCCTTGATCTCCATCCCGTAATTCACCCGAGTATTCTCCATCACAGGACAAACGGTCTAGCGCCGCGAACCGACAAAGCAAATGCCCGGTGCGACGAAACGCACCGGGCATCATGACTATACGAATCTGCACTGTGGATTAATCGCTTAGGAGGTGTTTTTCCTCCGTTCCGGTGCAATCAAATCCCCAGGCAAACCCCTTGGATAGGTCAGTCGCGCTGGCCGAGGAAGCTCAGCAGGAACTGGAACATGTTGATGAAGTCCAGATAGAGGCTCAGAGCGCCGAGGATCACCGCCTTGCCGACGAAGTCGGTGCCGCGAAGCTGTGCGTACTGGTTCTTGAGCATCTGCGTGTCATAGGCGGTGAGGCCCGCGAAGATCAGCACGCCGAGGATCGAAATCGCCAGCTGCAGCATCGTGGAGCCCACGAAGATGTTGATCAGCGAGGCGATCAGGATGCCGACCACGCCCATGATCAGGAACGTACCGAAGCCCGACAGGTCCTTCTTGGTGGTGTATCCATAGAGGCTGAGGCCCGCGAAGGCCGCTGCCGTGGCGAAGAACGTGGTTGCGATCGACGAGCTGGTGTAGATCAGGAAGATCGTCGAAAGCGACATGCCCATGACGGCCGCGAAGCCCCAGTAGAGCACCTTGAGCGTCGATTCGCTGAAGCGCGAAGCGCCGCCGCTGATCGCGAAGACGAAGCCGAGCGGTGCCAGCATGACCAGCCACTTGATCGGGCTGCCGAACATCGCGGCCGCAAGGCCGTAGTTCGCGAAAACGAACGCAACGATGCCCGAAAGCAGCACGCCGGACGCCATGTAGTTGTAGATCGACAGCATGTGCCGCCGCAGACCCGCGTCGTAGCTGGTCCGGCCGGCGGTGCGCCCGTCTAGGCTCGGAGACGCTCCGAAGCCCGTACGGGGCTGGGGGTCGTTCCAATTCGCCATTTCTAACTCCCTTTCGCGGGCGCCTGCACAATGCGGCCTCCGCACGAGGGCAATATCGCCCCGCCCCCGGTAAGTTTCAAGGAAAACCGGAGGCTGCCATTTGTGACAAAGTGTATATCACGCCGGAACGGATGCGATTATCCCTGCCGGGCGGCCGCGGCCATTTCGGCATTGCGATCGCGCGAGGCGGTCATGGCGGCGGCAATCACCTCGCCGAGGGCATTGTCCTTGTCGAGCATGTTCATGCCCGCACGGATCGATCCGCCGGGGCTGGCCACCTTGTCGGCCAGTTCGCCGGGTGAGAATTCCGACGCGCCCGCCAGCAGCGCCGCACCCTCCACCATGGCGAGCGCGAGGCGCTGCGACTGGCCTTCCTCGAGTCCGAGCGCGACGGCGCCGGCGGCAAGGGAATCGATGAAGCGATAGACGAACGCCGGACCGCAGCCCGCCAGCGCCGTGACCGCATCGAACAGGTGCTCGCCCGCCAGCCACTCCGGCGTGCCGAGCGGGGCCATCAGCGCGGTGACGGCGGCGCGGCCGATCTCGTCCAGACCCCGCGCGTCGAGCGCGATCGGCGACTTGCCGATGGCCGCGGCGAGGTTGGGCATGATCCGCACCAGGGCACCGGCGTCGGGGAATCGCGCGGACAGGCTCTCGAACTCGACCCCGGCGAGGATCGAGAACAGCACGGTCCGCGAGCCCACCAGCGGCGCCAGCACCGGGGCCACGTCGTCGAGTCCCTGCGGCTTGACGCCCAGCAGGACGGCATCGAAGCGACCTTCGGCCGGAAGCTCGCGCAGCAGCGTCACGCCCCCGGGCGCGGTCTCGCGGTGCGGATCGACCACAGTGAAACGCGCGGGCGCGATGCCGCCGGCCAGCCAGCCCGCGAGCATCGCCCCGGCCATGTTGCCGCAGCCGACGAGCAGGATGCTTTGAAACCGGTCCATGTCCATTCCCCTTATCCGACGGCGCGCGGCTTAGGCGAGAGGGCGCGGCATGCCAAGGGCCAACCCGGGTAGCGGCGGAGGGGCCACGGGTAGTCCGGGATCATCCCCCATCGCCGCGCGCCGGGGCGGAATGCAGTGCTCAGGCCTCCCCGGCGGCATCCACCATCGCGGCGGTCAGGGCTTCGGCGGGGGTCTTGTCGCCCCACAGGATGAACTGGAACACCGGGTAGAAGCGGTCGCACTCCTCGATCGCGGCTTCCACCACCATCTGCGCCTGCCCCGGGCCGAGCAACCCGTCGGGGCCGAGCATCAGGCCGTGGCGATAGAGCACGACGCCGCCGTTGGACCAGACGTCGAAGTGCCCCAGCCAGAGCTGCTCGTTGATGAGCGCCAGCGCCTCGTGGACGGCCGGACGCTTGGCATCGGCGATGCGGATGTCGGGCAGGCACAGCAGTTGCAGCACCCGGTCCTCGGGACGCCAGATCGCCTGCAACTGGTAGCTGGCCCAGGCGCCCTTTACTTCCGCGGAGATTTCGTCCTCGCCGGAGTACTCGAACGGCCAGTCACGCGCCTCGAACAGCGAGGCGAGCATCTCGACGGGCGCGGCCTCGTCGTCGTCGCGGTCGATATCGTCCTGCACGGTCCTCATAATCTGTGACATCTGCCCTCCGCGAATACGATGCATGGATGCTTCCAGCGGGCGGGAAAGCACAATCCGGCACAGCCTGATCGCCTGCGCATAACTGCACAAGCCTGTTCACAGCGTGTGGATAAGAATGAACGCCCGTTAACACACCACGGCCCGGCGCACCAGCCGGGCCCATGGGCACCTCACTTGGCCGACAATGCATCCACGACCTGCCCGGCCGGACTCGTCCAGGGCAAGGCGTCCGGGAAGCCCTGCTTCCTGGCATCCGCGAGGAACGCGGTGGCCGCCTTCTGGGTCGTGAACGGCCCGACGAGGATGCGGTTGGTCCGCCCCATGTCGCTGACGTAGGGCTGCCGCCCCTTGAACAGCGCCGGGGCCTCGCGATTGTAGCGCCGCCAGTCGAAGGCAATCGCATCCTTGTCGCGGCCGACGCCGATCTGCACCCAGATCCGGCTGGGATGGGCCGGCGGCGCGGGCTTCTTCGCCTTCGCCTTCGCATCGGCGGCGGCCTTGGCCTCCGCAGCCTTGGTCTTCGCGTCCTTCGGCTTGGAAGCCGCAGCCTTGGGATCGGCCGCCTTGGCGTCCTTCGCCCTGGCGTCGGCGGGAGCCACCTCTGCGGCCTTGGGCTCGTCCGCCTTCACGGCGACGCGCACGGGCGGGGGAGCGGGCGTGATCGTGCGGATGTCGACCGCCCCCGGCACCGGCGCTGCCGTCACCGCCGGCTTGCCGATGTCGGCGAAGATGTCGGCCAGCGAACGCTCGGGAGCAGGCGCGGGCGCCGGAGCGGGCGCGGGCGCGGGCGCGGGTGTCGGCGTTGCCGGAACCGGTGCCGGTGCTGCTTGGGTAGGCGCCGCGACACGGGCAAGGTCGAAGCCCGGAGAGGCGGCCGCCTTCGTGGCGGGCGGAGTGGAAAGCGCGACGCGGGCGGACGTCGGCGTCGGAGCAGGCGTTGGCGTCGGCGTCGGAGCAGGCGTTGGCGTCGGCGTCGGCGGGGTGACAGGCGGAAGCTCGATGCGGCGGCCAACGGGAGGGAGTTCGCCGCCATCGCGCTCGATCGTCGGCTTGACCTCAGGCGGCGCCACCCGGTCCGGGTCGGCGGCGGCCAGGATGACCGACCGCGCGGTGGTCGACGACGGCTGCGTGGCTTGCGCTCCGGCCGTGCGGGTCCGACTGGTTGTGGTCTTCGCGGGCCGGGCGGCCTTGGTGGTCCCCTTGGCCAGCTTGGTCCCGCCGGTGCCCAGCGGCTGACCCTTGGGTATCAGGCTGCTGCCCGCCGCCGTCGCGCGTGGCGGTGCGTAAGCCGCGATGCGGGCGTCGTCGCGGCCCACTTCGGAGGCGCGCGGGAAGCGGCCGAGGTTGGCCGCGGCGGCCTGCTGCGCCTTGGTGAGGCGCGGCATATAGCGCAGGTAGGGCGCGATATTCTCGGCCAGGGCGGCGGGAAGGATCTTCTGCGCGACGTCCACCGCCTCGTTGGTGTCACCCGCGATCGCCAGCGTGAAGGCACGGGTCCGCCAGCCCGGCTTGTCCTGCTTGTTGAGCAGCGGCAGCAGGGTGGCATAGGCGGCATCGCCCTGCCCGCCGATCGCCTGGCTGACGGCGAGCCGGGTGCGCAGTTCGTCCGCCGCCGGACCCGCCGCCGTGGCAAGCGCGAGCGCATAGTAGCGCTGGGCGGAGGCACCGTCGCCGACGAGGTCGTAGGCGAGGCCACGATCGCTGGCGATCAGCGCGGGCGTGGCGCCGGCCTTGTCGGCAGCATCGAACTGGGGAATGGCGCTCACCGGGTCGCCGCTGAGGGCGAAGGCGCTGCCGAGCCCGGCCTTGACGCGCGCATTGCCGGGGCTGGCCTCATCCGCGCGCCGGTAGAAACCGATGGCGGCATCGAAGTCCTGGAGGGCGCGGGCGGCGTCGCCGGCATCGATGAGCGCGGCGACATCGCGCGGGTTGCGGCCCAGCGTCGCCAGTGCCGTGGCGAGGCGCTTGCTTTCGGCGCTCGGCAACGACTGGACGACGGGACGCGAGACCACCGGCGCGCTCTGCGCCAGCACCGCCGGCGCACAGGCCAGCGAGCAACCCAGAGCCGCTCCCGCCAGCAGCCGCGAAACCAGTCTATCCACCCGCAAGTCCTTCGTCATGCCCGCCCGACCACCGAACGCACCCGCGCGCCCATGCACGGGGAACGATGAACCTCAAGCGAACGCGCACGGCACGGGCGCCCCACGCGCCCGAACCCGGCAAAGCGCTACGAGGCGGGGCCGGACAGCCCCACCCCGATGACGCGTTACTGGTTGTTCTGCCGACCGAGGAAGCGCGGGATGCTGATCGAACCGGCATCGCCATCGTCATCGTCGCCAGCGGGCTCGCCCGCACCGGGACGGGGACGCGACAGGCTGGTCATCCGCTCGAACAGCGTGCTTCCACCGCCGGCGGCGGGCTTGGGACGCGGCGCGGCGGGGGCCTGTGCCGCCGGCTGTGCGGGAGGCTGGACCTGTCCGCCGTCGAGCCGCAGTTCATCCTGCATGCGCGGACGCGGCGCCGGAGCAGGCTCAGGCTCCGCCTGGGCATCGAGGCCGAGTTCCAGCGGTTCGCTGTAACCGCCGCGCAGACCGCCGAACGTGCCGGTGACCGGCTCATCCTGCGTTTCGTCGGCCGCGCCGAGTTCGAGTTCGGCGGCAGGCTCGTAAGGCTCGGGCGCCGCGACGAAGGGCGCGGGCTCGGGCTGCGTCTGGACCGGCGCGGCGACCGGGGCCGGCTGGAACGACGAGGAGGACGCTGCCTGCACAGCCGGACGCACCGGACCGCGCGATGCGCCCAGGTTCAGCGGGCGCGAGGCGATCTCGGCCATTTCGGTGGTCTGCTCGATGCCGGTGGCGACGACCGAGACGCGGATCTTGCCCTGCAGGTCGGGGTTGAAAGCCGAGCCCCAGATGATGTTCGCATCGGGATCGACCAGTTCACGGATGTGGTTCGCGGCCTCGTCGACCTCGAGCAGCTTCATGTCGTCGCCGCCGATGATCGAGATGATGACGCCCTTGGCGCCCTGCATCGAAACGCCGTCGAGCAGCGGGTTGGCGATCGCGCGCTCCGCCGCTTCAAGCGCGCGGTTCGGACCTTCGCCCTCGCCGGTGCCCATCATCGCCTTGCCCATCTCTCCCATGACCGAGCGGACGTCCGCGAAGTCGAGGTTGATGAGGCCGGGCATGATCATCAGGTCGGTGATCGAGCGCACGCCCTGCTGGAGCACTTCGTCGGCGAGCGAGAAGGCTTCCTTGAAGGTGGTGTCGGCCTTGGCGACGAGGAACAGGTTCTGGTTCGGGATGACGATCAGGGTGTCGACGTGCTTCTGCAGCTCCTCGATCCCGGCGTCAGCGGCGCGCATCCGGCGCGTGCCCTCGAACATGAAGGGCTTGGAAACCACGCCCACCGTCAGCACGCCCTTGGCGCGCGCGGCCTCGGCGATGATCGGGGCGGCACCCGTGCCGGTGCCACCGCCCATGCCCGCCGCGATGAAGACCATGTGGACGCCGTCGAGCAGGCGTTCCAGATCCTCGATCGTTTCTTCCGCCGCCGCGCGGCCCACTTCCGGGCGCGCACCGGCGCCGAGGCCCTGCGTGATCTCGGGACCGAGCTGGATGCGGGTTTCGGCGATCGAGTTGTTGAGCGCCTGCGCGTCCGTGTTCGCGACGACGAAGTCCACGCCTTCGATCTGCGCCTGGATCATGTTGGCGATGGCGTTACCGCCCGCGCCGCCCACGCCGATGACGACAATCCGCGGGCGCAGCTCTTCGATCGCCGGCGGTCCGATGTTAATGCTCATTTCGCTCTCCTGGCAGGCACGTGCGCGAAGAAAATTTATTGACTTGCCTGATTGCATGCTTCGAGTCGCCGAAGCAAAGCATCATAATCCGTTGTCCACAGCCAAAGCCGCCAATTCCGCCACTTCGCGCCGCGTCCGTCGCCCGGATTGCACGGCTGGGCTTTGCGGTGCGCAAGCCTGTCGCGCGCCGACAAACGGCGGAACGGGAGTCCGAAGGGCAACAGCCCCTCAGAAATACTCCCTCAAGGCCTGATACACCCGGCTCACCGTGCCCATGCCGCCCAGCTTCACCGTGCGCGCGTTGCCACGGCCCAGCGCGCGGATGTCGACCGGGTCGGCGGCGGCGTAGAGGACCAGGCCCGCCAGCGTCGAGAAGCCGGGCTTCACATGCGCCTCGGCAAGGCCCGAAAGCTGCGCGACCCGGCCGATGCGCACCGGCTTGCCGATGGCGGCCTGCGCATAGTCCGCAAGGCCCACCAGCTCCGCGCCGCCGCCGGTGAAGACCACCTGCTTGCCGCGCTGGCCGGTGAAGCGCATCGTCTTGAGCGCCTTGTTGATCTCCTCCATCAGCGAGCCGAGCTGGCCGGTGATGACGCCGATCAGTTCGGCGCGCGGGATGCGGTTCTTGTCGTCGGCGTGGCGGGCGATCGGGCCGGTGCCTTCCTCTCCGGGCGCATTCACCGGGATCATCTCGCGGTGATCGGTCGGGTTGGCGATGGCCGAGCCGTTGACGCACTTCAGGCGCTCGGCCTGGAAGCGGCGGATGCCGAAGGCGGAAGCGATGGCGTCGGTGATGTCGGCGGAGCCCATCGGGATCGCCATCATGTCCTTGAGCATCCCCTGCTCGTAGATCGCGACGTTGGTGACCTCGCCCCCGAACTCGACGAGGGCGACACCCAGATCGCGCTCCTCGGGCGAGAGACAGGCGTGGCCCGCCGCGATAGGCGAGCCGACCACGGCCTCGACCTCCAGGTGCGCGCTCTGCACCGCTTCGGTGAGGTTGCGGATCGGGGCGCCGTCGGCCAGCATGATGTGGATATCGACCCCGAGGCGCTCGGCATGGAGGCCCTTGGGGTTGCCGACGCCGTGGGCGCCGTCGAGCCGGTACTGCGCGGGCTGGGCGTGGAGCACCATGCGCCCGTCGGGCTGGATGACGTCGCGCGCGGAGATCAGGAGCTGGTCGATGTCCTCCTGCTCGATCCGGCGACCGCCGATCTCGGCGTCGAACTGGTCGATGCGGCTGGCGAGTCCGGCGCCCGAACAGCCGATCCACACCTTCTGCACGGCGGTGTCGGCCATCTTCTCGGCGCGATCGATGGCGTCGCGCACGGCGTAGGTGGCCGCCGCCATGTCGGTCACGTAGCCGCGGCGGATGCCCTGGCTGGCGCGGTGGCCGGAGCCGAGGACGACCATGTCGCCCACTTCGTTGATCCCGGCGACGATGGCCGAGATGCGGAAGGAGCCGATGTTGACCGCGCCGAAGACGCGGGTGATGCGCTGCGTGGGCATTAGCCGTGTCCCTTCATCATTGATCCTGCGCTTCTGCCGTCTCGACCGGCTTTTCGGCCGGGGCCGGGGATGCGGACGCGGTGTGCGGCACCGATCCCGCCTTGAGGGCGAGTTCCTGCCCGTCCTGCTCGGGAACGCGCATGTAGATGCGATCCTCGGCGCGCATGTCGAAAGCGGTGACCTTGCCGCCAAGCAGACGGTTGGTGCCGTCGAGCCGCGCGAAGGTCACCAGGGCGCCGGCCGACTGGCGGTCGCCCTCGGGCAGCGCGAGGACCTGGCCGGACTGGAAGGTCAGGTTCCAGCGGCGGTTGCCGATCCACTCCGCCTCGGCCACGCGCGGTTTCAGCGCCGGCGCCGCTTCGAGCAGCTTGCCCAGCACGGTCACCTGCTGGCCCGCGCCGGGACCCGAGACGATCAGCTTGCCGCCTGCGTCCTTGCGGCTGATCGCTTCCAGTTCGTGGCCGGTCTCGTCGATCAGGACGAAGCGGTCGGCCTTGCGCAGCACCGCGTGCGGTTCGCGCTCGACGATGTCGATCACCAGCGTGTCGGGCAACTGACGCGACACGCGCGCATCCTTGACCCAGGACAGACCCAGGAGGTCCTGGCGCAGACCTTCGATGTCCACGAGCGGCATCGCGCGGTCGCGCTCGGCCAGGGCCTTTTCATAGACCTTGAGCTCGTTGATGTTCTTGACGCCGCGCACCTCGACGCGCTTCACTTCGAAGCCGGTCTGGCCCGCGACGAGCGCCATCTGCTTGCCCGCCAGCGTCGGCAGTCCGGCGAAGACCGCGACGGCGCAGACCAGCGCCGCGGCACCGCCGAGGATCAGAAACATGAAGATGCGCTGGAGCTGCTTTTCGGTGAACGGCAGCCAGCCCATGGCCGTGTCGAGCGCGGAGCCGGTGCGGGCCTTGGCCGCGCGGACCTTGCGCTGCGTGCCGTGGGCGGCGGCGGCCTTGCGCGCGCTCGTCCCCTTGCGCCGGATCGTCTGGCTCATTTGGCCCCCGCTTTCGCCTTGGCCTTCTCGGCGTCGGCAAGCGCTTCGGCGATGATCGCCTCCACGAGTTCGGGGTATTCCATGCCGCAGGCACGCGCCTGTTCGGGCACGAGGCTGAGCGGGGTCATGCCCGGCTGGGTGTTCACTTCGAGCAGGAACAGCCCCTCGATCCCCTGCGTGTCGTCCCAGCGGAAGTCGGCGCGGCTGGTGCCCTTGCAGCCGAGCAGCTGGTGCGAGCGCAGCGCGAGGTCCTTGCAGGCCTGGGCGATCTCGTCGGGAATTTCGGCGGGGCAGACATGCTCGGTCATGCCGTCGGTGTACTTGGAATCGAAGTCGTAGAAGCCCGCCTTGGGCTTCAGTTCGGTGACCAGCAGCGCGCGGTCGCCGATGACCGCCGTCGTCAGCTCGCGGCCCCGGATGTAGGGCTCGGCCAGAAGCTCGTCGAATTCCTGCCACGGCCCCTTGGCGTCCGGCGCGATCGGGTTGCCGTAGTTGCCCTCGACGGTGACGATGGCGACGCCCACCGACGACCCCTCGTTCACCGGCTTGAGCACGTAGGGGCGCGGCAGCGGGTCGCGCTCGTGGATCTCGGCGCACTTGACCACGCGCCCGCCGGGCATGGGGATGCCGTGGGGGACCAGCGCCTGCTTGGTCAGTTCCTTGTCGATCGCGATCACCGAGGTGGCGAGCCCGGAATGGGTATAGGTGAGGCCCATCAGGTCCATCATGCCCTGCACCGTGCCGTCCTCTCCCGGGGTGCCGTGGAGCGCGTTGAACACGACGTCGGGCTTCGCCTCGGCAAGCCGCAGCGCGACGTCGCGGTCCATGTCGATGCGGGTGACCTTGTGGCCCTTGCCTTCCAGCGCCTTGGCCACGCCCTCGCCGCTCATCAGCGAGACCGGGCGTTCGCTCGACCAGCCGCCCATCAGGACCGCGACGTGGAGTGTGGGGAGGCTCATGAATTCAGGCTCGTTCTGTAAAGCGGGGGTTGCAGGTCGCGCACCATCTCGGAGCAGCCCTTGTCCCAGGGGAACAGGCCGTCGTCGACGCCGGGCCAGACCAGTTGCATGGCGCGGGTCATTTCCTGCCCGGCCTCGTGCTCGGCATACCAGATCGCGGAATTGAAGTAGTAGGGCACGATGCATTCGGGCTCGACTTCGCGGATCACGCACCGGTGCCCCTTGAGGAGACCGTCGATTTCCTTCCAGTCCTCCAGCACCAGCCCCTCGCGGCACATGTCGAGCACGCCGTTGATGACCGCCGCCGAAAGCTCGGTCGAGAAGCCGAAGACGATCACCTCGGGCTGCTTCACCGTCTTGGGGAAGCCGACCGAATAGGCGAAGCGATCCTGCGGCTCGTCGCCGTCATCGTCATATTCCACCTCGATCTCGTCCTCGTAGAGATCGTCGTCGGGCTCGTCCTCGTCGGGCGGCGAGACCACGGTGATGTGGCAGCCGAACTCCTCGATGTTGTCGAGGATCTGCTGCTCGTGGCCGCTGACGTCCCAGTCCTCGTCCCTCATGGCGCATCCGCCCTGCGCCCGACGCGCTGGATTTCCCATTCGAGATCGACGCCCGAGCGGTCCTTCACCCGGCGGCGCACTTCATCGCCGAGGTCCTCGATCTGGGCAGCGGTCGCCTCGCCGGTGTTGAGCAGGAAATTGGTGTGCTTCTCGCTCACCTGCGCGCCGCCGATCTGGAGGCCACGGCACCCGGCCTCGTCCACCAGTTGCCAGGCCTTGTGGCCATCGGGGTTCTTGAAGGTCGACCCGCCGGTCTTGGAGCGCAGCGGCTGGCTGGCCTCGCGCGCGGCGGAGATGCGGTCCATCTCGGCCTGGATCGCGGCAGGCTCGCCAGGGTGCCCCTTAAAGCGCGCCGAGACGACGACCGCGCCTTCGGGCAGTTCGGAATGGCGATAGGTATAGCCGAGGTCGGCATTGGCCAGCGTGACCCGTTCGCCCGAACGCAGCACGACCTCGCAATCGACGAGGATATCCTTCACCTCGCCGGCGTAGGCGCCGCCGTTCATGCGCACGAAGCCGCCGACCGTCCCGGGGATGGAGCGCAGGAATTCGACTCCCGCCACGCCCGCATCGCGCGCGGTCGAGGAGACGAGAATGCCGCTGGCGCCGCCGCCGCAGGTCAGCGTCAGGCCGTCCGCAGTCACTTTCGCGAAGGCTTTGCCGAGCCGGATGACGACGCCGGGCACGCCGCCGTCGCGCACGATCATGTTCGAGCCGAGGCCCAGTGCCATGACCGGTACGGCGGGGTCGAGATGCGCCAGGAAGTCCTGCAGGTCGGCAAGGTCCTTCGGCTCGAACAGCCATTCGGCGTGGCCGCCGGCCTTGAACCAGACCAGCGGGGCCAACGGCGCGTCCGGCGTCAGCTTGCCGCGCACGGAAGGAAGGCCGGCAAGATCGCTCACCCCGCCCTCCGCGCCGTGATCGCGCCGGCAAGGCCCGCCGCCCACTTGGTGATGTCGCCCGCGCCGAGGCAGACGACCATGTCGCCCGGCTGCACGGTCTGCGCCAGCACCTCGGCCAGCGCCTCGGGTCCGTCGACGACTTGCGCCGAGCGATGCCCGCGCGCCTTCATGCCCGCGACCATCGCGGCGCTGTCGACGCCCTCGATCGGCTGCTCGCCCGCCGCGTAGACCGGCGCGGCATAGACCACGTCGGCGTCGTTGAAGGCACCCTGGAAGTCCTCCATGTGGTCGCGCAGGCGGGTGAAGCGGTGCGGCTGGACGACGGCGATCACGCGGCCGCCGAACACCCCCTCGCGCGCGGCGGCCAGCACCGCGCGGATCTCGACCGGGTGGTGGCCATAGTCGTCGATCACGGTGGCGACACCGCCGTCGAGCGCCACTTCGCCGACCTTGGTGAAGCGCCGCTTGACCCCGCCGAACTTGGAGAAGCCGGTCTGGATGCACGAATCCGAGCAGCCCATCTCCACCGCCACGCCCACGGCGGCGAGTGCGTTCTGGACGTTGTGGCGGCCCGGCATCGGCAGCTCGATCCCCTCGATCCGGCGGAAGGTCCCGTCGCGCTGGCGCAGCGCCACGTCGAAGCGGTTGCCGCCCGGGATCGGGGTCACGTTGTCGCCCCGGATGTCGGCCTGCGCGGAGAACCCGTAGGTCACCACGCGGCGATCGCGCACCTTGGGGATGATCGCCTGCACTTCCGGGTGGTCGATGCAGAGCATCGCCGCGCCGTAGAAGGGCACGTTCTCGATGAACTCGACGAAGGAGTCCTTGATCCGGTCGAACGATCCGTAGTGGTCGAGGTGCTCGGGGTCGATGTTGGTGACGATGGCGATCGTGCCGTCGAGGCGCAGGAACGAACCGTCGCTCTCGTCAGCCTCCACCACCATCCAGTCCGACGCACCGAGACGCGCGTTCGAGCCGTAGGAATTGATGATGCCGCCGTTGATGACCGTCGGATCGACGCCGCCCGCATCGAGCAGCGCCGCGACCATCGAGGTCGTCGTCGTCTTGCCGTGGGTGCCCGCCACCGCGACGGTGTTCTTGAGGCGCATCAGCTCGGCCAGCATCTCTGCCCGGCGGACCACGGGAATGCGATGCTCCAGCGCATAGACGACTTCGGGATTGTCGCGCTTCACCGCCGTGGACGTGACGACCACCGCCGCCCCCTCGACGTTCTCTGCCACCTGCCCGATCATGACCTTGATCCCGCGCTCGCGCAGGCCCTCGACCACGTAGCCCTCGGCGATGTCGGAGCCCTGCACCGAATAGCCGAGGTTGTGCATGACCTCGGCGATGCCGGACATGCCGATGCCGCCTATGCCGACGAAGTGGATCGTCCCGATCTCGGTGCCGACACCCTTCACTGTGCGATCTCCCGCGCCAGCGCCTCGCCGCCCTTGGGGGCAGCGGCTTTTTCCATGCGGATGACGTCCATGATCGGCGCGGCCCCGAAGCTCTCTACGAGGTCGGCGAGGTCCTTCGCGGCATTGGGATAGCCGCAATTCCACGCAGCGTGGGCGGCATTGGCCAGCGTTTCGGGGCGCTGGGCGATCGCCTGGATCTGCAGGCACAGGTCCTTGGCCATCTTCTGGTGGATCTCGGCCTGCTCGCTGAGCAGGGCGTTGCGCCGGTCGCCCTTGTACGCGTCGGGGTCCTCGGTGGTGATCGCCGGCTGGCGGATCACCCGCGCGCCGCCGCCCGCCACCATCTCGCGCGCATTGACGCTCTGGTGGTCGTCCATCGCATAGGGCAGCGGGATGAGGATCGCCGGGCGGCCCACCGCCGTCAGCTCGGCGATCGTCGATGCGCCCGAGCGGCCGATGAACAGGTGCGCGCTGGCAAGGCGCTCGGCCATGTCCTCGAAATAGGTGGCGAGTTCCGCCGGGATGCCGTGCGCGGCATAGCGCTCGCGCACGCGGTCGATGTCCTCGGCCCGCGACTGCTGGATGACCTGCAGGCGCGAGCGCAGCGCCGGGGGCAGCATCGCCAGCCCCTCCGGCACCACGTCGGACAGCACCCGCGCGCCCTGGCTGCCGCCGGTAACGAGGATGCGGAACAGGCTGTCCTCGCCGAATTCGGGGAAAGGCTGGTCGCGCAGGCGCAGCACGTCCTCGCGCACCGGGTTGCCGACCAGCGTGACCTTGCCCGCGAGCGCGGGGTCGAGCTTCTCGGTCTGCTCGGCGGACGTGGCGATGGCGTCCACGGACTTCGCGAAATAGCGGTTCACCCGGCCGAGCACCGAATTCTGCTCGTGCAGCACGGTCGGCAGCTTCGCCGCGCGCGCGGCGAGCAGCGTCGGCAGCGCGGGATAGCCGCCGAAGCCGACGACGGCGGTGGGCGCGAAGGTGTCGAACAGGCGCAGCGCCATGCGGCGACCGTCGATCACGCCCTTGATGCCCTTGAGCCAGCCGATCGGGTTCCGGCCCGCGATCCGGCCCGGCGGCAGGATATGGGCGGGCAGGTAGTCCGGCTTGCCCGGGATCGCCGCGCCGCGCTCGTCCGTCACCAGCGCGACGTGGTGGCCGCGCGCGTGGAGTTCGGCAGCGAGCGCGAAGGCGGGAATGAGGTGTCCGCCCGTCCCGCCCGCGGCGAGGACATAGTGGCGGGAAACCAGGCTCATTGGTGTACGTCTCCGATCGCGCGGAGCGAGAACTTCTCGCGCTTGATGAAGGGGTTGCGCCGGGTAACGGCGAGCAGCAGGCCCATCGAGAGGCACATCGCCACGGTGGACGAACCGCCGTAGCTGATGAGCGGCAGGGTCATGCCCTTGGACGGGAACAGCTGCAGGTTGACCAGGATGTTGATGAACGCCTGCCCCCCGAACTGCGCCGCGAAGCCGGAGGCGGCGAGCACGGTGAACAGGTCCTCCTCCTCCACCAGCCGCAGGATCACGCGGGTGAGGATCGCGAGGTAGAGCACGACGATGATCATGCAGGCGAACAGGCCGAACTCCTCGCCGATGACGGAGAAGATGTAGTCGGTGTGCGCTTCGGGCAGGGCCAACTTGCGCGTGCCCATCCAGAAGCCGAGCCCGGTCCAGCCGCCATTGAGGATCGTGCGCTGGGCCAGGTCCACCTGGTCGAACGCGGTGCCGCCGAACAGGAAGTTGTCGATGCGGTTGCGGCCGTTGTCATACGTGAAATACATCAGTACAAGGCCAGCGAGCCCTGCGCCGAAGAACATGCCGATGCGCTTGAGGTCGATGCCCGAGAGCAGGATCAGCACCAGGAACGCGCCCGAGAACAGCATCGTCGAGCCGAAGTCCGGCTGCAGCATCAGCAGCGCGCCGAGCACGCCCATCAGCGCGAAGCACAGGCCCACCACCGGGATGTTCGGATCGCGCGCGCGCCACGACAGGATCCATGCAAGCAGGATCGGGAAGCCGCACTTGAGGAACTCGGAGGGCTGGAGCGAGATGCCGAAGCGCAGCCAGCGCTTGGCGCCGTTCACTTCCGAGCCGACCAGCGGCACCAGCACCAGCGCGAACAGCATCGCGCCTGCCAGCAGGATGCCGAAGCGCCGCGCGTTGTCCTTGGTCAGGCTCGACGCCCAGAACATCGCGATCAGGCCGAGGATCTGCCAGCGCATGTGGAGGTAGAAGAAGTGCAGCTGCGGCAGCCGTTCCGCGGCGGTCGACAGGCGCCGCGCGCTCGCCGGGGAGCCCGCCGCCACCGCCACCGCGCCGATCGCCATGAGGATCAGGACCAGCACCAAAGTCGGCCTGTCGATCTCCTGCCACCAGATCGCGACCTGGCCGCGCCGGTTGCGGTTGTAGCGCTGCGACGCGGCCGCGCCGGGGTTCGGGGCAATCGTCGCCATCAGCGCACCGTCTCTTCCTCGTCGGGGGCGAGCAGCGCCTCGACGATCTGGCGGAAGGCCTGGCCGCGCGCCTCGTAGTCGCGGAACTGGTCGAAGCTCGCGCAGGCTGGAGACAGCATGACGACATCACCCGGCTTCGCGGCGGCCATCGCCTGGCGGATCGCCTCGGCCATCATCTCGGAATTGTGGACCGGCATGTGCGGCGCCAGGATCTCGGCGAAGCGGGGTCCGGCGTCGCCGATGGTGTATGCGGCGGCGATGTTGCCGAAGAACGGCGCGCATTCGTCGAGGTTGTCGCCCTTGGGCAACCCGCCCAGGATCCAGTGGATGCGCGGGGTCGGCTCGGGCGGGAACGCGGCGATGGCGGGCGCGGTGGAGGCCGGGTTGGTGGCCTTGCTGTCGTTGATGTAGGTGACGCCGTTCGCCTCGGCGACGCGCTCCATGCGATGCGGGAGACCGCTGAAGGTGCGCAGGGCCTTGCGCCACTGCGCCTTCCTGATCCCCAGCGCCTCGACGATCGCGACGGCGACGGCGGCGTTCTGCAGGTTGTGCGGACCCTGCAGCGAGGGCCACTCCTTCTGGAGCGGCAGCAGTTCGGCCCCGTCGACCATGCGCACGAGACCGGGCGCGCGGCGCGCCGCCTCGATATGGCCGATGGCGCGCGTCTCCCGGTCGCCGGTGCCGAAGATGGCGTGGCGGCCGCTGCCCTGCATTTCGAACAGGCGCTGCTTGGAGGCGGCATAGGCCTCGAACCCGTCGTAGCGGTCGAGATGGTCGGGGGTGATGTTGAGCAGCGCCGTCACCTCGCAGTCGAGGCTGAAGGTGAGGTCGATCTGGTAGCTCGACAGTTCGAGCACGTAGACCCCGCCTTCCGGCAGCGGCACCGTGCCGAGCACCGGCACGCCGATGTTGCCGCCCACGCGCGCCGGGACCTCGGCGCATTCGAGCAGGTGGTGGACGAGCGAGGTGGTGGTCGACTTGCCGTTGGTGCCGGTGATGCCGACGACGCGGTGGGCGGGAAGGTCGGCCCGGGCCAGCGCGAACAGTTCGATGTCGCCGATCACCGGCACGCCCGCGCGCGCGGCGGCCTCGGCGATCGGGTGGCGGTTGAGCGGGATTCCGGGCGAGACGACGACGCCGTCGTAGCCGGAAAGGTCCGCCGTCACCGGGTCGGCGAGTTCGACCTGGCCGGCCTCGGTCCATTCGGACAGCGACTGGCGGGCCTCGTCGCGGCTGTCCCACGCCATGACGTGCGCCCCGCTCTCCACCAGCGTGGCGACCGCCGTCAGCCCCGAGCGGGCAAGGCCGAGGACTGCGTAGCGCTTGCCGGAAAAGACGGGGGAGACGATCACGCGCCCGGTTCCCCTATCGCAGCTTCAGGGTGGAGAGGCCGATCACCGCGAGCACGATCGAGATGATCCAGAAGCGGATCACAACGGTCGATTCGCGCCAGCCCTTCTGCTCGAAGTGGTGGTGGATCGGCGCCATGCGGAAGACGCGGCGGCCGGTGCGCTTGAACCAGAACACCTGGATGATGACCGACGCCGCTTCCAGCACGAACAGGCCGCCGACGATGGCGAGCACGATCTCGTGGTGCGCGGCGACGGCGATGCAGCCCAGCGCCCCGCCGAGCGCGAGGCTGCCGGTGTCGCCCATGAAGACCGCTGCAGGCGGCGCGTTGAACCACAGGAAGGCGAGCCCCGCCCCCATGATCCCGGCGCAGAAGATCGCCAGTTCGCCCGCGCGCGGCACGTGCGGGATGCCCAGGTACGTGGCATAGTCCACGCGCCCGGCGAGGTAGCAGATGATCGCGAAGGTGCCTGCCGCGATGATGACCGGCATCGTCGCGAGGCCGTCGAGCCCGTCGGTCAGGTTCACCGCGTTGCCCGCGCCCACGATCACCACGGCGGCGAAGACGTAGTAGAGCGGCCCCAGCGGGATGTACCGGCCCGACAGGAACGGCACGTAGAGGTTGGTGTTGAGCTGGCTGACGATGATGTACGAGGCGATGCCCGCGACGATGAACTCGAGCAGCAGGCGCACCTTGCTCGACAGGCCGGCGTGGTGGCGCTTGGTCACCTTGTCGTAGTCGTCGAGGAAGCCGATCACGCCGAAGCCCACGGTCACCGCGATGCAGGCCCAGACGAACGGGTTCGTCATGTCCATGAACAGCAGCATGGTCAGGACCAGCGAGGTCAGGATCATCAGGCCGCCCATCGTGGGCGTGCCACGCTTGGCGAGGTGGGTCTGCGGGCCGTCCTCGCGGATTGGCTGGCCCTTGCCCTGCCGGATTCGCAGCATGTTGATGAACTTGGGGCCGATGATGAGGCCGATCACCAGCGCCGTCATCAGCGCCGCGCCGGACCGGAACGTCTGGTAGCGGAAGAGGTTCGAAAGTCCCTCGTAGTGGAACCATTCTGCGATGAGATACAACATCTTGCGGGGGTCTACCCCTACCCTTCCTGCTTGCTGAGCGCCGTGACGAGCGCTGCCAGGCCTACCGAATTCGAACCCTTGACGAGGATGGCGTCATCCCGTCGGAGCCCGAACGCGCGCAAGGTTTCGACAGCTTCCCGCACACTCGGGCAATGCGCGAAGGGCACGGGTTTGCCAACCTCGGAAGTGGGGGATTTCCCCAATTCCTCGGCGAGTGCGGCCATCTCCTCGCCGACCAGAACGGCGTAGTCGACGGGGACCTCGCGCAGCGGCCCGGCGAGCGCGGCGTGGTAGTCCGGCCCGTGGCTGCCCAGCTCCTTCATCGCGCCGAGCACGGCGATCCGGCGCTGCGCCGGGGTGCGGCCGAGCTGCGCGAGCGTGGCGCGCATCGAGGCGGGGTTGGCGTTGTAGCTTTCGTCGATCAGGAGCGCCTTGCGCTGGCCGTTCGCATCGGGCTCGCCGCCGTCCACGTCGATCTCGATGCGGGCGCCGCGACCGGCCATGCCGCCCATCTCCGCAAGGGCGACACCGGCGGCACCGAGGTCGCCCTTGACCGCACGTACGGCCGCCATGACGGCGAGCGAGTTGATGACCTGGTGCTCGCCCGGCGCGGCGACGGTGTAGCAGACCCGGCGGTCGCCCATGTCTACGGTGACGAGCGAGCCGCCACCGATCGCGGGCACCGTGTCGAGCAGGCGCACGTCGGCGTCGGCGGCCTTGCCGAACGAGACGACCTGCGCCCCGCAGGCGACCGCTGCCGCGCGCAGGGTGCCATAGTGGGGGCTGTCGATCGGGATGACGGCGGTGCCGCCCGGCTCGAGCCCTTCGAAGATCTCGGCCTTGGCCCGGGCGATCGCCTCTTCCGAGCCCAGCATCTCGATGTGCGCGGGCGCGATGGTGGTGATGACGGCGACGTGGGGACGGACCTGGCGGGTCAGCGCGGCGATCTCGCCCGCGTGGTTCATGCCCATCTCGAACACGCCGAAGCGGGCGCGGCCGGGCATCCGGGCGAGGCTGAGGGGCACGCCGACATGGTTGTTGTAGCTCTTGACCGAGCGGTGCGCGTCGCCCCGGCTGGAGCGGTCGAGCGCGGTGAAGATCATCTCCTTGACGCCGGTCTTGCCGACCGAGCCGGTCACGCCGATCACCGGCCCGCGCGCCCGCAGCCGGGCGGCGGCGCCGAGGCGCTCCAGCGCGTCCATGGTGTCGGTGACGAGGATGTGCGGGCCATCGACCGGGCGGTCCACCACGACGGCCGCCGCGCCCTTGGCGAAGGCCATCTCGACGAAGCGGTGGCCGTCCATGGCCTCCCCCTTCAGCGCGAAGAAGAGGTCGCCGGGCTGGACGTCGCGGCTGTCGATCTCGACGCCGGAGACGGTGAAGTCGGCGCTGGCCGTGCCTTTCACGGCACGGGCGATGGAGACGGCGTCCCACAGGACCTGCAGGTTCTCCTCGGCGGGATCGAGCGGCCAATCGAGGATCCGGGCAACAGCTACCATGCGTCTCTACCTTCCCAGCGAGCCAGCCATTTCCCTGGCCACGGTGACGTCGTCGAATGGCAGGACGCGCACATTGTCGCCGCTGCCGATGATCTGCCCCTGTTCGTGCCCCTTGCCGGCGACGAGGACGATGTCCCCTTCCCCGGCCTCGGCGACGGCGGCGCCGATGGCGGCCCGCCTGTCGCCCACTTCCCGCGCTCCCGGCCCCATTCCGGCGAGGATCATCGCGCGGATGGTCGGGGGATCTTCCCCGCGCGGATTGTCGTCGGTGACGATCGCGAGGTCTGCCCCCTCGCTCGCCACCCGGCCCATTTCGGGCCGCTTGCCCCGGTCGCGGTCGCCGCCCGCGCCGAACACCACGATCAGCCTGCCCGTGACGTGCGGCCGGAGCGCCGCGATCGCGGCCTCCAGCGCATCGGGCGTATGCGCGTAGTCGACGTAGACCGGCGCGCCCGACGGCGTGATCGCCGCCCGCTCGATCCGGCCGCGCACGGTGACGAGGCGCTTCATCGCCTCGAACGTGAGGTGCGCATCGCCGCCGGTCGCCAGTACCAGCCCCGCCGCGACGAGCGCGTTGGCGGCCTGGTAGGCGCCGATCAGCGGCAGGTCGATCACCCGGGCCTTGCCCTCGTGCTCGATCTCCAGCTTCTGCCCGAGCCCGGTCGGCGTGCGGCCGACGAGGCGGATGTCCGCGCCCCTGGTGCCGACCGTGAACAGCCTGAGCCCGCGCGCCTTGGCGCGGGCGATCGCCTTGTCCGACCACGCGTCGTCGGCCCAGACCACCGCCGTGCCGCCGTCAACCACCACTTCGTCGAACAGGCGCATCTTCGCGTCGAAGTACGCCTCCATCGTCTCGTGGTAGTCGAGATGGTCGCGGCTGAGATTGGTGAAAGCGCCCGCCACCACGCGCGGGCCTTCGATGCGGAACTGCGAGAGGCCGTGGCTCGACGCCTCGTAGGCGACGTGGGTCACGCCTTCGCGCGCAAGCCCGGACAGGTTGGCGAGGAAGGTCGCGATGTCGGGCGTGGTGAGACCGGTGGAGACCGTCTCGTCGCCCGTGGTGACGCCCAGCGTGCCGATCGAGGCGGCGCGCTGCCCCGCCATGCGCCAGATCTGGCGGGTCAGTTCCACGGTCGAGGTCTTGCCGTTGGTGCCGGTCACCGCCACCAGAACCTCCGGCACGGGCGCGAAGAACGGCGCGGCGAGGCGGGCGAAGAGGCGGCGCGGCTCCGGGTCGGCGAAGTGGATCGCGCCTTCCACCCTGGCGTCGGGGTGGGCGACGACCGCCACCGCGCCCGCCTTCACGGCGGCGGCGATGAAGTCCTCGCCGTTGAAGCGGGTGCCGCGAAAGGCGCCGAACACGGTGCCGGGCGCGACCTTGCGGTTGTCGATCGCGAAGCCGGTGACGTTGCCGTCGGGGCCGGGGAGCGGCACGCCGGCGGCGGCGCAGAGGGTGGAAAGCTTCATTCTCCGTCGCTCCCGCCGGGGACCAGGGGCTTGAGGTCGGTGATGTCGATGTCGCGCGTCTCGTCGGGCATGACGCCCAGCAGCGGGCCGATGCGGGGCACCACGCGCTGGATCACCGGCGCGGCGTTCCAGGCGGCGGTGCGCTGGAACGAGGTGGCCTGCGTTCCCTGCGGCTCGTCCATCATCGAGATGACGACGAAGCGCGGCTTGTCCATCGGGAAGGCGGCGGCGAACGTCGCGATCAGCGAGTGCTTGCGGTAGCCGCCCGCGCCCGGCTTCTCGGCCGAACCGGTCTTGCCGCCGACGCGGAAGCCCGGCGCATCGGCCTTGCGACCCGTGCCGTACTGCACGATCATGCGAAGCAACTGGCGGATGCGCGCGCTGGTGGACGCCTTGAACACGCGGCGCCCGGCCGGAATGTCCGAGGGATCGAGCTTCTTGAGCGTCGCCGGGCGCCAGATGCCGCCGTTGACCAGCGCGGCATAGGCGGAGGCGAGGTGCAGCGGGGTCACCGCGATGCCGTGGCCGTAGGCGACCGTCATCGTGCGCAGGCGCGGCCATTCGCCGCGCGGCCAGATCGGGAAGCCCTTGGCGGGCAGCTCGACGTAGGGACGCTCGTTCATGCCCAGCGCTTCCATCGTCTTCTTGAGCCGCACGCCGCCCAGTTCGTCGGCGATGCGCGCGGTGACCGTGTTCGACGAGTGGATCAGCGTCTCCGGCACGTTCAGCGAGGCGCCGTAGTTGTGCAGGTCGTGGATCGTGAAGCGGCCGACGTGGAGCGGCGTCGCCGGCCACTGCCTGCCCATGTCGGTCACCACGCCCGCGTCGAGCGCGGACGCGACGGTGATCGGCTTGAACGTGGAGCCCAGTTCGTAGACCTGGTTGGTGACGCGGTTGAAGCCGTGGGGCACGTCACCCTGCGCGGCTTCCTGCGGCGAGATGACCATGTCCGTCGGCTTGACGTGGTTGGGGTCGAACGAGGGCAGCGAGGCCAGCGCGAGGATCTCGCCGGTATCGACGTCGAGGACGACGCCTGCCGCGCCCTTGGCCTGGCTCAACTGCATGGCGTGGGCAAGTTCGTCCTCCAGCGCGCTCTGCACCCGGAAGTCGATCGACAGCACGGAGGAGCCCGAGCGTCCCTCGGGACTGATGAGCTTGTCGTTGAAGGCCTGCTCCATGCCGACCTTGCCCTTGCCGTAGCTGTCGACGTAGCCCAGCACGTGCGCCGCCATCGAGCCCTGCGGATAGAAGCGCGTGGCCTCCAGCGGGTATTCGAGCGCCGGTTCACCCAGCGCGTGGACCTTGTTGGCGTCCTCGGGCAGGATCGACTTGCGCAAGTAGCACGGCTTGCCCGCGCGCAGCCGGGCGAGGATGTCGTCGCGGTCGAGATCGGGGAAGATGCGCAGGAGCCCGGCGGTCACTTCCTCGGGGCTGTGGATCAGCGAGGAACCCGCCGTCATCGCCTTGGGATTGAACCAGAGCGAATAGACGCGGAAATCGCGCGCCAGCGGCACGCCGTTGCGGTCGACGATCTCGCCGCGATTGGGGATCAGCAGGTCGCCCAGCTCGCCGTGGCGCGGCGTCACCCCGGTAAAGCCGAGGTAGGTGATGCGCAGCAGCGCGCAGGCGGTCACCAGCACGAACACCGCCAGCACCCAGACGACGCGGATCTTCGCCTCCAGCAGCGAGCGCTGGCGGACGTTGACGAGCTTGCGCCGGCCGGTCGAGACCGTGGTCGGGATCGTGCCGAGGTAGAAGGACGCCGGGGCGTTCACTGCTGGGCAGCCTCCGCCACTTCGATGCGGGCGAGCCGCTTGCCGATGGCGGCGGCATCGCGCGCCATCTCCTCGCGCTCGGGATCGCGCCCCTTGGCGGCCTTGTCCGCGCCCGGCAGCGCGGCGGCGGTGGCGCCCGACACCGGCGACACCATCGCCAGCAGCGAGCCCTTGTCCTCGCTCTCGCCGGCGCCTTCGGGCACTTCGGCATTGGCGTAGCGGATCGGCTGCGGCGCGCCCGGCCCGGCCGGCTTGCCCAGCGCGGCAAGCTGGCGCTCGCCCTCGATGTACTGGCCCGCCATCGGCGCCTTGTAGCCGAACTCGAGATCGTTGAGCTGCTTGAGCGCCTGCTGGTTGGAGCGGGTCGCGAACTCGGTCTCGTAGAAGTCGATGTCCTGCTTCACCCAGACGATGCGCTTCTCGGTGTCGTGGACCTGGCTCTTGACGGCGTTGACGCGCAGCGTGAGCGCGATCGTCATCGCCCCGCAGACCACCAGCACGGAAATCCAGCCGATCGATCGGATGCGGTCACTGGTGAAGTTCATGCGGCGTTCCTTTGGTTGGGGGAACCATCGGTCCTTCGGGGGGGCGTATCGGTACGGACGGCGCTGCGCAGGGTGGCGGAACGCGAGCGCGGGTTGACGGCAAGCTCCGCCTCGCCGGGGCGCACCGCCTTGCCGACCTTGGCGAACGGCGCGGGCGCGGCGGCGGCTTGCGGCAGGTGGCGCGAGGTGGTTCCCCCGGCGCTGCTGGCATCGCGCAGGAAGCGCTTGACCTTGCGGTCCTCGAGGCTGTGGAACGTCACCACCGCAAGGCGCCCGCCCTCGCCCAGCAGGACCTCCGCGGCATCGAGCGCCGCGTCGAGCTCGTCCAGCTCGCCGTTGACGTGGATGCGGATCGCCTGGAACGTGCGGATCGCCGGGTCCTTGGGCGCATTGCTGCCTTTGTAGGCGGGGTTGTACCCGAGCGCCTTGCGCACCGCCCGGGCCAGTTCCGCCGTGGTCGCGAGCGGCCGCGCGGCGACGATCGCGCGGGCAACCCGGCGCGACTGGCGTTCCTCGCCGTGGAGGTAGA
This sequence comes from Novosphingobium sp., assembly GCA_035511275.1. GTDB lineage: Bacteria > Pseudomonadota > Alphaproteobacteria > Sphingomonadales > Sphingomonadaceae > Novosphingobium. Next base: position 27,127 of record DATKFS010000022.1, read on the forward strand.
GCACGTCGGCGATCTCGGCCTCGTCGGCCTCGTTGCAGAAGTCGGCGGCGGACATGCCGTCCTGGCTCATGCGCATGTCGAGCGGGCCGTCGGCGCCAAACGCGAAGCCGCGCTGCGCCTGGTCCAGCTGCATGGACGATACCCCGATGTCCATCACCACGCCGTCAACCCTGTCGATCCCGGCTTCCGTAAGTCCCGCGACCATTTCGGAGAAGCGGCGCGCGTGCAACACGAGGCGCGGCGGATTGCTGGCGAGTTCGGGCCATTTCCCCGGATTTTCGCGAATGGCGGCAATCGCGTCGGGATCGCGGTCGAAGGCGTGGACCGTCGCGCCCGTGTCGAGCAGGCGGCGGGTATAGCCACCGGCGCCCAGCGTCGCATCGACGATGAGGTCGCCGCCCCGGGGGTTCAGGGCGGCGACCACCTCCTCAAGGAGCACGGGAATGTGGGGCTGGTCGGGAGTGCTCATGATTTCTTCTTCGCCAGTTCGGCATCCTGCAGCGAACGGCAGGTGGCGATCGCGGCCTCGAACTCGGGGTCGTCGGCGAGCTTGTAGAGTTCCTCGGGGTTCCAGATCAGGATCGTGCGGCCGATGCCCTGGAAGAACAGCTCGTCATCCAGCGCGGCGAGGCTGGAGAGCGCGTCGGGCATGGTGAAACGGCCGGAGCCGTCGAACGGCACGGACTGGAAGTTGTAGAGCTGCATCGCGCGCTTGTCGCGATTGAAGGGGCGGCCGGCGGCGTCGGCACGGGCCTGCTCGGCCTCGATCTGCTCTTCGAATTCGTCGACGCGCGAGGTGCCGAAGCCGACGAGGCATTTCCACTCGGGATGCTTGGCGAGGCACAGCACGTCCTTGCCGCTCGAATCGCGCACGGTGGAGCGAAGGACGTTGGGCAGCACGAAGCGGTTCTTGTCGCGTAGAAGCGAAAAGCCCTGCCCGCTGTAGATGAACGGCTTGCCAGCCATGTCCGCCTGTTTCGCCCCAGAAGTCGCCGTCCCGGACATAGCCGGGCCCGTTCCCAGGCACGCACATGCGTGTCCAGGCCCCGCGCCACACGAAGGCACGGCGAGACTCAGCCATTCCGATTGACCGTTCTTCTATAACGGGAAATCCGGCGATTAAAGGGAAATTTGGGGAAACACGGTGATTTATCCACTACCCACATGGATAAGTCGCCGCCTGGAATGGGCTATCCAGGGCGCTCCCGTTTCGGAGGTTTTGTCATAAACCACTGATTATCATGTATTTTTATGCAAACCGATACGCCGTCTCGCATCACCCCCGGAATTTCCCCGGCCATCCCCGTCATTTCCCCGATCCCGCAGAAGAGGACAGCCGATCGAGCAGTCCGCCGAGAATCATCCGCCGCAAGGGGACGGCACCCGAATCCTCCGGATTCTCCAGTAGGGCAGCATCGGAAATGGCGAGAATCCGCCCTTTTCCGGAGATGCAGTCGGCCAGCAGCCCGTCCGCTTCGAGGTGGCAGCGCGCCACCACGTCCCCATCCTTCCCCACCCCATCCCCGGCATTCCCGGAAATGGCGAAAACGCCGGGCAGGTTCACCGGAAGGTCTCCTTCCGGCAGGGGAACGGTGCGCTCCCCCGTGGGCTGGTCGAACTCGAACGTCTGCGCCAGTCCCCACCGCGCGAGGATGGTCGAGAGCATGGCGATGTCCTGCGGGCGCCGGGGATCGCCGGGGCCGAATAGGGATTCGGCGGTGAGCATGGGGTCCGCGAACAGCAGGACACGGCCGCCGGCGCGCACCCAGGCATCGAGCGCGACGTTCTCCTGCGGCATGAGCGGACGGGGCTGGGCGAGCACCAGCACGCCGTCGGCGGGTAGCGGGAGCTTGCCCTCCCTGTCGGCGAGAGTGTCGAGCGGGATCACCCGGCCGCGCCCCCGCAGCGTCTTCAGCGCCCAGTGCGGCGGCGCCTCGTCGGCCAGCAGGCCGCGCAGGTCCGCGCTTTCGTTCCAGGCGATGGGAAGGCTGGAGTAGAGGCCGATGGTGCCCTGCGGCGGCGTTGCCGTCCCGCCCTCGCCGCATCCGGCGAGCGCGAGGAGGCAGGTCAGCGCGAGGTCAAGGCGCCGGCGGCGCGGCCGTGTCACCGGAAGCCTCGGCGTTCGGCACGGCGGCGGGAGCGGGCGTCGGGCTGGGATCGGCGGCGGGGACGACGCCGATGTCGGCCAGCGGATCGCTTGCCGGCTTGGTCGGCTTGGCGTCCACCGCGACGACTTCCTGGATCGGGTCCACCGTTTCGGACAGGCGCAGCCGGTCGCGGATGATGTTGGCGAGGCCGACGATCAGCAGCATGGCGCAAAGCCCGAACAGCCCGATCTGGAGGCGATAGACGGCCTGCGAGCGCAGTTCGCGCGCGGACGGCGGCATGAAATGCCGGGGCGCCTGCAACGGTTCGAGGATGCCCAGCCGTTCGATGATGATGTTCTGCTGTTCGACCATAAAAGGCGGAATGTTTCCTGCCATCGACGAGTGGTTACATCACTTCGCCAGCCAAGGGAAGACGGGCAATCCCTTGGTTTCGAGCCACTCGGCATTGTAGAGCGAGGAAAGGTAGCGGAATCCGGTGTCGCACAGGATCGTGGCGATACGGACCTTCTTTTTCCCCTCCGCCACCATCTGGCGGCCGAGCGCCACCGCGCCCGCCACGTTGATGCCCGAGGACAGGCCGAGGCACAGCCCTTCCTCGGAGAGCAGGCGGCGGACCCATTCGAGGCCTTCCTCGTCCGAGATGCGGAACTGGGTGTCGATCGGCGCGCCTTCGAGGTTGGCGGTGATGCGCCCCTGGCCGATGCCCTCGGCGACCGAGTTGCCCTCGGCCTTCAGCTCGCCATGGGCGTAGTAGTTGTAGAGCGCGGCGCCGTAGGGGTCGGTGAGCGCGATCGTGATGCCCTCGTCGAAGGCCTTGAGGCCCATGCCGGTGCCCGCGATGGTGCCGCCGGTGCCCGCCGCGCAGGTGAAGCCGTCGATCCGGCCTTCCATCTGCGCCCAGATCTCGGGCGCGGTCGATTCGATGTGGGCCTTGCGGTTGGCGATGTTGTCGAACTGGTTGGCCCAGACCGCGCCCTCGGTCTCCTCGGCCAGACGGCGCGAGGTGTGGACGAAGTGGCCGGGGTTCGAGAACGGCGCCGCGGGCACCAGCACCAGTTCGGCGCCCAATGCGCGCAGGGTGTCCATCTTCTCGCGCGACTGGGTCTCGGGCATGACGATGATGGTCTTGTAGCCGAGCGCGTTGGCGACCAGCGCGATGCCGATGCCGGTGTTGCCCGCCGTCCCCTCGACGATGGTGCCGCCGGGCTGGAGCAGCCCCTTGGCCTCGGCGTCGCGCACGATCCACAGCGCCGCGCGGTCCTTCACCGAGGCGCCGGGGTTGGCGAACTCGCACTTGCCCCAGATCTCGCAGCCGGCGGCCTCGCTCGGGCCCTTGAGGAGGACCAGCGGGGTATTGCCGATGAGGTCGAGAGTGGAGGGCTGGGCCGGCGGTGCGGAAGTCTGTAACGCGGTCATGGCGCGAGAGTTAGGAAGACCGAGCGTCGCGCGCAATTGATTTGATCGCAAACCGCGCAACTCGTCCCCGTTCATCCCCGCCCGGCCCGCACCGCCGCCCCGCCCGCGAAAGGCGCGATGGCGATGAGGACGAGGCTGGCCGCGGCGGTGAGCGCAAGGCCGCTCTCCCCCCCGGTGCCGAGGCTGCCCGCGCCGAAGATCAGCACCGGCACCGCCATCGGGATCACCAGCAGGCCGGACAGCGCCGCCCCGCCCCTCAGCCCCGAAGTCAGCGCGGCCACGGTGACGCCGAGCGCCGCAAGCCCCGGCGTCCCCGCCAGCAGCCCGATCTCCACCGTGCGCAAGGTCGCCCCTTCCAGCCCGAGCAGCGCGGCGGCGGGCAGCGCGGCCAGCATCAGCGGCGGCCCGAAGCTCAGCCAGTGGGCGAGGACGCGCACCGCGATCACCAGTTCCTCGGAGATGCCGCGCAGGGCCCACTGGTCGAACAGGCCAAGCTCGATATCGGGCTCCACCAGCCGGTCGAGCGGCAGGATCGCGGCGAGCAGCGCGGCGACCCAGATCACCCCGCCCCCGGTCCGCGCCAGCAGCGGGGCGTCGGGGCCGACCGCGAAGGGATAGAGCATCGCGACCGAGAGGAAGAACAGCACCGGCAGCAGCGCCCCGCCGCCCTTCCCGCCAAGCAGCAGCCGCGCAAGGTCGCGCCGCAGCAGGGCGAGGACGATCCGCCCGCTCATGCCGCGAAGTCCGAAAGCTGGAGCGCGCGCATGTTCGCCAGCCGGAACGGCTGGTGCGAGGCGACGAGGGCGACACCGCCACCCGCGCAGTGCTCCGCCGCCAGTGCCTCGACCAGCTCGACCGCGTGGCCGTCCAGCCCGTTGAGCGGCTCGTCGAGCAGCCATACCGGCGCGCCCTGCCCCAGCAGCCGCGCCAGTGCCGCGCGCTTCTTCTGGCCGGTCGAGAGATAGCGCACCGGCACGTCGAGCAGACCGGCGAGCCCCAGCCGTTCGAGGTGCGTGGGCGCGGCGGCGCCGTCGATCCCGCCCCAGAACGCCAGCGCCCGGCCCAGCGGCAGCGCCGGGTCGAGGGCGGGCCGCTCGTCCAGCAGGCCGACCGGGCCATCGACCCTGACGGACCCGGCGAAGGCAGGGGCGAGTCCGGCGACGATGCGCAGCAGGCTCGACTTGCCGATGCCGTTGCGCCCCGCCACCTGCACCGCCTCGCCCGGCGCCAGCCGCAGCGAGAGGTTTGCGAACAGCACCCGGTCGCCGCGACGGCACGCCAGGTCGGTCACGGCAATTCGCGCAGGGTCAGCCTCTTGCATGGGGCGGAGCGATAGGAGAAACGCTCCTCTCTGCCAAGGAGACGCACGATGCCGATTGCCCGCCTCACCGACGCCCAGGCCGACGAAGCCCTCGCCGCCCTGTCCGGCTGGACCCTGCGCGAAGACGGCCTCGCCATCACGCGGGAACTGAAGTTCGCCGACTTCAACGAGGCCTTCGGCTTCATGACCCGCGTCGCCATCCACGCCGACAAGGCCGACCACCATCCCGAGTGGTTCAACGTCTACAGCACGGTGCGCATAACGCTCACCACCCACGACGCCGACGGCCTCAGCGAGCGCGACGTGGAGATGGCCCGGTTCATCGACGGGATCGCCTGACGCAAGGCGCCGCCTGCCCGCGTCGCGCTTTCCTACAGGACCGCAGCCGGGGTAGATCGGGGAATGGTCGCCGCCCGCCCCCTCGCAAGCCGCACCCCACAAGGTGACACCTGCCCTGCGCAAGGTGACAGGTTGGCGCTGCAAGGTGACACGTCCCGGCCCAGGGACGCCCTCCTACCCCCTGGACCGTGTAAACCGTGTAAACCTGGTGTCACCTTGCGATGGCGCGGCGGGTCAGAGCGCCGGGTTGTTGTAGCAGTGCCAGGTGAAGATCGCCGCCGCGCCCCGGTGCGGGCGCCAGGGTTCGGCAAGCTGGCGGGTCAGCTTCTCCGATGGGCGCTCTTCAAGGCCGAGCAGCTTGTGCAGGCCGGCCTGCACGGCAAGGTCCCCGGCGGGCCAGATGTCCGGACGGCCCTCGGCGAAGAGCAGGTAGATCTCGGCGGACCAGCGGCCGATGCCCTTGATGCCGACCAGCTTGGCGATGGCTTCCTCGTCGTCGGCGGGAAGATTGTCGAAGTCGAGGCTGCCCGCCACCACCAGTTCGCACAGGGACCGCGCATAGCCCTGCTTCTGGCGCGACAGGCCGCAGCCGCGCAGCGCCTCGAACTCGGCGGCGAGCAGGGTCTCGGGGGCGATGCCCTCTCCGAGCAGCGCCTCCAGCCGGTTCCACACCGAGGCCGCGGCGGCCACGCTCACCTGCTGGCCCACGATCGTGCGCAGCAGCGTCGCATAGCCCGTCTCCCGGATGCGGGGCTCCGGATAGCCCGCGATTTCGAGCGCACGCCCCATCGCCGGGTCGATCCCGGCGATCACGTCCAGGCCAATACGAAGTTCGTCTGCCGTCAAACCCATGATTCAGGTTACCTTGCAAAAGGGGGTTGCAGCCTTTAGCAGCCTGCGGCAAATGCGCATACCATGACGTTTATGATACAGAGTGTATCAAAGGGGATTCGAGAGCATGCCGCAGATCATCGTCGTCAATCAGTCGGGTGAGGAATCGAACGTCGAGGCCCCCGAGGGCCGGACCCTGATGGAAGTCATCCGTGACGAAGGGTTCGACGAACTGCTGGCCCTGTGCGGCGG
>DATKFS010000023.1:0-8109 GCA_035511275.1 Novosphingobium sp.
AAGTGCTCTTCGTAGTCGGCGACGATCTCGTCGACGACGTCCTGGGGCATGCCCTTGAGGCCGGCCTTCAGGCGCTTGATGAACTCGTTACGCTTCATGGCTGGATTCCCCTTCCTGCACGGGCGCCTGATCTGGAGTGGATGCCGCTTCGGGGCCGTCGATCAGCGCATCGACGGCGGCGGTGAAACCGCGCCATTCGGCGGTCTGCTCGGCAAGCCGCGAACGGCCGGTCTCGGTAATGCGGTAGTACTTGCGCGAAGGACCCGAGGGCGATTCCTCGAGGTAGGTCGCGACAAGGCCTTCGGACTGCATGCGGCGCATGAGCGGATAGATCGTCCCTTCGCCCATATCGACCGCGTCTGCCATGCGGCTCGCGATCTCGTAGGCGTAGCTGTCACCGCGTGACAGCAGGGCGAGCACGCACAGGCCGAGCACTCCCTTCTTCAACTGGATTTCGATTTCAGACATCGAATCACCTCCTGCGATGACCCAGTGTATATGGACAGCTACCATGCAACGCAAGATACCTTGCGAAGAAAAGTACGGGGCGACGCATGATACCTTGTTATGACGAGGTATCATGTGATGCGTGATGGTCGGAAACGGCGGAAATGCGCAGTTATGGCGACGACGCTTCCACTGCCGTCGTCGCGCGGTTAGGCTGGGCCGATGCCCACTCCGTACCATCCACCGATCAAGCGTTCGGTCGAGATCGCCGGTCACAAGACCTCGATCAGCCTCGAACCGGTGTTCTGGGACCTGTTGCGGCAGGTGGCGGTGCGCGAGGGCGTGCCCGTCAATGCGCTGGTGGCGCGGATCGATGCGGAGCGGCTTGAGGCGGACACGCCGCCCGGTCTCGCCAGTGCGATCCGGGTCTGGCTGGTGGTCTCGGCGCTCGGCTGAGGGTCAGGCGGCGCGGCGCAAGGCCGAAGCGCGGCGCGCGATGAGCTCGAGGCTGACGGGTCCCCAGCCGGTGGCGTCCACCGTCACGCAGACATGGTTGGCCACCGACCAGCCGGGGGCATGGCCGTGCAGCACGCGCATGTCGTCCGGCGCGCCGGCAGGATTGCTGGAGAGGTAGACGCTGCCACGCGGCGTATCCAGCAGACGCGAATCGCAGACACTGGCGTAGCGGCGGGTGGCGAGGCAGTTCCACATCGGCGGATCGAACGCACCGCGCACGAGGTGCTTGGTGCCCGGCAGACCCGCGAGGTGCACGGCGTTGCCGACGTTGCCGAGGATCCAGACGGTATCGTCGGCGGCGACGCGGGCACGCCAGACCTCGCAGATGCGGCGCGTCCGCTCCCGGCTGTCGGCGAAGCCATGGGGCAGGGCATGGCGTGCACTGTTGCCGTCGAAATGCAGGTCCGCGACAAAGTGGATGGCCATGGCTTGCTCCTGGGCGCGAACCCGGCACCCTGCCGTTCCCGCAACGCTTTCAACGGCTTGATGCGGGGATTCGTTCCAGCTCGCGCGCGCGATAGCGGGCGAAGGTGACGATTATGCGACCGGCTGCGGCCCAGCGAAAAGGGCGGAAGGAAGCCGCGCTTCCCCCCGCCCTTTCGATAGGGTCCGGACTCTCGGATCAGTACGTGGACGGCGGGTCGCTGGCCGGGAAGCTCTCGTCGATCGCCTCGTCGGTCTTGCTCCAGGCCTTGGGGGGCGTGGTCATGTGCTCGGGCCCGGAATCGCGCACGGTGGCGCGATCGCCGTCGGCGAGCCCGAGTTCCTGCTTGTGACTGTTCGCGTACTTGTAAAGCGCGTAGCCAACGGCGCCGGCCGCGGCCAACTTGATCAGGCCCATGTCGATACTCCTCTCGGTATTTCGAGAAGAGCAACGCGCGATATTGCCCGAAGGTTTCTCGCGCCGGTTACTCTCCGCCGACGCGTTCGATCTGCGCGCCGACCAGCGCCAGTTTTTCCTCCAGCCGCTCGTAGCCGCGGTCGAGATGGTAGAGGCGGTGGACCTGCGTCTGCCCCTCCGCCGCAAGCCCGGCGATGACGAGGCTCATCGAGGCGCGCAGGTCGGTCGCCATGACGTCGGCGCCGGTCAGCTTGTCGACACCGTGGACGATGGCGGTGCGGCCCTTGGTCTCGATCCGCGCGCCCATGCGGTTGAGTTCGGGAACGTGCATGTAGCGGTTCTCGAAGATCGTCTCGGTCAGCACGCTGGACCCCTCGGCGCGGCACAGCAGGGCCATGAGCTGCGCCTGCATGTCGGTGGCGAAGCCGGGGTAGGGCGCGGTGGAAATCGTGACCGGCCTGAGCTTGCCGTTGGCGGCGACGTGAAGGCCGTCCGCCGTCGGCTCGACATGGACGCCCGCGTCGCGCAGGGCCTGCACGGTCGCTTCCATGTCCTCGATGCGGGCACCCTTCAGCGTCACTTCACCGCCGGTGATCGCCGCCGCGCAGGCGTAGGAGCCGGCCTCGATGCGGTCGGGCATGACCATGTAGGTCGCGCCGTGGAGGCGAGGGACGCCGTGGATGGTGATGTCCGACGTGCCGATGCCCTCGATCTGCGCGCCCATGGCGACGAGCAGGTTGCACAGGTCGACGATCTCGGGCTCGCGCGCGGCGTTGTGGAGGGTCGACTTGCCGTTGCACAGCACGGCCGTCATCAGCGCGTTCTCGGTCGCGCCGACGGAGACCACGGGGAAGGAATAGCGCCCGCCCGGCAGGCCGCCGTCCGGCGCGATGGCGCGCACGTAGCCCGCCGCCATCTCGATCGTCGCGCCCAGCGCTTCCATGACCTTGAGGTGCAGGTCGATCGGGCGGTTGCCGATCGCGCAGCCGCCGGGCAGCGACACGGTCGCCTCGCCCATGCGCGCCAGCATCGGACCGAGCACGAGGATCGAGGCGCGCATCTTGCGCACGAGGTCGTAGGGGGCGACCGAACTGGTGATGCGCGTCGCCTGCAGCGTCATCACGCGGCCGAAGTCCTCGGGACGGCTGCCGGCGATGGCGGTGGAGACGCCGAACTGGTTCATCAGGTGCTGGAAACCGTCGATATCCGCAAGGCGCGGCAGGTTGCGCAGCGTCAGCGGCTCTTCGGTGAGCAGCGCGCAGGGCACCAGCGTCAGCGCGGCGTTCTTGGCACCCGAGACGGGAATCGTGCCGGAAAGGCGCTTGCCGCCCTCGATGATGATCTTGTCCATTTCCGTCCTTTAGCGCCAAACGCGGGCCGGGCAACGGGGCGGCAAGGCGGCACGGCTGAAAAGAACGGCGGATTAAGGGATCCTTAGGGTTAATAGGGTCTTGTTGCGTAATGCGCATTTAGCCGCTTTAACCGCACTGCAACATGAGCGAGGCAAGATCCGGTTCCATGAGTGACAACACGTTCCGCAAGCCCGTCCGCAAGGCTGTATTCCCCGTCGCCGGCCTCGGCACGCGCTTCCTTCCCGCCACCAAGGCGATCCCCAAGGAGCTGCTGCCGGTCGTCGATCGCCCGCTGATCCAGTACGCCGTCGACGAGGCGCGCGAGGCGGGCATCGAGGAATTCGTGTTCGTCACCGGCCGCGGCAAGACCGCCATCGTCGAGCATTTCGACACCGCCTATGAGCTGGAAGCGACGATGACCGGGCGCGGCAAGTCGCTCGACCCGCTGGAGCCCACGCGCATCCAGCCGGGCAATCTCGTGACCGTCCGCCAGCAGGTGCCGCTCGGCCTCGGCCATGCGGTGTGGTGCGCCCGCGCGGTGATCGGCGACGAGCCCTTCGCGATCTTCCTGCCCGACGAACTGATGTACGGCTCGCCCGGTTGCATGGCGCAGATGGTGGAGGCCTACAACGAAGTGGGCGGCAATCTCGTCTCGGTGCTCGAAGTGCCGATGGAGGAAGTGTCCAGCTACGGCGTGATCGCGCCGGGCGCATCGAACGGCGCGCTGACCGAGGTCAAGGGCCTGGTCGAGAAGCCCAAGGTGGAAGAGGCGCCCTCGAACAAGATCGTCTCGGGCCGCTACATCCTCCAGCCCGAGATCATGGGCCTGCTCGAAACGCAGGGCAAGGGCGCGGGCGGCGAGATCCAGCTGACCGATTCGATGGCCAAGCTGATCGGCGAGCAGCCGTTCCACGCGGTCACCTTCGCCGGCCGCCGCTTCGACTGCGGCTCCAAGCTCGGCTTCGTCGAGGCGACGCTGGCAATCGCGCTGGACCGTCCGGACCTCGGCGACGAGGTGCGGGCCATGGCGAAGAAGATGCTGGGCTGATCCGGCTCATCCCACGGGATTTCGGGAAGCGCGCTGCCGGAAGGTGGCGCGCTTCTTTTTTGTGAGATCACGCGCGCGCGACTGCGGGGCCTTCGACAAGCTCGGGCTGAGCGGAATTGGAGGGCAGGGCGCATGTCGCTCCAGATGCCGCAGGAGACAACCACGCTCTCGACCCGCTCAGCCTGAGCTTGTCGAAGGCCCATGGACGGGTCACCACGGTGCCGCTTGCCTCGACCGGCCGCCGGCAGCGCTACGGTCGATCGACAGCGGGAAGGTCCACCACCACGCTTGCGGTCGGCACCGGGGCGCTCAGGATGATCGCGGCGGCGACCAGTCCCGCGGCGCCCCAGAGGTAGCGCTTGCGTCGCAGGTCGAAGATGGCGCGAACGATGCAGTAGGCGCCGGAAAGCAGGAGCGCGAGCGCCCAGAGCCAGTTCATCCGTGGGGCCTGCCTACTGCCGGACCGGGTCGGTCAGGCGCGCCATGATCGCGGCAACGTAGAGCTTCGTCTCGCGGATGTTGGGAATGCCGCCGGCCCGGGCGACGCGCGCGGGACCAGCATTGTAGGCGGCGAGCGCCTTCTCGATGTTGCCGCCGAACGCGTCGAGCTGCATCCGCAGGTAACGCGCGCCGCCTTCGAGATTGGCCATGGGATCGGCGGAATTGATGCCCATCTGCGCGGCGGTGCCGGGCATAAGCTGGGCAAGACCGCGCGCGCCGACGGGCGACATGGCGAGTTCGTTCCAGCGGCTTTCCTGCCAGACCACCGCTTCGAGCAGCGCGGGGCTGATGTCGTATTTGGCCGCCAGCACGCCGACCTGTGTGCGCCAGCGGTCGGGACCGGCGGCGTCGAGCGCCTGGGTCAGCGACAGGGGATGCACGCCGGAATCGACGCTGAATGGCTCGTCGGTGACTTCGGCGGGCCCGGTGGCGACGGTGGTGCCGATGAAGCCGACGCCCGATTCCACGTCGACCTGTGCGAGATCGGGAAGGGCGAGCGAGGTCGGGCCGCCGGCGACCCATTCGGCCCCGGCAGCGCCCACCTGCATGACGTCGGCATGGGCAAGACCTGGAATTGCGGCCGTCAGCAGCGACGCCGCAAGGCACAGTGCTTTCACCCGCATCACCCGATTCGCCTCCCTCGCCATCGCGCCAGCCTTATCGCATTTGCCGGACGCGGGCGACGCTGTTTCGCAAGGCCCTGTCCCCGGTTCGATCCTGGGGACGGCGGAGCTTCACTTCATGCCGAGCGCGGTGCGGATCGCCTGCCACGACAGCATCTTGAAGTTCTGCGCCTTGGGGGCGTTGTCGCCGTCCTGCGCCACGAACAGCCCTTCGGGGAAGGCCGGGCCGAAGTCGCCGAGAATCACTTCGATGCCATCGGTGTCGCTGGTGCCGCCGAGCGTGCCGCCGTTGACGCGGAAGCGGCCCGAGGGCTTGCCGGTGGCGAGGTCGAACAGCGCATAGGCGTTGTCGCCCTGGCTGGAGGCGACGAGCCAGGCGCGGCCATCGGCCTGGCGGGCGATGGCGAGGCCCTCGATGTCGTCGACGAGGCCATCCGTCTTGCCGACCCGGGCGTAGGACGATGCGGTGAGCGCGGCGCCGCCCAGCGGCACCTTCCAGATCGCGACGTCCTCTTCGGCGACGTAGAGCGTCTTCGTGACGTCATCGACCACGCAGCCCTCGGACTGGGTGGCGAACTTCACGTCGCGCAGGTGCTCGGGCACGATCCGGCCGGACTTCTCGACGAGGCGGCTCTCGGCGACGGTGCCGTCCTTGAGCACCACGTAGGCGCGCGCGAGTTCACCGGCCGCGAGCGGGGCGCCCATGCAGAAGCCGTAGGCTTCGGCGGGAGCGTGGCCGGGCTTGAGGAAAGTCTCGGCGCCCAGCACCGAAAGCTTGCCGGTGGTGCCGTCGAGCGCGAACAGGGCGATGCGCGGCTCGGCCTTGTCGGTGCGGTCGCTGGCGCCCACGAGGATGCGGGTCGAACCGTCGGCCATGCGCACTTCGCGCAGGTCCGCGTTGTTGAGCGCGCCTGCGGGCGAGAAGTCGCGCACCTGGCCGTCGAGGCCGTAGACGTAGAGGCCCGCCTTCTTGTCGGTGCCGAGCACGAGGCTGGCGGCCGGGTCGGCGGCGTTGCGCCAGATCGCCGGGTCGTCGGCGGCGTCGACGTTGCCGGTGCCGACGGGGACCGTCTCGGCCTGTGCGGGAACGTCGATCGCGGGATAGCGGGGCTTGAGCGGTTCGGCCTCGGTCGAAGTGGTGCCAGTGGTGGCGCAGGCGGACAGCAGGAGGGCCGGGAGCAATGCTCCCGACCCCTGCTTTGCGGCAACCGTCAGGATGTCGCGCGCGATCATCAGAAGGTTACCCGCGCGCCGAACTTCACGGTCGGGCCGTATTCCTCGTACTGCAGCACGCGCTTGGCGCCCGCGAGGTTCTGGTAGGCGTAGTACTTGGCGTTGTTCACGTTCACCCAGTCCGCGAAGAGGCGGATGTTGTCGTTGATCTTGTACTTCGCCGAGAGGTCCAGCTGGAAGTGCTGGTTGACGATGCGGTCTTCCTCGGGATCGCCGCCGACTTCGTCGAGGTACTTGTCGCGGAAGGTGCCGGCGGCGCGCAGGCTGATCGGGCCCTTCTCGTAGCCGATGACGGCATTGAAGGTGTTCTTCGCCGAGCTGGGCAGGGAGATGCGGCGCGCGATGTCGATGGCGTTGCCGGCGGCATCCTCGCCTTCCTGCAGCACGGTGCCGCGAGCGTAGGTGTAGGTGTAGTTCAGCTGGGTCAGCAGGCCGTCGAAGGGGGCCGGCAGCATCGAGAAGACCTGGCTGAAGCTGACTTCAACGCCCGCGATCTCAGCCTTGTCGCCGTTCACCGGCATGGTGATCTGGTCGTACTCGACCCCGTCGACCACGCCGCCGTCACGCAGCACCTGCTCGTAGGTGTAGTCCTTCACCGACTTGTAGAAGCCGCCGACCGAGAACGCGCCGTTGTTCGAGAAGTAGTACTCGAACCCGGCGTCGAAGTTCCAGGCCTGGTAGGGCTTGAGATCCGGGTTGCCGAATTCGGCCTCGTTGTCCTCGTTGACGGTGTAGCGCGGGGCCAGCTGCGAGTACTTGGGACGCACCACCGTCTTGTAGCCGGCGAAACGGGCGACGAGGTTCTGCTGCGGGCTGAAGCGCACGGTCAGGCTGGGCAGCCAGTTGGTGTAGCTGCGCTTGTACTGCACGGGGTCGACGATGACCTCTTCCTCTTCCTCGAGGTCGGTGACGAGGTTGCCGTTCAGCTCGTTCTTGGTGTGCTCCATGCGCACGCCGCCGATGACGCGCAGCGTCGAGCTGTCCCAGCGGGCCAGCGCGTAGCCGGCGATGATGTCTTCCTTGACCGAGTAGTCGTCGGTCGCCGAGGCGAGGTCGCTCTCGTAGGGATTGACCTCGAAGGCATCGGGGTTGGCGTCGAGGAAGTCGCGCGGGCCGGTCTTGCTGGAGACCGGGCCCATATCGACGAGGCGGTAGGTCTGCTTGCCCAGCACGTCGGCCAGCGTGTAGTCGGCGCCGTCGGCGAGGTCGAGGTAGCTCATGTTGAAGTTGTACGACTTCTTGCGCCAACGGGCCTTGGCACCGGCCTGCACGGTGAAGTCACCGTCCGACCCGGCGAAAGTGCGGGCGAGGTCGGCCTTCAGCGCCCATTCCTCGTCCTTGCTGTCGGACAGGGTGGTCAGTTCGGTCTTGTCGAACTCGTACTCGGAAGCGTCGTTGAAGCTGTCGGCGCCCGCGCTGACCGAGTAGGTCGGGTAGTACTTGTTGCTGTTGTCGATGGCGACGACCGTGCCCGAGCGGAAACGGGCGCGGAACGAGGTCGGGTCGATCGAACCGTTCTCGTACTCCGTCGACTTGGCATAGCTGCCC
>DATKFS010000024.1:0-2847 GCA_035511275.1 Novosphingobium sp.
CTACCGCGCGAACATGACCGTGCTCGACGCGATGATCGCGGTCGGCGGGCTGTCCGAATACGCGGCGGGCAACAAGGCGCGCCTCATCCGCTTCGACAAGGCCAGCGGCACCCAGAAGGAATACGACCTCAAGCTGGGCGATCTCCTCAAGAAGGGCGACAGCAAGGCCAACGTGATGCTCAGCCCGGGGGACGTGATCATCATCCCCGAAAGCATGTTCTGAGGAGCGGGCGGACAGCATGGATTCGCTCTACGAACAGGTCCTCAGCGCGCTCCACAGCGTCTGGCACCGCCGCTGGATCGCGCTGGCCGCCGCATGGGCGATCTGCATCGCCGGCTGGCTGGTGGTGGCACTCGTGCCCAACACCTACGAATCGCGCGCGCGCATCTTCATCCAGCTGGATGACGCGCTGGCCGAGCAGGTGGGCATCGGCGTCGCCGACAAGAAGCGCGACATCGAGCGCATCCGCCAGACGCTGACCGCCGCCGTCAACCTCGAGAAGGTGGTCCGGTCGACCCGGCTCGGCGACACGATCGAGAACCCCAAGCAGATGGAAGCGGCGGTCCTCAAGCTGGGCAGCAACGTCAAGGTGGTGAGCCAGGAGGACAACCTCTTCGAGATCACCGCCACCGCCAACGACAGTTCCTTCTCCGATGCCGAGAACGCCAAGCTGGCGCAGAGCGTGGCGCAGAAGATGATCGACATCTTCCGCGAGGAGAACCTCTCCGGCAGCCGTGGCGACATGGTCGAGACGCTCGAATTCGTGAACCAGCAGCTCGCCCAGCGCGAGCGCGAACTGGAGACGGCCGAAGGCAAGCGTACCGCGTTCGAGGCGCAGCATCCCGAACTCGCCCTTGGTGGGGCGGCGATGGCGCAGCGCCTCGAATCCTCGCGGACCAGCGTGCGTGACATCGACGCCGACCTTTCCGCCGCGCAGAGCGCGCTGGCGGCGATCGACGGGCAGCTTGCCGGTACGCCGCGCACGATCGCCGGCGTTGCCGACGGCGGTCCGCAGTCGGCGCTGGCAAGGGCGCAGGCCGACTTGTCCGCGATGCGCGCCCGGGGGCTGACCGAGAACCACCCCGACGTCATCGCCGCCCGCAACCAGGTCGCCGCGCTCAAGGGCCCGGCGGCGCAGGAAGCGGCCAGCGGCGGGGGCACGCTCAATCCGGCCTACAGCTCGCTGCAGTCGATCCGTGCGGAACGGCAGGCCAACGTGCAGGCCCTGCAGTCGCGCAAGGCGGCGCTGCAGTCCGACATCGCCTCGCTCACCGCGTCGGCGATCCAGGATCCCGAGCTGGCCACTCAGGCCACCCGCATCAACCGCGACTACGACGTGCTCCGCCAGCAGTACGACAAGCTCCTGCAGGACCGCGAGGAACTGCGTCTGCGCGGCGAGGTGAAGACCGAGCGCGAGGCGGTGAAGTTCGAGGTGGTCGACCCGCCGACGACGCCGCGCTCGCCCGTCGCGCCCAACCGTCCGGTGCTGCTGCTCGGCGTGCTTCTCGTCGGCGTGGCCGGCGGCTGCGCGGTGGCCTTCGCGCTGAGCCGACTGCGCTCGGTATTTGCGACCACCGCCGGGCTGGAGCGGGCGACCGGCCTGCCGGTGCTCGGCGCGATCTCGCAGAGCCTGACGGACGGCGCACGCGCCCTGCGCCGCAAGCGGTTGAAGTACTTCTACGCCAGCTGCGCGGCGCTCGGCGGGCTGTTCGTGGTGCTGCTCGCCGCCGAATTCGTCCAGCGCGGCATGGTGGCCTGAGGGAACTGACATGACCGACCATCGCAAGATCCCCGTTCCCGGGCAGCACGACGAGACCCCCGGCGCATCGCTGCTCGAGCGCGCCGCCGGCCGGTTCGACTTCGGCAGCTTTGCCTCGCCTCCGATCCCGGTTTCGGCCGAGGCGCCCACGCGCCGCGCGCCTGTGAAGCCGGTGACGCCGCCTTCCACGCCGGAAGCGGCGGCGCGCCCCGTCGTGGACGCTCCTGCGCCCGCACCGGCCCCGGCGGCGGAAGCTGCCGACGAGCCGTTCTTCTCTCCCGCAGTGTTCGGCGGCGAGCGTCTGCCGGTCGATCGCGAACACTTGCGCGAGCAGGGGCTGATCGTGCCCGAAGGCACCGTCACCGAAATCCTGGAGGAGTTCCGCATCGTCAAGCGCCAGCTGCTGGTGCAGGCGGCGGACCTGCGGCGGCAGAAGGCCGGCCCGATGGCCCAGCGCATCCTCATCAGCTCCCCCCATCCGGGCGAGGGCAAGACCTATTGCGCGCTCAACCTCGCGCTCTCGATCGCGGCGGAGAAGGAGAGCGAAGTGCTCCTCGTCGATGCCGACTTCGCCAAGCCCTCCATCCTCTCCGCGCTCGGAATGCCGGGCGGCAAGGGGCTGATGGACGCGCTGATGGACGAAACCATCGATGTCGCGGACTGCGTGCTCGGCACCGACATACCCGGCCTCTGGGTGCTTCCCGCAGGCGACACCACGAGCGCCGATAGCGAATACCTGTCCAGTTCACGCACGGCGCGCGTGCTGGACCGGCTGACGCAGGGCGCGCCGCATCGGGTGGTGATCTTCGATTCGCCGCCCGCGCTCTCGGCCTCTCCTGCGGCGGAACTTGCCAAGTACGTCGGGCAGACGGTGGTGATCGTGCGCGCGGACAGGACCGGACGCGGCGCGCTCGATGACGCGATCTCGCTGCTGGGGGCGTGCCCGAACGTGCAACTGCTGCTCAACGCGGCGCAATTCAGCCCGAGCGGCCGCCGCTTCGGCTCCTACTACGGATACAAGGGATGACGGGCATGGTGCAGGCATCGAGCCGCATCGCGATGGTCGCCGCGCTGTCGGCGCTGGCCT
>DATKFS010000025.1:0-4937 GCA_035511275.1 Novosphingobium sp.
CATATCGTCGCCGCCGCGGATATGAGCGATGGCATAGGCGAAGCCGCGATCGACGAGGCTGAGGCGCGTCGTCGAGAAGCCGGGGTCGATGCTGATGCCGTAGGCGCCGTAGCCGTAGAGGTGCAGCGGGCCCGCCCCGACACGGTCACGGCGGTACATGATCGAGACGGGGATCGGCGTGCCGTCGCGCGCGGTGATCTCCAGCCGCTCGGTGGCGTAGAGCGAGGCGTCGTAGCCCGAGGGGATTTCCTGGACCTTGAGCGTCTCGAGCGTGCGCGCGGCGACATCGTAGTCGAGCACCGAGGACGGCGCGACCATCGATTCGTAGCTGAGGCGCAGCTTTTCCATGTGCCATTCGGGGTTGTTCGACAGCCCGGCCGAATAGCTCGCCTCGGGGAAGACGATCGGCTCCGCGCGGTCCGGGTCGTCGTAGTAGCGCACCTCGATATGGTCGAGCCCGGCTCCGTGCCCGGTCGTCCGGCGGCCCTCGATCACATAGAAGTCGCGGAACAGGTCGGCGCCGGTGAGGTAGAACGCGTCGGTGCCCTCGATCAGCGTGGTCCACTCGCCGGGATTATCGAGCGGCGCGGTGGCGAGGCGGAAGTTCTCGTGGGTGTCGTTCGTGTGGATGTAAAGTACGCCTTCGCGCTCATCCACGTCGTACTCGACCCCCTTGGCGCGGGCCTTCACGAGGATTTGCTCACCCAGCGGATCGTCGGCGCGGACCATGCGGCATTCGCTGGTCTCGTGGTCGCTGGTCCCGATCAGCAGCCACTTCTCATTCGCCGAGAGCGAGGAGCCGACGCGGAAGCCCTCGTCGTCCTCATGGTAGAGTTCGACGTCCTTCTCGGTCGGTTCGCCCAGCCAGTGCAGCCGGGCATTGTCGGTGCGCCACTGCTCGTTGGCGAGCGAGTAGACGAGGCCGCGATCGTTCGCTACCCAGATCAGGCCCGAGAGCGTGCCGGGAATCTCGTCGGGCAGCAGTTCGCCTGTTTCCAGGTTCTTGATCCGCGCGGTGAAGCGCTCGGAACCGTTGTCGTCGATCGCATAAGCGAGCAGCTTGCCGTTGGCGCTCGTCGAAATCGCGCCGAGACGGAAGTATTCCTTGCCTTCGGCCAGCGCCACTTCGTCAAGGATCAGTTCGTCGGGGCCCCCCGCAACAGGGCGACGCCACCACTTCTTGTATTCGGCGCCCTCGTCGAAATCGATCCAGTAGAGCCAGTCGCCGTCCTTCTGCGGAACCGACGCGTCAGCTTCCTTGATGCGACCGCGCATCTCGGTGAACAGCGCGTCGATACGGCCCTGATGCGGCGCCATGCGCGCCTCGAACCAGGCGTTCTCGGCTTCGAGGTGAGCGAGCACCTCCTTGTCGGTGACTTCGGGATAGCCGGCGTCACGCAGCCAGGCGTAGTCGTCGGTCACGGTCACGCCGTGATGGGTGACGGAATGCGGCTTTTTTGCCGCCAGCGGGGGACCGATGAGGGTCTGGGTGGAATCTGCCATCGCTCCCATCTATGTTCGCTGCATGACCCCCGCAAGCCGGATACCATGACATGCTGATGAATACCCACGAAGCGCGCCTCGATGCCCTGCGCAAGGAACTGAAGGCGCGCGGCCTCGACGGCTTCGTGATCCCGATCTCGGACGAGCACATGAGCGAATACGTCGGTGCCTATGCGCAGCGCCTCGAATGGCTGACCGGCTTCGGCGGCTCGGCAGGAACGGCGGTGGTGCTGACCGACCCGGCGCTGGTGCCCTCGGCCGCGATGTTCGTCGACGGGCGCTATACCCTGCAGGTGCGCGAACAGGTGGACGGACGGCTCTACGCCTACGAGAGCGTGCCGCAGGCCAGCATCGCCGGATGGCTGGCGAAGCACGCCCCCGCCAAGGCGCGGATCGGCTACGATGCGTGGCTGCACGGCTCGAAGTGGGCGCGGGGGGTCGAGCAGGCGCTGGCGGCCCGGGGCAGCGTCCTCGTCGCGGTGGAGGGCAATCCGGTGGACGCCGTGTGGCAGGACCAGCCCGCGCCGTCCGACGCTCCCGCCATCGTCCATGCCGACCAGTACGCCGGCGAGACGAGCGAGGCCAAGCGCGCTGCCGTCTCCGAATGGCTGGAAGCAGAAGGCCTCGACGCCACGGTCATCACCGCGCTCGATTCGATCGCATGGCTGCTCAACATCCGCGGCAGCGACGTGGACCGCACCCCGGTCGCGCTTTCCTATGCCATCGCGCGGGCCGACGGCACCGCCGACCTGTTCATCGCGCCCGGCAAGGTGACCGAGGACCTGCGCCGCCATCTCGGCAACGCGGTGAGCATCCGCCCGCGCGACGGTTTCGTGGCCGCGCTACGCGACCTTGCCGGCAAGCGTGTCGCCGTCGATCCCGAGCGCGCGGTGAGCGCGATCTTCGAAGAGCTGCGCAAGGCCCACGCCACCGTGGTCGAGGCGCGCGATCCGACCGTGCTGCCCAAGGCGATAAAGAACCCGGTCGAGCAGCAGGGCCACCGCGCCGCGCAGGCGCGCGATGCGGCGGCGGTGTCCCGCTTCCTGCACTGGCTCGCGGTGGAGGCGCCCAAGGGCGAGGTCACCGAGCTTTCCGCCGCCGCCAGCCTCCAGTCGTTCCGCGAACTGGACCCGAGCCTTCGCGATCTCTCGTTCGACACGATCTCCGGCGCAGGCCCCAACGGCGCCAGCCCGCACTACCGCGTGTCCGAGGAAACCAACCTCGTGCTGGAGCCGAACTCGGTCTACCTCGTCGATTCCGGCGGGCAGTACCCGGACGGCACCACCGACATCACCCGCACTGTCTGGGTCGGCCCCGACGCTCCCGGACCGGAGGTGAAGGACCGCTTCACCCGCGTCCTCAAGGGGCACATCGCGCTGGCCCTGGCGGTCTTTCCCAAGGGCACGGCGGGAAGCCAGCTCGACATTCTTGCCCGCCATGCGCTGTGGCAGGCAGGGCTCGACTATGCGCACGGAACCGGGCACGGCGTCGGCAGCTTCCTGTCGGTCCACGAGGGCCCGCAGCGCATCGCCAAGTCGGCAGGCGGGCAGGCGGGCACCGACCAGCCGCTGATGCCGGGCATGTTCCTCTCGAACGAGCCGGGCTACTACAAGACCGGCGAATACGGCATCCGCATCGAGAATCTCGTGCTGGTCGAGCCGCGCGCGATCGAGGGCGCAGAGGGCGAGTTCTACGGCTTCGAGACGCTGACCCACGTGCCGATCGAGCGCCGGCTCGTCGACCTGGCGCTGCTTACCGACACCGAACTGGCCTGGTGGAACGCCTACCACGCCCGCGTCCTCGAGATCGTCGGCCCGCAGTTCGACGGTCCGGCAAGGGCCTGGCTCGAGGCGCAATGCGCGCCGCTCTGAAAGGGATCTGCTGACATGACCACGCTGGCGCACGACCTTCGGACCTTCCCGATCCACCTCGGTCTCGGCGCCGGCGCTGCGGCCCAGCCCGCCTTCACCGGCATGGAGTGGTACGAGGGCTATGCCGCCCGCACCGCACCGGACGGCGACGAGGGCCGTCTCGTCAGCCTGTTCGACTTCACGTCCGACTGGGATTCGTGGGAGATGCACCCCGCCGGGGACGAGGTGGTGGTGTGCATCTCCGGGGAGATCACACTGATCCAGGAACATGCCGACGGCAGCCTCCATTCGGAGACGCTTCAGGCGGGCCAGTACCTCATCAATCCCGCCGGGACCTGGCACACCGCCAACATCGCGTCATCGGCGACCGCGCTCTTCATCACCGCCGGCCAGGGCACCGAGGGCCGCCCGCGCTGATCCATGGTAACCGGCCCGGCCGGGGACGACGCCGTGCTGTACAACCGTTCATCGGCTTTGCGCCATCATGAACAAGTGCATGCAGGTGTGACAATTGGCGACAATAAACGCCTCCCCCGGCATAAATGCGCGACAAGACGGACATAAAACGGGTCTCAGAGAGCCGCGGGGCATTCGTTCCCCTCCCTTCCCCGTCTCGCGGCTCTCATTCCATTTCGTAACGGACGAGAGAAACGCCATGATCACCAACCTCAAGAAGCTGACGCTCGGCCTCTCGGCCGCCGCGCTCACCATCGGCGGCGTCGCCTGCGCGCAGGCCCCTGCCAACCCGCCCAAGATGGAACGCCCGAAGATCGACGCCGATGGCGACGGCATCGTGACCCGCGCCGAAGCGCAGGCCGCCGCCACCGCCATGTTCGCGAAACTCGACGTCAACAAGGACGGCAAGCTCGACAAGGCCGACCGCGAACTCGCCCGCCAGCAGATGCGCGACGCCAAGTTCGCCAAGCTCGACGCCAACAACGACGGCGCGATCTCCAAGGCCGAGTTCTCCGCCGATCGCGGTCCGCAGGGCGGTCCCGACGGTGGCCCCGACGGCCCGCCCCCTCCCGGTGGCCCGCGCGGTGAAGGCCCCGGCAAGGACGGCCGCGAAGGTCGCAGCGGCTGGGGACAGCCCGGTCACCACGGCTTCGGCAAGGGTGGCCACGGCCCGCGCGGCGGCATGATGGCGATGGCGAGGCAAGCCGATACCAACAACGACGGCGCGATCAGCCAGGCCGAATTCATGGCCGCCGCCACCAAGCGCTTCGATGCCGAGGACGCCAACAAGGACGGCAAGGTGACCCAGGCGGAACGCCAGGCTGCCCGCGAGGCAAAGAAGGCCGAATGGCAGCAGAAGCGCGCCGACAAGAAGGCTGACAAGAAGGCCTCGAACTGACAGGACGGCGCGGCTAGTACAAGGATTGCCGATGAACGACACCGCGCCTTCCAAGCTGCTTCTCGTCGATGACGAAGCGGCGCTGCGCGAACCCCTGGGCGAGTACCTCTCGCGGCAGGGGTTCGCCGTCGTCCAGTGCTCGAGTGCGGCCGAAGCCCGCTCGCGGCTGCGCGACGCACCCAGTGACGGCCGCTTCGACCTCGTCCTGC
>DATKFS010000026.1:0-4942 GCA_035511275.1 Novosphingobium sp.
GCACGGCAAGACCTCCACCATCACCCACGACGGCACCGGCCTGTTCGAAGGCGTGCCCTCGCCGATGAAGGCCGCGCGCTATCACTCGCTGATCGTCGAGAACATTCCCGAGACGCTGGTGGTCAACGCCCGCTCGGACGACGGCCACGTCATGGGCTTCCGCCATGTCGAGCTGCCGATCCACGGCGTGCAGTTCCATCCCGAGAGCATCGCAACCCAGCACGGGCATGCGATGCTGGCGAACTTCCTGCGCATGTGCGGCATCGAGGCCCGCCTCCCCGACCGCGTGATCGGCGCGGCGAAGGCGGCATGAGGCTCCCCGACCCGCTGCACCCCATCGCCGAGGACGAAGCGGAGGCCGCCTTCGCCGCGATCCTCGACGGCGAACTGCCCGAAGCCGAGATCGCCGCCTTCCTCGTCGCCCTGTCCGACCGGGGCGAAACCGCCGCCGAGATCACCGGCGCCGCGCGGGCCATGCGCGACCGCATGATCCCGGTCAACGCGCCCGAGGGCGCCATCGACGTCTGCGGCACCGGCGGGGACGGGCACCACACGCTCAACGTCTCGACCGCCGTTTCCCTCGTGGTCGCTGCCGCCGGCGTCCCCGTCGCCAAGCACGGCAACCGCGCCGCCAGTTCCGAGGCGGGAGCCGCTGACACGCTCGAGGCCCTCGGCCTCGACCTCGATCGCGCGGTGGAAACCGCCGAGGCGACGCTCTCCGAGATCGGCATCGGCTTCCTCTTCGCCGCGCGCCACCATCCCACGATGGGCCGGTTGATGCCGCTCAGGAAAGCGCTCGGCCGGCGCACGATCTTCAACCTCATGGGGCCGCTCGCCAACCCGGCGCAGGTGTCGCGCCAGCTCGTCGGCATCGCCCGCCCCGCCTACGTGCCGATCTACGCCGAAGCCCTGCTGAGGCTCGGCACCGAGCATTCGATGGTGGTCTCGGGCGACGAGGGCCTCGACGAACTGAGCCTCGCGGGCGGGAACGAAGTGGCCGACGTGCGCGGCGGCGAGCTGTTCATGCGCCGCGTCAGCCCTCAGGACGCCGGCCTACCAACCGCCCCGGTCGATGCCATTCGCGGCGGCGACCCCGCCTACAACGCAGAAGCCCTGCGTCGCCTGCTGATGGGTGAACCCGGAGCCTACCGCGACGCCGTCCTCCTCAACGCGGCGGGCGCGCTGCTCGTCGCCGGCGAGGTCGAAAGCTGGGCCGAGGGCGTCGAGGAAGCGGCCGAAACGATCGACAAGGGGCTGGCCAAGGCCCTGCTCGACTGCTGGATCGCGGCGACGCGCGCCTGACGAGGAAACCATGTCCGACAAGCTCACCGAAATCTGCGACACTAAGCGCGAGGAAGTCGCCCAGCGCAAGGGGTTCGCCACGGTCAATGACCTCGACGCCATCGCGGGCGAGCAGACGGCGCCGCGCGGCTTCGAAGCCGCCCTCCGCGCCCGCGCGCAGACCGGCTTCGCCCTCATCGCCGAGATCAAGAAGGCCAGCCCGTCCAAGGGTCTCATCCGCCCCGACTTCCGCCCCGCCGAGCACGCGGTCGCCTACGAAAAGGGCGGCGCCGCCTGCCTTTCGGTGCTGACGGACGCGCCCTACTTCCAGGGCCACG
Source organism: Novosphingobium sp. (assembly GCA_035511275.1). Taxonomy (GTDB): domain Bacteria; phylum Pseudomonadota; class Alphaproteobacteria; order Sphingomonadales; family Sphingomonadaceae; genus Novosphingobium. The sequence goes on from DATKFS010000026.1 coordinate 1,620, forward strand.
AGGACTTCCTGATGGACGCGCGCGCCGCCTGCGGCCTGCCGGTCATTCGCAAGGACTTCATGATAGACCCCTGGCAGGTGGCAGAAGCCCGCGCGATCGGCGCGGACGCGATCCTCATCATCGTCGCCGCGCTGGACGATACGCTGATGGCCGAACTCGAAGCAGCAGCGCACGAGCGCGGCATGGATTGCCTCGTCGAAGTTCATGACGAACGTGAGATGGAACGAGCAAGCCGTTTGAAATCAAGGCTTATCGGCGTCAACAACCGCGACCTCAAGCGCTTCGTCACCGACATCGGCACGACGGAGCGCCTCGCCCCGCTCGCGCCCGATGGCACGCTTCTCGTCAGCGAGAGCGGCATCAACACCCACGCGGACCTCCTGCGGTTGTCCGCCAGCGGCACCCGCACCTTCCTCGTCGGCGAAAGCCTGATGCGCCAGGGCGATGTCGAGGCGGCCACGCGCGCGCTGCTGCACGGGGACTGAAAAGCCGCCTGTCCTGCCCGGGCCAAATCTGCCATCCACGGGGCAAGATCCATGAACTGCCCGGGATTTCGAAACGCCTGACATGAGCAAGTCCCTTACCCATATCGATTCGGACGGCACCGCGCGCATGGTCGACGTGGGGGAAAAGGCCGAAACCCGGCGGGTCGCCGTGGCTTCGGGCCGTATAACCATGTCGGCTCAGGCACTAGCCGCCATCCGCGCCGGGGACGCTCCGAAAGGCGACGTCCTCGGCACCGCGCGCATCGCCGGGATCATGGCGGCCAAGCGCACCGCGGACCTCATCCCGATGTGCCACCCGCTCGTGCTCGATGCCGTGAACGTCGATTTCACGTTCGAGGACAATGCCGTCCGCGCCACCGCCACGGCTTCGCTGACCGGCAGGACCGGCGTCGAAATGGAAGCGATTACCGCAACTTCGATCGCACTCCTCACAATCTACGATATGGCCAAGGCGCTCGACAAGGGCATGGTCATAGGCGACGTCCGGCTGGTCGAGAAGATCGGCGGCAAGTCCGGCCACTGGCAAGCGGACGGCTGGAACCGGTGAAAGTGCCGCCGATCCCGCTGGAAGACGCGCAGGCCCGGTTGCTGGCGCTGGTGGAGCCGCTGCCGGTCGAACATGTCGATGTAGAGGGCGCCGTCGGCCGCTATCTCGCCCAGCCTCTCCACGCCCGCCGCACCCAGCCCGCCGCCGACCTGTCGGCGATGGACGGCTACGCGGTCGCCGCCGGCGACCTCGCGGGGCCATGGCGCATCGTCGGCGAAAGCGCGGCCGGTCACCCTTACGCAGGGAAACTGGTACGCGGTGAGGCCGTCCGCATCTCGACCGGGGCGATCCTCCCCGCCGATGCGGACGCAGTGATCGTCCAGGAGGACCTCGAAACTCACGGCGAACACCTCGCCCTCACGGGCGAGGCACCGGAGCCCCCGCACAAGCACATCCGCCGCCGTGGCATGGATTTCGCCGAAAGCGGCGCGGTCCTGCCCGCAGGCACGCACATCGGCCCCGCGCAGGCAGCGCTCGCCATCGCCGCCGGCCACCGGCACCTCCCCGTCCGGCGCATGCCCCGCGTCGCGGTGATCGACAGCGGAGACGAACTCGCCGCCGATCCCGAGTGCTGCGAACCGCACCAGATCCCTGCCTCCAACGGCGCGATGCTCGTCGCGCTGGCCCGCCCGTTCTCTGCCGAAATCCGTCGGTTGGGGCCGGTGGCGGACCGGCTCGACGCCCTCGCCGAGGCCTTTGCAAGTGCATCCGATGCGGACGTGATCGTCACCAGTGGCGGCGCTTCGGTTGGCGATCACGACCTCGTGCGCCCCGCGCTGGAGCAGTGGGGAGCCGCGATCGATTTCTGGCGCGTCGCCATGAAGCCGGGCAAGCCGATCCTTGTCGCCACGCGCCATCGGGCCTCAACGTCCGGCGGCTTGCAGATCATCCTCGGCCTTCCGGGCAACCCCGTGTCGACTTTCGCGACCGCCTACCAGTTCCTCCTCCCGCTCCTGCGAGAGCTACAGGGGGCAAACCGCCCGCTTCCCATGCAGGTGACGACGCGCCTCGGCTCGCCGCTGCGCGCGAACGGTCCGCGCCGGGAATTCCTGCGCGGCTGGTGGGACGGCGAGCGGGTCGCCCCCCACACGCTCCAGGACAGCGGTGCACTGGCCTCGCTGGCCGCCAGCAACGTCCTCATCGATCGTCCCAGCTTCGCCGCAGCGGCCGAAGCCGGCGACGAGGTGCGGATTTTCCTGCTCCAGAATGGTGGTATTGTCTGACGCATTGCTTGACGCGCCGGAATTCGTTGCTTAATTGTTCTCTCAATGTTCACGAAGAGAACACGCACGATCAGCGGGATTTGCCCGGCAGCAACAAAAAGGCAGCGACAATGTTGACGCGCAAGCAGCACGAATTGCTCCGGTTCATCCAGGCGCGGCTGGAAGAAAGCGGCATCTCGCCCAGCTTCGAGGAAATGAAGGAAGCGCTCGATCTCAAGTCGAAGTCGGGCGTCCACCGCCTGATCTCCGCGCTGGAGGAACGCGGCTTCATCCGTCGCCTGCCCAATCGTGCCCGCGCGCTGGAAGTCCTGCGCCAGCCTGACGATGCGCCGGGCAAGGTCGCCCGCTCCGCCGCCGCTCCGGGCGGCAGCGACGACCCGGCGCCCCTTCGTGCCTCGCAGCGCCCGCCGCAGGCCGCCAACGACGTCATCGAGATCCCGCTCCACGGCCGCATCGCCGCCGGCGTCCCGATCGAGGCGCTGGAAGGGCAGTCCACCCTTCCCGTGCCTGCCGCCCTGCTCGGTTCAGGCGAACACTACGCGCTGGAGGTCTCGGGCGATTCGATGGTCGAAGCCGGCATCCTCGACGGCGATTTCGCTCTCGTGAAGCGCACCAATGCGGCCCGGGATGGCGAGATCGTCGTCGCCCTCATCCGGGGCGAGGAAGCGACGCTGAAGTACCTGCGCCGCGAGAACGGCCTGGTCCGGCTCGATCCTGCCAACGCCGCTTACGAACCGCAGATCTACGGCCCCGATGAAGTCGAGGTCCAAGGCAAGCTTGCAGGACTGCTCCGCCGCTATCACTGACGCCGCTATGGGCGGGGGTCGGGAATGTCCGCCTCGCCCGGCGACAGCGGCCGCCACCAGCCGTGCTTGCCTTCACCCTGTGCCACGGTGGTGACTTTCGCCCGGTCGAGGTGGATCGCGAGGCCACCCGTGCGGCCCAGAGTTTCCCTGTCGGCCTTGAACCAGCGTGGGTTGCAACTGCGCGGCAGCCACCGGTCGGAAATGACGATGTCGCTACGGTCGCAGGCCGCGGCGAGCGCAC
>DATKFS010000027.1:0-3738 GCA_035511275.1 Novosphingobium sp.
CTATGACGGTTTCTCGATCCATGTCTGGATGTGGATGGAAGCGCTCGGCCTCGTTCCCCGGGGCGAGGCGTGCCGCTTCGTCGAGGGCGGCAGCCGCATCGCGATCGACGGCGAACTGCCGCTCAACACCGGCGGCGGCCAGCTTTCCGCCGGGCGCTTCCACGGCTACGGCCACATCCACGAGGCGACCGTCCAGCTCTGGGGCCGGGGCGGCGGGCGGCAGGTGCGGGACGCCAAGACCTGCGTCGTCTCCAACGGCGGCTACGGCTACGGAGCGATGGTGCTGCGGCGGGATTGAGCCGGCGCGCGCTCCCGCGCCACGTCCGGCTGCCTCCCCGTCACCCGGAACTTGTTTCAGGGTCCATCGCGCCGATCAAACGGCGGTGTGGACCGAGGAATGAACCCTGGAACAAGTTCAGGGTGACGGTGGACGCAAAAGCGAGGGTCACTGCGTGCACCTCCTCATCTGCCCGACCGGCCTCAAGACTTGACCGACTCATTCATAACTGCGATAATGCATTCACCATTTCGAATTATCAGTCAGGCCGCAGAGACGGCGCGAGAGGAGCCCGAGAGATGAGCGAAGCAGATCCGGCCATCAAGGACGGCAAGGTCACCGAGTGGCACTACGGCCCGATCTTCGACGCCGATGCCCACATCGATCCCCCGCACGACATGTGGAAGGAATACCTGCCCTCCCACCTCAAGGACCGCGCGCCCTTCATCGAGCACGCCGAGGACGGGGACTACATCTGCTTCGAGGGCAATCGCCGCCCGTTCATGATGATCAACAACCAGGCCGGGCGCGAGGGCAAGAACTTCAAGATGAAGGGCCGCCTCGCCGACCAGCGCACGGTGTGGGAACCCGCCACCCGCCTCGCCGACATGGACGCCGACGGCATGGACGCCGCGCTGCTGTTCGGCGGCGGGCCGCTAGGCTCGTTCGACAACGAACTCTACGTCGCCAGCTACATCGCCTACCAGGACTGGGTGATGGACTTCGCCTCGGTGGCGCCGGACCGGCTGTTCCCGGTCGGCTACGTCCCCATGCGCGACATCGACGAGACCTGCCAGCACGTCACGCGTCTTGCGAAGAAGGGCTTCCGCGCGATCAACCTCCCCGCCTTCCCGCAGAACCCCGACGCCTGGAAGACATCGTCCGGCATCGCCAACATGAAGGACGGACAGGTCTCCGCCCTCACCGGCGACCAGAAGGGCGCGCTGCAGTACTCGGACCCCGCGTTCGACAAGCTGTGGAAGACGATCTGCGATCACAACCTCGTCATCACCTTCCACCTCGGCGCGCGGGTGCCCCGCTTCGGGCAGAAGGAGTTCTTCCTGCCCGACATGCCGATGAGCAAGATGGCCATGGCCGAGCCGATCGGCATCTTCATCTTCAACTGCATCTTCGACCGCTTCCCGGACCTTCGCATCGGCAGCATGGAAAGCGGCGTCGGCTGGTTCGCGTGGTACACCGAATACATCACCCGCACCTGGGAACGGCAGCGCTTCTGGACCGAAAGCCAGCTCAAGAACCCGCCGAGCTACTACATGGACCGCAACGTCTACGGCTCGTTCATCCAGGACCGCACCGGCATCCTCAACCGCGACCTGCCGGGCGGCAAGAACATCATGTGGTCGTCGGACTACCCGCACTCGGAGACCACCTTCCCCAAGTCGCGCGAGATCATCCTGCGCGACTTCGCGGGCGTCCCCGAGGCCGACGTGCGCGCCATCATCCACGACAACGCGCGCAAGCTGCTGGGACTGAGCTGACGTGCTGGAAAGCGCCGACACGACCGACGTCCTGACCGCGGACGACCCGCTCTACGAGGAACTCTACGACGTCCGCAAGGAGGCGGAATCGGTCGGCAATTCGGTAGAGGTCGCCGCGATCATGCCCGCCGTCCACGCGATGCGCAGCGCTGGTCCGGTCCTCAAGGGCCGCCTGCGCGAACTGCTGGGGCTTCCGCTGCACGAGCGTCACGCCCGTGCGGCGGGGCGCCCGCACTGGACGGTGCTGTCCTACGAGGCGTGCGAGGCGGCGTTCCGCGACCCGGCGATCTTCTCGAACTCGGTGCAGGGCCACGACAATCCGGCGGGCGAGAAATCGATGGGCATCCTCGAGATGGACCCGCCGATGCACCGCGCCTACCGCCGCACCATCCAGCCCAAGTTCAACATGCCCGAGGCGCTCGGCTGGTGGCGCGAGCACACGATCGACACCATCATCGAGCGCCTGATCGCCCGCATGGCGAAGGGCACCCGCGCAGACCTCAACCTCGACTACTGCGCGCGCATCCCGGTCTACACGATCACCACCGCCATCGGCCTCGACGGCGACGAGGCGCTGCGCTTCCGCCACGCCTACCTCAACTCCACCAGTTCCAGCCGCTCGGTGACGATGGAGCAGCGGCTCGCCAACGCGAAGATCGTCGAGAGCACCGTGCTCGGCCTGATCGAGCGCCGCCGCGCCGAGCCGCAGGACGATCTCGTCAGCTTCCTGCTCGGGATGAAGCTGCAGATGCCGGGCGAGACCCCGCGCCCCCTCACCGACCGCGAGATCCTCGCCCACGTCAAGCTGGTGATGGTGGCGGGCGGCGGCACTTCGTGGCGGCAGATGGGCATCGCCCTCTTCGCGCTCCTCACCCACCGCGACCAGCTCGACGCGGTGCGCCAGGACCGCGCGCTGATCGACGACGCGATCGAGGAAAGCCTGCGCTGGAACCCCACCGCGCCCTACTTCTACCGCATGGTGATGCAGGACACCGAGTTCTACGGGCACCAGATCCCGGAGGGCGCCGTCCTCGAACTCGGCCTCGGCCCCGCCAACCGCGACCCCGCCCGCTGGGAGCGGCCCGACGAATACGACCTGTTCCGCCCGAAGCTGACCAACATGGCCTTCGGCCTCGGCACCCACCGGTGCCTGGGCATGAACGTCGCCCGGGTCGAGATCAACCGCGGCATCAACGCCCTGCTCGACCACTTCCCGAACCTGCGCCTCGACCCCGACGCCCCCGCCCCGTTCATGACCGGCGGGCTGGAACAGCAGGGCGTTTCGGGACTGCCGGTGTTGTTGAGGTAGGGGTTTGAGGGCAGCGGAGACGACGGGAGGTTTGAGGGGCTGCGCGGCCTAATCAGCGAAGACCGACAGGTTTGGGCCGTGAGCGGACTGGCAGATAGCAGTGGCCAGTCGAGCAAAGCGGACGTGGCGCAGTTGAATCTTGGTCAGCGGCGGGAACCGGGCGTGCCTTCGCTGTGACGGTCAGCTCTTAGCGCTCGGCACATTTGCTCCGACAGAGTCGACGAAACTTTCCCCGAATCATCTGATATCGCCGACTGCTGGCTGAAGCGACGACGTGAATGCGCCTTCGCATGCAGCCGACATGCAGCAAGTCGCTAAATATGATGCTTGGAAGCCGCGCCTGTGCCGGTCGAAGTCACGTGGCTCGCGCCCACCCCGCGATAATGGTGGCGGAGGTGCAACATGGACGACGTAAAGGGATACATCGAGCTGATCATCGCCGCGACCTACTCGGCGCACACGATCATTGCGTTCCGCGAGACCGGCAACCGGTTCCGCCATTTCGCTGACGAGGGCGTGACCTCCAGCGATCTGGGCGTGCAGGCGGCCAGGCATGCACTCGAAGCTGCCGGCTGCCAGGCCGCCGACATCGACCTCATCATCTGCGCCACGTCCACGCCGGACATGGTGTTTCCGTCAACGGCCTGCCTGAT
>DATKFS010000028.1:0-17655 GCA_035511275.1 Novosphingobium sp.
CGCGTCGAGCCTGCTCATGCCAGCGGGGCTCCGCAGGCGTGGCTCTTGACCGGCGCCGCATAGGCCTTGGCGGGGCCGAACTGGTCGGCCATCACATAGAGGTTGAGCGCGCCCATCGCGAGCAGGCTGGCGATGATCGCCCAGTCCAGCTTGGTGCGGGCGAGCGAGGAGCCGTTGGCGGCAGGGCGGACCGGTGCGGGGCCCTGGTAAGGTGCGGTGCTGGCGGTGCGCGATGGCATGGCGTGGTGTCCTCGGTGTCCTGAACTCTTGCTTGCCAAGTGTATCGCAACGAGCGTGCCAAACTGCCGTGCGCTCGGAAATGCGGTGTTTTTACCTGTCGGCGCTTGCCGGGCTGGAAAATGAATTGCCAATGAACGGGAATTTTCGCTAACAATTGGGAATGGAACGCGATGCCCAGTTCATCGGCCAGTCCACGGCCTTTCTCGACGCGGTCGAGCGTGCCAGTCGTGCCGCCGCCGTGCGTCGCCCCGTGCTCGTCATCGGCGAGCGGGGCACCGGCAAGGAACTGATCGCCCAGCGCCTCCACCATCTCTCCCCGCGCTGGGGGGAGCCGCTGGTGACGCTCAACTGCGCGGCGCTGCCGGAAACGCTGATCGAGGCGGAGCTTTTCGGCCACGAGGCGGGCGCCTTCACCGGCGCCACCCGCGCCCGGGCAGGCCGGTTCGAGGAGGCGGACCGGGGCACGCTGTTCCTCGACGAACTGGGCAACCTCTCGATGGGCGCGCAGGAGCGCCTGTTGCGCGCGATCGAATATGGCGAAGTCGTGCGCATCGGCTCCTCGCGGCCGCTGACGGTGGATGTCCGCATCGTCGCCGCCACCAACGCCGACCTGCCGCGCATGGCCGAGGCCGGCACGTTCCGCGCCGACCTGCTCGACCGCCTGAGCTTCGAGGTCATCACCCTCCCGCCGCTGCGCGCGCGCGAAGGCGACGTCGTGGAACTGGCCGACTACTACGGCCGCCGTATGGCAAGCGAGCTGGAATGGGACCGCTGGCCCGGCTTCTCCGCCGCCGCCATGGATGCGCTCGAGGCTCACGAGTGGCCCGGCAACGTGCGTGAACTGCGCAACGTGGTGGAGCGCGCGGTCTATCGCTGGGGGGATGAGAGCGGCCCGATCGGGGAAGTGGTGTTCGATCCCTTCGCCAGCCCCTGGGTCATGCAGCCGTCTCCCGAGCCGGTGCGCCGTCCGTCATCGCCGCTCCCCGCCGAGCCCGGGCCCGCCGCCCCCGAACCCACCGACGCCCCGACCTCGCTCCGCGCCGCCGTCGACGCCCACGAACGCAGCCTCATCCTCGCGACGCTGGAGCGCCTGCGCTGGAACCAGCGCAAGGTCGCCGGCGCGCTGGGCCTGACCTATGACCAGTTGCGGCACTGCCTGAAGAAGCACGGGCTGCATCAGGGGCGGGGGTAGCGAGATCGCGGCGGCGCGTTGACGCGCTCGGAAATGCGATCCCGCGAGATGGGATTGAAGCGGCGGGAATGCGCATATATCATGCGCATGAAAGTGAGGCGCGATGGGCGGTGGGCTCCTGCTGGATTGCCAGGCTGACTTGCTGAGTGATTTTGGCACCAGGTTCGTGGTTCCGCTCTTGCCGTCCGGCGATGCGCCCAAGCCGGTCGCTCGACTCAATCCGGTTTTCGAAATCGAAGGGCGCGACTATGTCATGGTGCCGCAGCTTGCCGCTTCGATTCCGTCGTCGGAACTGCAGGTGAAAGTGGTGTCGCTGCGCGGCCACGACCTGACCGTCGGCAATGCCCTGGATATGCTCATCTCCGGTTTCTGATTCATTTGGGCCGCCGCAGCCCTCAACCACCCCTTGCCTTTTTCCAGAATCGCGCCTATCTGGCGCTCATCCCGACATGGTGAAACAAGGTTGGGCTGGCGCCGGGAAGGGGCCGGCGCGAAACCGCATTGTCACACATGCGCTGATCTGGAGTTCCATTTGGTCGATATCGCACGCCTTACCGAAGTGATCGAACCGGAGGCCAACGCCCTGGGCTTCGATCTCGTGCGCGTGCGCGTCTTCGGCAAGAGCGAGGTCGGCGACGACGAGATCGCGTTGCAGGTCATGGCCGAGAATCCGGCCACCGGGCAGCTGGTGATCGAGGATTGCGTCAAGCTCTCGCACCGCATCTCCGATCGCATGGACGCGCTCGAGGAAGCCGGCGAAGTGCTGATCGAGGAGGCCTACCGCCTCGAAGTCAGCTCGCCCGGCATCGACCGTCCGCTGACCCGTCCGAAGGACTATGCCAACTGGGCCGGCCACGAGGTCAAGGTGAACCTCGCCAACCCCGTGGAAGGCAACCGCAAGGGCCTCCACGGCGACCTCGTCGGCATCGAGGGCGAACCCGGCGGCGAGACCGTCACGGTCGACGACAAGAAGTCCGGCTCCGTCAGCTTCCCGCTGGCGGACGTTCAATCGGCCCGCCTGATCCTCACCGACAGGCTGATCGCGGCAACCCGCCCGCTGGATACCAGCGGCGCAGACGAAATTCTTGAGGAACAGGAAGACTAAGCCATGGCCAGTGCGATTTCCGCCAACCGCGCCGAGCTGCTCGCGATCGCGAATTCCGTCGCGTCGGAGAAGATGATCGACAAGTCGATCGTCATCGAGGCGATGGAAGAAGCGATCCAGAAGTCGGCCCGCAACCGTTACGGCGCCGAGAACGACATCCGCGCGAAGCTCGATCCGCGCACCGGCGACCTGCGCCTGTGGCGCGTCGTCGAGGTCGTCGAGGAAGTCGAGGACTACTTCAAGCAGGTCGACCTCAAGCAGGCCGAGAAGCTCCAGAAGGGCGCCGCGATCGGCGACTTCATCGTCGATCCGCTGCCGCCGGTGGACCTCGGCCGCATCGATGCGCAGTCGGCCAAGCAGGTGATCTTCCAGAAGGTCCGCGATGCCGAGCGTGACCGTCAGTACGAGGAATTCAAGGACCGGGCGGGCGAAGTCATCACCGGCGTCATCAAGTCGGTCGAGTTCGGCCACGTGATCGTCAACCTCGGCCGCGCCGAGGGCGTGATCCGCCGCGATCAGCAGATCCCGCGCGAAGCCGCCCGCGTCGGCGAGCGCGTGCGCGCCATCGTGCTGCGCGTCGAGCGCCAGAACCGCGGTCCGCAAATCTTCCTGTCCCGCGCGCACCCCGACTTCATGAAGAAGCTGTTCGCGCAGGAAGTGCCCGAGATCTACGACGGCGTCATCGAGATCAAGGCCGCCGCCCGCGACCCGGGCTCGCGCGCCAAGATCGGCGTCATCAGCAACGATCACTCGATCGACCCGGTCGGCGCCTGCGTCGGCATGAAGGGCAGCCGCGTCCAGGCCGTCGTGCAGGAACTGCAGGGCGAGAAGATCGACATCATCCCCTGGAGCGAGGACACCGCGACCTTCGTCGTCAACGCGCTCCAGCCCGCGACCGTCAGCCGCGTCGTCATCGACGAGGAAGAGAGCCGCATCGAGGTTGTGGTGCCCGACGACCAGCTGTCGCTGGCGATCGGCCGCCGTGGCCAGAACGTGCGTCTCGCCTCGCAGCTGACCGGCTCGCAGATCGACATCATGACCGAGGCCGAGTCCTCGGAGAAGCGCCAGAAGGAATTCACCGAGCGCTCGAAGATGTTCGAGGAAGAGCTCGACGTCGACGAAACGCTTTCGCAGCTGCTGGTGGCCGAAGGCTTCAGCGAGCTGGAGGAAGTGGCCTACATCGAGCTGAACGAGCTGGCCGCGATCGAGGGCTTCGACGAGGAACTCGCCGAGGAACTGCAGAGCCGTGCCCACGAGGCGCTCGAGCGCCGCGAGGACGCGAACCGCGAGGCGCGTCGTGCGCTGGGCGTCGAGGATGCGCTGGCCGAGCTGCCGCATCTGACCGAAGCGATGCTCGTCACGCTGGGCAAGGGCGGCATCAAGACGCTCGACGACCTGGCCGACCTCGCCACCGACGAACTCATCGCCAAGAAGCGCACCGAGCAGCGTCGCCGCGACGGCACCGTCAATCGCCGCGCCGCGCGCGACGAGGACAAGGGCGGCGTGCTTGGCGAGTATGGCCTGAACGAAGAGCAGGGCAACGAGATCATCATGGCCGCGCGCGCGCACTGGTTCGACGACGAACCGCAAACCGAGGAGGCCGCCGATGCGGATTCCTCGCAATGAGCGCGTAAGCTCCGACATCGACGGTAATTCGGCGGAGAGGACCTGCATCCTCTCCGGCGGGAAAGCCGCGCGGGACGCATTCGTCCGTCTGGCGATCTCGCCCGATGGCCTCGTGCTTCCCGACGTCCACGCGCGTGCCCCCGGGCGCGGCGCGTGGATCGGCGTTTCTCGCGCGGACCTTGAAAAATCGATCGCGAAGGGCAAACTTAAGGGAGCACTGGCGCGCGCCTATAAAGGAGCGGCGCTCAGCATTCCCGATGACCTTGCCGATCGGATCGAAGCCGGGCTGACCCGCTCGCTGACCGATCGACTGGGCCTCGAACTCAAGTCGGGCAAGCTGCTCATGGGATCGGACCGCATCGCGCAGAACGCGCGCGAAGGTAAGGTCGAATGGCTCGCCCACGCCGCCGACGCGAGCGAAGACGGTTCGCGCAAGCTCGACCAGGCATGGCGGGTGGGCCGCGACGAAGAAGGATCGGGTCTGAGGGGCATTCGCTTGCCACTGGACCGAGAGACGCTGTCTGTGGCATTGGGCCGCGACAACGTCGTTCACCTGGCGCTGAACGATCGTGGATCGGCTCAACGAGTCGAATCGCAGCTACAGCGCCTCCTGCATTTCCAAGGGCAGGTCCCGTGTCGGGATTCCGGCGCGACCGACATGGATGATGGCAACGGAACGGCACTCGATGCCGCGTCCGTGACGACGAATTGACCGAAGGGCGAAGACGAGAATTATGAGCGAGACCGACAACAAACCGACCCTGGGCCGCAAGCCGCTTGGGCTTAAGCGCTCGGTGGAAGCGGGTGAGGTCAAGCAGACCTTCAGCCACGGCCGCACCAACAAGGTGGTGGTCGAGGTGAAGCGCCGCAAGCTGATCGGCAAGCCCGGCGAAGCCGTAGAGGTGGCTCCCGCACCGGCTGCCGCTGCGCCTGCGCCCGCTCCGGCAGCCCCGGCGCCCGCGCCGCAGCGCCCCGCGCCCGCGCCGGTCGCGAAGCGTCCCGCGCCTTCCAACGAGACTCCGCAGGAGCGCGTCGCGCGTCTCCAGCGCGAGGCCGAGGAAGATCGCCTGGCCGCCCAGGAAGAGGCCAACCGTCGCGACCAGGAAGCCCGCCTGCGCGCGATCGAGGAAGACAAGCGCCGCGCCGAGGAAAGCCGCCGCGAGGCCGAAGCCGCTGCAGCCGCTGCTGCCGCCCCGGCTCCTGTCGTGGAAGCACAGCCCGAGCCGGCTCCGGTAGCCGCCGCCCCGGCCGCCGAGGAAACCGCGCCCGTGGCCGAAGCGGCTCCTGCCGCTGCGGCTCCCGAAGCCGCGCCCGCCGTCGAGGCGCCCGTCGCCAAGGCGGCTGAACCTGCCGCCCCGGCCCCGGCCGCAGTGGAAGCACCGACGTCGGTTCCGGCTCCGCGCACTTTCACGCCGGTCCCGGCCGCGCGCCGCTTCACTCCGGTGCAGCGTCCCGAGCCCCGCAAGCCCGAGCCGGCAGCCGCCGCGCCGGCCGCAGGCGCTGCCGCTGCTCCCGCAGCCGCCGCCAGCACTGGCGCAGGCGCTGCCGCGAAGCGTCCCGACGCGGCGAAGAAGGGCGCCGTCCCCGCGCGTCCCGCCCCGCAGCAGGGTGGTGACCGTGGCAAGGGCGCCGGTGGCGATCGCCGCCAGTCCGGCAAGCTGACCGTCACGCGCGCGCTCAACGACGACGAGGGCGCCCGCGCCCGTTCGCTCGCCGCGCTCAAGCGCGCCCGCGAGAAGGAACGTCGTTCCAGCTACGGCGGCCGTTCGCAGCAGCAGCGCGAGAAGCAGGTCCGCGACGTGATCGTCCCCGAGGCGATCACCGTGCAGGAACTCGCCAACCGCATGGCCGAGAAGGGCGCCGACCTCGTCAAGTCGCTCTTCAAGATGGGCATGATGGTCACCGTCAACCAGACGATCGACCAGGACACGGCCGAACTGCTGGTCGAGGAATTCGGCCACAACATCCAGCGTGTCTCGGAAAGCGACATCGACATCGACACGACGACCGACGTCGATCCCGAGGACACCCTGAAGCCGCGCGCTCCGGTGGTGACCATCATGGGCCACGTCGATCACGGCAAGACCAGCCTGCTCGACGCGCTGCGCGGCACCGACGTGGTGCGCGGCGAGGCGGGCGGCATCACCCAGCACATGGGCGCCTACCAGATCAAGACCAAGGGCGGCGACCTCGTCACCTTCCTCGATACCCCGGGCCACGCCGCGTTCACGCAGATGCGCATGCGCGGTGCCAACGTCACGGACATCGTGGTGCTGGTGGTGGCGGCCGACGACGGCATCATGCCGCAGACGGTCGAGGCCATCAATCACACCAAGGCCGCCGGCGTCCCGATGATCGTCGCGATCAACAAGATCGACAAGCCCGAGGCCAATGCCCAGAAGGTGCGCGAGCGCCTGCTCGAGCACTCGATCGTGGTCGAGGAAATGTCGGGTGACGTCCAGGACGTCGAGGTTTCGGCCAAGACCGGCAAGGGCCTCGACGACCTGATCGAGAAGATCCTGCTCCAGGCCGAGCTGATGGAACTCAAGGCCAACCCCGATCGCGAGGCGGAAGCCACCGTGATCGAGGCCAAGCTCGACAAGGGCAAGGGCCCGCTGGCGACCGTTCTGGTCAACCGCGGCACCCTCAAGGTCGGCGACATCTTCGTCGTCGGCACCGAGAGCGGCCGCGTGCGCGCCATGCTCGACGACAAGGGCCGTCAGGTGAAGGTCGCTCTGCCCTCGATGCCGGTGGAAGTCCTCGGCCTCGGCGGCGTGCCGATGGCGGGCGACATGCTCACCGTGGTCGAGAACGAGCAGCGTGCCCGCGAAGTCGCTTCGTATCGCCAGGAACAGGCGACCGCCAAGCGCACGGCGACGGCTCCGGCGAACATCGACACGATGTTCTCCGCGCTCGCCGCCAAGCAGCAGGTCATCGAGTACCCGGTGGTCATCAAGGGCGACACGCAGGGCTCGGTCGAGGCGATCAACGCCGCGCTCAACGCGCTCTCGAACGACGAGATCAAGGTCCGTATCCTCAGCTCCGGCGTGGGTGCGATCACCGAGTCCGACGTGACGCTGGCGGCTGCCAGCGGCGCGCCGATCGTCGGCTTCCACGTCCGCCCGAACGCCAAGGCGCGCGAGCAGCTGGAAAAGACCAAGACTCCGCTGATGTACTACGACATCATCTACGAACTGACCGCGGAGGTCGCCAAGCAGATGGCCGGCATCTGGGGGCCCGAGCGGATCGAAACCGTGGTCGGCCGCGCCGAGGTCAAGCAGGTCTTCCCGGCCGGCAAGAAGGACAAGGCGGCGGGCCTGCTCGTCACCGACGGCTACATCCGCAAGGGCATCAACGCCCGTCTCACGCGCAACGACGTCATCGTCTCGAAGACGCTCATCCAGTCGCTGCGCCGCTTCAAGGACGACGTGGACGAAGTCCGCGCCGGTCTGGAGTGCGGTGTGGTCCTGGCCGACACCAACGACATCAAGCCGGGCGACATGCTCGAAGTCTTCGAGGTCACGGAGCGCGAGCGCACCGTCGGCTGAGGCTTTCCGGCCTGAAACAGACAAAGGCCATCGCCGGGGCAGCCCGGCGGTGGCCTTTGTCTTTGACCGACGGAATGTCAGGAATTTGACCGCGGGCTTGCGGTCGCCCACGCCTAAGCCCTTTCGGTCGCGACCTGCGACGGAAAGGGAGGTGATAACGGATGGACATGCATACGATCGTGATTCTGGTGATCGGCGTGGCGACCCTGATGGTCGGCCTCGTCACCTTGATGGTCAAGCTCATTGAGCTGGGTCGCAAGTAACCGGTAAGGAGGCTGGCGCTGCAACGTCAGCCTCCGATATGGAAAGAGCCCGGACGCTGCAACGCCCGGGCTCGGAAGGTTGAATGAAAATTCAAACGATCGTGATGCAATGAACCTACACCCTTTGCCGGAATTTTCAAGATGACCCGCTACTGCGCCTTCTTCGGATCCCTCAACGTCGGCGGCAACCGCATCACCATGGCGGACCTGCGCTATGCCTTCGAGCGCGAGGAGTTCGAGAACGTGGAGACGGTGGTCGCCAGCGGCAACGTGCTGTTCGACTTCGACGACCGGCCGACCGAGGGCCTCGAAGACCTGTTCGCGCACATGATGCTCGATCGCTTCGACATCCGCACTTTCGCGGCGGTGCGAAATGCGCGGGAAGTGCTTTCGGCGGTGGAGGACAATCCGTTTACCGGCATCGGGCAGGATCATCAGGTCCATACCCTGTTCCTCGAGCGCCCGGCGGACCCGGCGGCGTTCGACAAGCTGGTGGCGGACCATGCCATGCGCGGACCCGAGAAGATCGCCCTGGGCCAGCGCGCGATTTATATCGACTACGTGGACGACGTCGGGGAATCGAAGCTCTCCAATGCCTTCATAGAGCGCAGGCTGGGGTGCCGGGGCACGGCGCGCAACGTGCGGTCGCTGGCGCGCATTCACGCCAAGATGTGAAAAGGGCGGCCGTTGTGCGGCCGCCCTTTGCATCATGGACCGGGCCGCGCTGGTTCAGCGGAACATGCCGGTGGTCACTGCCGAAACGATCCCGCTGGTGACGCCAACGAGCAGCAGGTCGTTACCCGAACGCACGTACTGGTAGCCGCGCGGCGGCGCCTTCACGTTGCGGTACTTGCGATAGTCGATCTGCTGGTAGTTGCGCGCATGATTGCGGTCGAACCGGTCGCCCTTGCGGAACGTCTTGTACGTCACCTTCTTGGTGACGACCGTCTTGGTCTGGTGGTGCGACGCGGGCTGGGCCACGGCGGGGGCCGCGATCAGGGCAGGTGCGACGAGCGCGGCGGCGGCGAGGGCTGCGGTGAAGATCTTCATGTGCGACTCCTTTTTACGGTTCGTTTCCATGCAGATAACGCCGGAACAGGGTCTTGGAGGCGTAATCAATTGTTGCAAATTGTCGCCACAGGCCCACATGGACGCAGCAAGATGGCACAGCAGATCACTCCCGAGCAGCACTCCGTCCGCCTCCTCAAGGTGGGCGAGCAGGTGCGTCACGTCATTTCTGAAATCCTCACCCGCCAGCAGGTCCATGACGCGACGCTCAGCGCCCACACCGTCTCCGTCACCGAGGTGCGGATGACGCCGGACCTGCGCGTCGCCAACGTCTACGTGAAGCCCCTGCTTGGCGAGGACGAGGAGATCGTCCTCAAGGCATTGCGCACGCACACCGCGTTCTTCCAGCGCGAGGTCGCCCAGCGGCTCCGGCTCAAGTTTGCCGCCAAGGTCCAGTTCCGCGCCGACGAGAGCTTCGACGAGGCAAGCCGCATCGACGCCCTCCTCAACGACCCGCGCGTGAAGCGCGACCTGGACGCGGACCGTTCGGAAGACTGATCGCGCGGCGCACCGCCCCGACGATCAACCTGCTCGCGCCATTTCCGAGGATGGCCGGGCCCGTTACCCTTGCTCGAAACAGGGCTGGGGAGATCGGCAGTGCGTCCAATCGTGTTCCTTCATGGTGGCGGGCAGGGGAGATGGGTCTGGGATCGCACCATCGCGGCGATCGCCCGGCAGTCCGGTGACATGGCGCAATGCCTCGCCCTCGACGCTCCCGGCTGCGGAACCAAGCGCGGGGTGGACACCTCGGTTTATGCCTTCGCCGACACCACCCGCGAACTGGTTGCCGACATCGCGTCGGCCGGACTGTCCGATGTGGTCCTCGTCGGGCATTCGCAGGCAGGGATGACCATCCCTCACATGGTGGAACTGGCGCCGGAGGGGCTCATTGGCAGGCTGGTCTACGTGACCTGCTCCGCGCCGCTCGCCGGGTTGACTACGCTCGACCAGATGGGCCGCGGCCCGCGCGGGTCCAGCGTGGAGGAAGTGGGCTTTCCGCTGGGTCCCGACGCCGGCATGGCGGAACGCTACGCCGTGATGTTCTGCAATGACATGGACGAAGCCGAGGCCGCAGCGTTCCTTGCCGGGCTCGGGCAGGACGGCTGGCCCGCCAGCGCCTATTCCTGGAGCGAGTGGCGCTACGACCATTTGCGCGCCGTTCCTTCCAGCTATGTGGTGGCCCTGCGCGACATGGCGCTCCCGGTCGAGTGGCAGGAGCGCTTTGCCGACCGGCTCCATGCCCGCCGGATCACGCGCATCGATGCCGGGCACCAGGTCATGAACACGCGGCCCGAGGCGCTGGCGGAGGTGCTCCTCGCCGAAGCGCGGGCCTGAGCTTCAGTCGCTCTGGAAGGTGAGCGCCGCGGCGGTCCAGTTCCGGGCTGCGGCGTCGCCCGTGCCGATCCAGAACTGATGGAGCCCGGCTTCGCTCCAGCACCATTCCATCATGTCGTCATAGCCCAGTTGCAGCAGCAGGATGTCGCCGCGATGGGCGTCGCGCGTCGCGGGCAGGCCGGCGGGAAGACCGAACATCTGGTGCTGGTCCACGGGAGGCAAGCGGTATTCCGCGTTGATCCGCAGGAGCACCTGCTCCGGCAGGGCGGCAAGCGCTTCCGGCGGGCCGGAGACCATCGCGCGCAGCGACAGCGTGGCGAGTTGCGCCAGCGATCCGGGGACGTGATAACGCACCAGGTCGCCGAAGCGCTCGTGCACTTCCGACAGGATGTCGGCGACGACCTCCAGTTCCTCGGGCGCCAGCTCCGTCCAGGGTTCGCGCCCGGCGACGAACTGGTCGAGCGCTTCCACCATCGCCGGGAGCGCCGCGCACTGCGCTTCGGCTTCCTCCAGCTCGGCGGCGAGGTATGCCGCCGTCTGCCGGGCGTGCTCGACGGCTTCGGACAAGGCCCGGGGATCGTGCTCCAGTTGGGCCAGTGCCGCCAGCTTCTGGTCCAGCGCCGCGCCTTGCATGGCGAGCGGGCGGGCGCAGGCGGCGAGTGCCTCGTGGAGCTGGTCGGCGAGATGGATCACCGAGTGCCACCACAGCGCCTCCACCGGGGCGCCCACGCCGGCCGCGTAGAACGGATGGTCGCGCGGCGCGCAATGGCGCTGCACTTGCGCGGCCATCGCTTCCTCGATCGCCAGGTCGTTCATCGGATCGCGGTGGTCGCGCAAGTGCACCGGCAGGTCGAGCGCGAGGAGATCGACCGGCCAGAACGGGAAGAACCAGCGGCTGAGGCGGGTGGGCGGGGTGGGGAAGGGGCCACCGCCCTCTTCGTAGGCGGGGGGCAGGTCGGCTGGCGGGTCGGTGAAGTCGTGCGCGCCATCGGGGACGGCGACGACGGCGCCGGTGCCGAGGAAGAAGGCCAGCGAGCCGGTGGTCGGCAGCGCGGCATCGGGTGCGGCGAGCGACAGTTCGGCGAGGTCTATCTGCGCGGCGAAAGGCAGCGGAACGCCGTTCCGGTCGCGTGGCCAGGGGGCGGGTCCCAGCCGGGGCAGGCCGCCGAGCCAGCTGCGGTCCGAGAACCAGTCGCGCTCACGTCGGCGGGGCTTGCGTACCAGGATCACCGGCGACGGGGTCGCGCCGGGATCGGCTGCCATCGGCGCTTCGTCGGGGAGGGCGCGGCGGCGCAGGCCCGCGATGCGCGGGTCGGTCAGGGCCTCGGGGAAGGCTTCGGGCGCCGGGGCGGGTTCGGGTTCCTCTTCGTAGAGGTCCATGGCCGGACGGGGCGGCGGGGGCATTCTCGTGGCGAGCAGCGCGGTCAGCAGGCCGACCACGATGCCCATGCCCAACAGGGCGATGACGGTGCCGCCGCGGTCGTGGCCGCCGATCAGCCGCTCCGCCGCCAGGTCGAGCGGGGCGAACGATCCGCCCAGCGGAGCCAGCGCGACGTAGGCGGCCGTCAGGGCGGGCAGCGCGAAGCCCGCCAGCGCGGCGATCGTTCTGTTCATGCCCGGTCCCGCCTCATCCGCTTTTCCCTTTGTCCGCCGACGAGTGTTAAGGGGAATCGAGCCGGGGAGAAGCCCGTGCGGGGCTGTGCGCGGGCCCCCGTGTGGTGTTATCCCCAGCGCGGATGGCCAAGCTCTATTTCTACTATGCCAGCATGAACGCCGGCAAATCGACGACGCTGCTGCAGGCGGACTTCAACTACCGCGAGCGGGGGATGCGCACGATGCTGTGGACCGCCGCGATCGACGATCGCAGCGCGGACCTCGGCGTCGGCCACGCGATCGAGAGTCGCATCGGCCTTCATGCTGCCGCCAACCGCTTCGGGCCCGATACCGGCCTGCTGGAGGAAGTGCTCGCGGCCCATGCCGTCGAGCCGCTGTCCTGCGTGATGGTGGACGAGGCGCAGTTCCTGACGCCGGCGCAAGTCTGGCAGTGCGCCGACCTGGCCGACAAGGCGGACATTCCGGTGCTCTGCTACGGCCTGCGGACCGACTTCCGGGGCGCGCTGTTCCCCGGCGCGGCGGTGTTGCTGGGCATTGCCGACAGTCTCGTCGAGCTGAAGGCGGTGTGTCACTGCGGCCGCAAGGCGTCGATGAACCTGCGCGTCGACGAGGCGGGCAAGGCGGTCAGCGAGGGCGCGCAGACCGAGATCGGCGGCAACGACCGCTACGTCGCGCTGTGCCGCCGCCACTTCAGCGAGGCGTTGGGAAGGTAGCTTGTTGATGAAGTACATGCGCGAGGCGCCTTGTTGGAGGGGCCGGGGCGGGTGCGGGATCGCCGATGTGAAAGAACCTGCGCGAATGTAGCAGCGGGCGGCGGTGTAGGAAAATCGCGGGTCTTGCCGATTTTCACCCGGACGTATTGACAATTTAGCCCGGGTAAATGTAGGGTCGCGGCCGAAAGGACATGCCATGGCGGTGACGGTTTTCTACAAGGACGAGGTGATCGCGCGCGGGGCGCCGGGGGATCTGGCCCCGGCCCTGCGCGAACTGGGCCCCGTGGCGCGCAGCAGCGACCTGCTCGCCTTCGACGACGACACCGGGCGCCAGGTCGACCTCGAACTCGCCGAGCCCGCCGCACCGCGCCCGCGCGGCCGCCCCTCGCTCGGCGTCGAGGCGCGCGAGGTGACGTTGCTGCCGCGCCACTGGGAATGGCTTTCCGCGCAGGGCGGCGGCGCTTCGGTCACCTTGCGCAAGCTGGTGGAGGCCGCCATGCGCGCCGGGCGCAGCGAGCGCGAGTGCCTCGATGCCGCCTGCCGCTTCCTCACCGTGATGGCCGGCGACCGGCCCGGCTACGAGGAGGCCACCCGCGCGCTCTACGCGGGCGACCGCGAGAATTTCGATGCGCTCTGCGTCCTGTGGCCCAGCGCCGTCGCCGAACATGCGCGCCGCCTCGCCTGGCCGAACGAGCACGGGCCGAAAGAGCTGGGGCCGAGGGAACACGGACCGGGGGAACACGCGTGATGCCGCACGGCTGGATCATCCTCGACAAGCCGCTCGGCCTCGGCTCGACCCAGGCGGTGGCGGCGGTCAAGCGCAACTTGCGCGAGGCGGGCTTCGGCAAGAAGGTGAAGGTGGGCCATGGCGGCACGCTCGACCCGCTGGCCACCGGCGTCCTGCCGATCGCCATCGGCGAGGCGACCAAGCTGGCCGGGCGGATGCTCGACGCCACCAAGGCCTATCTCTTCACCGTCCGCTTCGGCGAGGAGACCGACACGCTTGATCTGGAGGGCAAGGTCATCGCCACCAGCGAGGTCCGGCCGACCCTGGCCGAAGTGGAGGCGATGCTGCCGCGCTTCACCGGGCCGATCGAGCAGGTGCCGCCCGCCTACTCGGCGCTGAAGGTGGACGGCGAACGCGCCTACGACCTGGCGCGGCAGGGCGTGGAGGTGGAACTGAAGTCGCGCGCCGTGACCATCCATGCGCTGCAGATCCTCCCCGAACCGGGGAGGGGGGCCATGCAAGGCGCGGTGGAGGGGTACGCGCCGCCGGACGGACCCTCCCGTGAACCGGTAGCGCCCCTCAACCATCCTGCGGACGGTCCCGCTCCCCCGGTGGGGGAGGATGAGATCACCTTCCTCGCCAAAGTCTCCAAGGGCACCTACATCCGCTCCCTCGCGCGGGACATCGCGCAGGCGCTGGGCTCGTGCGGCACCGTCACCATGCTGCGCCGCGTGCAGGCGGGGCCGTTCGACCTGTCCCGGGCGATTTCGCTGGACAAATTGAACGATGTGGGTAAGGGCGCGCCTCTTGAGCAGATACTCTTGCCGCTGGAGGCGGGGCTGGACGACATCCCGGCCATCGACCTCGACCCGGAGCAGGCAGGGGCGGTCCGACAGGGCCGCGTTCTTACCGGAATGCCCCATGAAGACGGGCTCTACTGGGCAAGGCTGGGTATCACGCCCGTCGCGCTGGTGGAGCTTTCGGACCACGAGGTCCGCGTCGTCAGGGGGTTCAACCTATCCGATGTCGCGGAGTAAATGAAATGTCGGTTACCGCTGAAAAGAAGCAGGACATCATCACGGACAACGCTCGCGTCGCTGGCGACACGGGCAGCCCGGAAGTCCAGGTCGCGATCCTCACCGAGCGCATCAAGAACCTGACCGAGCACTTCAAGGCTCACCACAAGGATAACCACTCGCGTCGCGGTCTGCTGGCCATGGTCAACAAGCGCCGCTCGCTGCTGGACTATCTGAAGAAGAAGGATGTGGCGCGCTACAACTCGCTCATCCAGAAGCTCGGCCTGCGCAAGTAAGCTCGAGTGACGGCCCGCTTCGGCGGGCCGTTTTGCATCTGCGGCCCGCCCCATGGTAATGGGCCGAACGAATACCGGGTATCCTCGCAATTCGGCGCAGGAAGCCCAGGGGCGACGAAAAAGCCCCGCACCGGACCGGGACGGTATCCCCGGCAGTAAGCCCCGCATGGCAATAGGGCCGGCGGGTCGAGGAAAATCATATGTTCGACGTCAAGACCGTAAGCATGGAGTGGGGCGGCAAGACCCTCACCCTGGAAACCGGCCGCATCGCCCGTCAGGCCGATGGCGCCGTCCTCGCCACCTACGGCGAGACCGTGGTGCTCTGCGCGGTGACCGCCGCCAAGTCGGTGAAGGAAGGCCAGGACTTCTTCCCGCTGACCGTGCACTACCAGGAAAAGTTCTCCTCCGCGGGCCGCATCCCCGGCGGCTTCTTCAAGCGCGAGCGCGGTGCGACCGAAAAGGAAACGCTGACCAGCCGCCTGATCGACCGTCCGGTCCGCCCGCTGTTCCCTGAAGGTTTCTACAACGAAATCAACGTCATCGCCCAGGTCCTGAGCTTTGACGGCGAAACCGAGGCCGACATCGTCGCGATGATCGCCGCTTCGGCCGCGCTGACCATCTCGGGCGTTCCCTTCATGGGCCCGATCGGCGCCGCCCGCGTCGGCTTCGTCGACGGCGAGTACACGCTGAACCCGAAGCAGACCGCCGCGCTCGCCGACGGCCGCCTCGACCTCGTCGTCGCCGCCACCGGCGATGCCGTGATGATGGTGGAATCGGAAGCCAAGGAGCTGACCGAAGAGGAAATGCTCGGCGCCGTCGTGTTCGCGCACGACGAGATCAAGAAGGTCGTGAACCTCATCATCGACCTGGCTGAAAAGGCCGCCAAGGACCCCTGGGACGTCGACCTGTCGGACAACACCGCCGACATCAAGGCGAAGCTCAAGAAGGCCGTCGGCAAGGACGTCACCGCCGCCTACAAGCTGACCGACAAGTCGGCCCGCTCGAACGCGCTGAACGCCGCGCGCGCCAAGGCCAAGGAAGCCTTCTCGGGCGAGACCCCGCAGACGCAGATGGTCGCCATCAAGACCATGAAGAAGCTGGAAGCGGAAATCGTTCGCACCGCCATCCTCAAGGACGGCAAGCGCATCGACGGCCGCACGCTGGAGCAGGTCCGCCCGATCGAGGCGATCGTCGGCTTCCTGCCGCGCACGCACGGTTCCTCGCTGTTCACCCGTGGTGAAACGCAGGCGATCTGCACCACCACGCTCGGCACCAAGGACGCCGAGCAGATGATCGACGGCCTCGAGGGCCTGTCGTACTCGTCGTTCATGCTGCACTACAACTTCCCGCCCTACTCGGTCGGTGAAGTGGGCCGCTTCGGCGCCCCGGGCCGCCGCGAAGTCGGCCACGGCAAGCTGGCATGGCGCGCGCTGCACCCGGTCCTGCCCGCCAAGGAGGACTTCCCCTACACGATCCGCGTTCTCTCGGACATCACCGAGTCGAACGGTTCGTCCTCGATGGCCACCGTCTGCGGCGGTTCGCTCTCGATGATGGACGCGGGCGTGCCGCTGGTCCGCCCGGTCTCGGGCATCGCCATGGGCCTGATCCTGGAAGGCAAGGACTTCGCCGTCCTGTCCGACATCCTGGGCGACGAGGATCACCTCGGCGACATGGACTTCAAGGTCGCGGGCACCGAAGCGGGCATCACCACGATGCAGATGGACATCAAGATCGCGGGCATCACGCGCGAGATCATGGCCAAGGCGCTCGAGCAGGCCAAGGCCGGCCGCGCGCACATCCTGGGTGAGATGACCAAGGCGCTCGGCTCGTCGCGCACCGAACTCTCGGCGCATGCCCCGCGCATCGAGACGATCCAGATCGACAAGTCGAAGATCCGCGACGTCATCGGCACGGGCGGCAAGGTCATCCGCGAGATCGTCGCCGAGACCGGCGCCAAGGTCGACATCGACGACGAGGGCGTGATCAAGATCAGCTCGTCCGACATCGCGCAGATCGAGGCCGCCAAGAAGTGGATCCTCGGCATCGTCGAGGAAGCGGAAGTCGGCAAGGTCTACAAGGGCAAGGTCGTCAACATCGTCGACTTCGGCGCCTTCGTGAACTTCATGGGCGGCAAGGACGGTCTCGTCCACGTCTCCGAAATGAAGAACGAGCGCGTGGAAAAGCCCACCGACGTCGTCAAGGAAGGCCAGGAAGTCTACGTCAAGGTCCTCGAGATCGACCAGCGCGGCAAGGTCCGCCTGTCGATGCGCGTCGTCGACCAGGACACCGGCGCCGAGCTGGAGGACACCCGTCCGCCCCGCGAACCGCGTGAAGGCGGTGACCGTGGCCCGCGTGGTGGCGGCGATCGCGGCGGCGACCGTCGTGGCCCGCGTCGTGACGGCGGCGGCGGTCGCGATCGCGGCCCGCGCGGCGACCGTGGTCCGCGCCGTGACGGCGGCGGCGAAGGCGGCAACCCGGATCACCTGCCGGCCTTCCTCAAGGAAGACTGATCGGTTCCGGAGCCTTCTCGGTTCAACGAAACAGGGGTCGCGCCGCAAGGCGCGGCCCTTTTTCGTTGAATCCTCCCTGTTCCGAAGGAATGGTGGAGGGGGTGTCGGCCCCTCCGTCAGCCCTGCGGGCTGCCACCTCGCCATCGCTTTGCGACGGGGAAGATTGAAATGGCGTTCCCCCTTGCAATCGCGCGCCTAGGTCGAAACACTGATGCCCTGGACCGGAGGGTGCGATGAAGCGACTGGCACTGGCGGGATGCGCGCTTGCGGCGCTGGCGGCGTGGCCGCAGGCGGCGGGGGCGAGCGGGGACTATGGCTGCACGCCGAGCTGGACGCTTGCCGTCTCCGGCTACGAATGCGCCGGGAGCGCGGTGATCGGCCCCCGCAACGACACCCGCGTCA
>DATKFS010000029.1:0-2305 GCA_035511275.1 Novosphingobium sp.
TCGCCCGAAAGCGTGGGCACTTCGGCCGAAGCCCCCCGGCGCGGTCGGCCCGAGAAGGCGCGCGACGTCAGGCTCGAAAACCGCGAGCCCGCCAGCGTCCTCGAAGGCGTGCTGCCGGGGCGCGAAACCCTGCCCGCGCTCGACGACGCCGCGCGCACCCGGCGCCACCATTTCTTGCCCGCGCGGCCCGACACGATCCACTGGGGCTACTTCAGCCGCTCGCTCACCCCGGCGCTGGAGATCCGCTCGGGCGACTACGTGACGATCGAGACGCTCACCCACCACGCCAACGACGATGCCGAACGCATGATCGAAGGCGATGCCGGCGCCGAGGCGGTGTTCCACTGGACCGCCGAGGGCAAGGCGGTCGAGCGCCGCGGCGCCGGGCCTTTCGACGCCTCCGCCCTCGGCCGCGGCCCCGGCGAGGGCTTCGGCGTCCACATCTGCACCGGCCCCATCGCCATCGAGGGCGCGCGCCCGGGCGACGTCATCGAAGTCCGCATCCTCGACATGGAGACGCGCCCCAGCCAGAACCCGCGCTTCGCGGGCCGCGCCTTCGGCAGCAATGTCGCCGCCTACTGGGGCTTCCACTACAACGACCTGCTGACCGAGCCCAAGGGCCGCGAGGTCGTGACCATCTACGAGATGGACGACGAGCCCGGCCGCGCAACCGCGCAGGCGGTCTATTCCTATCGCTGGACGCCGCAGACCGACCCTTCGGGCGTGGTGCACGAGCGCTACGACTACCCCGGCGTCCCCGTCGATCCCGAGACCATCACCCGCAACTTCGACGTCCTGCGCGACGTGACGATCCCGGTGCGCCCGCACTTCGGCGTCATCGCGCTGGCGCCGGCGCATTCGGAGCTGATCGATTCGGTGCCGCCCGCCAACTTCGGCGGCAACATCGACAACTGGCGGCTCGGCAAGGGGGCAAGTTGTTTCCTGCCCGTGGGCGTGCCCGGCGGCCTGCTCTCGATGGGCGACCCCCACGCCAGCCAGGGCGACAGCGAACTGTGCGGGACGGCCATCGAATGCTCGATGACGGCGGTGATCCAGGTCGTGCTCCACCCCGCCAAGACCAGCCGGAAATACATCCGCGACATCGACTATCCGATGATCGAGACCCCCGACGAATGGGTGATCCTGGGCTTCTCGCACCCGGAATATCTCAAGGAACTGGGCGCCAGCGCACAAAGCGAGGTCTACAAGCAAAGCTCGATCGACCTCGCCATGCGCGACGCCTTCCGCAAGGCCCGCCGCTTCCTGATGACCATCCGCGACCTGACGGAAGACGAGGCGATCTCGCTGCTGTCGGTAGGCGTGGATTTCGGGATCAGCCAGGTCGCCAACGGCAACTGGGGCGTCCACGCGGTGATCAGGAAGAGCCTGTTTTCTTCCTGATGCCTCCCCGAGCGAACTCGGGGAGGAATGGCAGGTCGTGCTACTCCGCGGCCACGCTCGTCGTCAGGTGCTTCCACGTCTCGAACTGCCCGCCCAACATGGCGAACTCGCGCGTTGCATAGCCCAGCGCGTCGTTGCCCAGCAGCAGCACCAGCGGCGGCTCGGGCGAGGTAACGGCGGTCAGGATCGCCTGCGCGGTCTTGGCCGGATCGCTCGGCTCCTCGCCGTGGTGACCGGTGAGAACGGCGCGGGCGGTGTGGGCGGTCTCGGCGTAGTCCGAAATCGTCGGTTCCGCCCCCAGCAGGCGCGAGGCGGCGAACTCGGTGCGCATTCCGCCCGGCGCGACGTTGGTCACCTTGATGCCGAGCGGGTTCACTTCCTGCGCCAGCGTGCGGCCGATGCAGTCGAGCGCGAACTTGGTGGCGCCGTAGATCGCGGTGCCGTTCCAGCAGGCCATGCCGCTGATCGAGCCGATGTTGACGATGTGCCCGGACTTGCGCGCGCGCAGATGCGGCAGCGCCGCCTGGATGACCGCCAGCGCACCCCAGACGTTGACGTCGAACAGCGCCTTGGCGTCCGTGATCGGCGTCTCCTCGACCGCGCCGGTGTAACCGAGCCCGGCGTTGTTGACGACGAAGTCGAGCCCTCCGGTGCGCTCCTCGGCGGCATCGACGACGGCCTTGACGGCGGCGGGGTCGGTGACGTCGAGCACCATGGCGATGGCCTTGTCGCCCAGCGCCTCGAACGCGGCGACGGCCTCGGCCTTGCGCACCGTGCCGACGACCGTGTCGCCCGCAGCCAGCGCCGCCTGCGCGATCGCCCTGCCCAGCCCGGTGCTAACGCCTGTAATGAACCAGTTGCTCAACGTCGTTCTCCCTCGCAAATGACCGCTTCCGACTACAGC
>DATKFS010000030.1:0-4119 GCA_035511275.1 Novosphingobium sp.
CCAACGAGGCGGCGAACTACAACGCCTTCGGCGCCGCGTTCCACGTCCAGGACCTCAATTCCTGTTCCTGGGCCAACCTCCCGGCGTGGTGCCTGTTCAACCAGAGCTTCTACGACAAGTGGGGCTTTCTCGACACGCAGCTCATCGGCGTCGGCGATGGCGAGCACAAGAAGGAGCCTGCCGACTGGATCGCGCGCGGCGACACGCTGGACGAACTCTCCGCCAAGCTCGGCATCCCGGACGGCGCGCTGGAAGCGACCGTCGAGCGCTGGAACGAGATGGTCGAGAACGGCAAGGATGAGGACTTCGGCCGGGGCGACAGCTATTACGACCTCTACTGGGGCGACCCGGAGCACAAGGGCCGCAAGGAGGCCACGCTCGGCAAGCTGGAAGGCGGCCCCTGGTACGCCGCAGAGGTGAAGTCCGGCGCGCTCGGCACCAAGGGCGGACCGAAGACCGACACGCTGGGCCGCGTCCTCGACGTGGACGGCGCGCCGATCGGCGGGCTCTACGCGGCGGGCAATGCCATGGGCTCGATGATGGGCATGACTTATGGCGGCGGCGGCGGCACGCTCGGCCCCGGCATGGTGTTCGGCTATCTCGCCGGTCGCCACGCGGCACAGCGCAACGTCGGCGCGGAGGCGACCGCCGAGGCTTCGGCGTAGAACCGCCGGCATTCCGTCGTCCCCGCGCAGGCGGGGACCGCTGGGTACTCTTGAGGCGATAGGCCGCCCACTTCCAGCCGCTGCCCGGCCGGAAGTGGGGCGCGGCCCGGCCAGCGGTCCCGGATCAAGTCCGGGACGACGACGATCAGAAGGAGCATTTCCATGTCCCACCGCCTCCCCGGCGTCATCGGCGTCCACCATATCGGCGTCTCTGTGCCCGACCTTGGCAAGGCGCGCGAATTCTACCTCGACGTGCTCGGCGCGGTGGAGGACGTGCCGCCGCTGAAATGGGCGGACAATCCCTTCATCGACGCGGTCGTCGGGCTGGAAGGCAGCGCCGCGGAGCAGTTCTTCTGCCGCCTCGGCAATGTCCAGATCGAGGTGTTCCGCTACGACGCCCCCCGG
Source organism: Novosphingobium sp. (assembly GCA_035511275.1). GTDB lineage: Bacteria > Pseudomonadota > Alphaproteobacteria > Sphingomonadales > Sphingomonadaceae > Novosphingobium. Next base: position 1,071 of record DATKFS010000030.1, read on the forward strand.
CAGGCGCCGCAGGACCCGCGCCGGGGCGTCAACGAATACGGCTATACCCATATGGCGCTGCAGGTGGAGGACGTCGCCGCCGTCCACGAGCGCATCGTCGCTGCCGGGCTGCCGGTCCACGCCCCGCCCGCGATGGAGGCGATCACGGTGGACGAACACGGCGTCAAGCACGGCTACGCGGGCACCTACTGCCGGGACTTCTTCGGCAACGTGTTCGAAATCCTCGAAATCCACGAGACGCCGGAGATCCAGCCGATCTGAGGCGACGCGTCCACCGGCGCTCGACAATGCCGGCGATCCGGTGAACGCTGCCGCCATGGATTTCATGAAGATCATCGAGTCACTCGACGAAGTGCTCTATACCGTCATGTGCTGGCTCGTGTTCTACCCGATGACGCTGTGGCGAGCGCTGGTCCGGCCATTGCAGATGATGTCCTACGCCGACCGCGAGGTCTCGGACCGGCCCGCCGACCAGTACGACGATGCGATCCGCCCGCCGCTGTTCCTGTTCCTCACCCTGCTGATCTCGCACGGGATCGAGATTGCCGTTGCCGGGCAGAATCCCCTGCTGGCGGACCGCCGTGGCCTTGCGGCGCTGGTGGATTCGGATCTGGCGCTGCTGGCGCTTCGGCTGGTGTTGTTCAGCCTGTTCACGCTGATGATGGCGGTGCGCCTGCTGCGCCGCCAGAAGATCCGCCTTACCCACTCCAACCTGCGGCGGCCGTTCTACGGGCAATGCTTCGCGGCGGCGCCCTTCGCGCTGATGACCGGCATGGGCACCCTCGTGCTGAGCGCCGCATCGCCGACCCACCGCACGATCGGCGCGGGCATCCTGCTGTTCGCGCTCGCGTGGTACCTGGGAGTGCAGACGCTCTGGTTCTCGCGCAAGCTGAAGGTTTCCCTGCTCGCAGGGCTTGGGCAAGCGCTCTTCGCGACGGGCCTTGCCATGGTGATGTTCGTCGTCTTCGGGTTCATCATCCTGGGGCATGGCGCCTGACCCGGCGCGGGCCTCATCCGACGCCCAGTTCCGCGATCGCGCCCCGGGTATCGTGATCCAGCATCGCCAGCGTCGCGCGCATGGCGTTGACGGTGTTCACCGCCTCGGCCTGATAGTGGGACTCGGTGGTGGTCCAGATGAAGTAGCCGTAGAGCTGGAACACCGCGTACTGCCGCATCGCCTCCTCCAGACCGGGAGCCGCCGCGCCAGCCGCCCCCAGCTCGGCAAGGTAGTGGCGCACCAGTTCGCCCTCCCACCTTGCCCTGTCGGCGACGTCGAGCGCGCCGCAGACGTGGTAGGCCACCTCCAGCATCGCCGGCCCCCGGCTCGCCAGCGTGTCGAGGAACCCGGGCGTGCCGTCCGCCTCGATGTAGAGGTTGCCGAGGTGGATGTCGCCGTGGAGCACGCAGTGCGGCAGGCCGTCGGAGAAGGCGCGCAGGGCCGCCCATGCGCCGACCAGCCAGTCCCGGTCCTGGAACAGCCGCGAGGTGGCGGCGCCGCGCGGCATGGCCATGAACCGCGCCCAGTTCGCGGGCGAGGTCTTGTCGTCGAAGAAGCCCTGCATGACCTCGAAGAACTCGACGAGATCGTGCCAGCGCCCGCCGGGCTGGAGTTCCGCGCTCCCCCAGGTCGCGGCATGGAACCGGGCCAGCGCGGAAAGGCGGCGGGCGACCTGCTCGCGGGTCTGCGGGCGGGTGGCGTGGCAGAACTCGACGCCCCGGGCGACGAGGTCCTCCATGATGACGATCCCCTGTCGCGCCTCGGGGTCGAAGTCCGCGAAGTAGCAGGCGGGATGCGGCAGCGGGACGTGCGGGTAGACGTCGCGATAGCCGCGCACCTCGCGCTCGTGCATGTGGTCGTAGAGGCGCCCGTGCTCCTCGAACCCACCCTTGACGATGACCAGTTCGGGGATGCCCGCCGCCCGGGCCGCCTCGTCGCGGTCGAGCCTGAGGCGGATCTTGCTGCAGGTGGAGAACACCGTGTCGACCACCTCGCTGCCCCGGATGGTGATCCCCGGAGCGCGGGTGCGCAGTGCTGCGTTGAGCCAGCCTGTCGTCACCCCCTCGACGGTGACGGGCAGGGGAAAGGGGCTTGGCTGCGAGGCACGGTCCTGCACGATGGTCTCCCGACGCGGCGATCCCGCCTCACGCCCCCGGTCTAGTCGATCGGGGGCGCGGGCGGGACCGTGCGGCTTGGAACATCGGGCGGCTTCGTTCTCACGTGCCCCGGCAGGTCACATCGCGGTGACGCCGCCGTCGACCACGAATTCACAGCCGGTGATGTAGTTCGCCTCGTCGCTGGCGAGGAACAGGTTCATGTTGGCGATGTCGAGCGGGGAGCCCATGCGCTTCATCGGGATGCCGCCGACGATCTGCTTGAACCCTTCCGGATTGTCGTTGCGGGCAACGTCCTGCATCGCAGTCTCGATCATGCCGGGGTGGACCGAGTTGCAGCGGATCTGCTCGGCCGCGCATTCCATCGCCACCACCTTGGAGAACAGGCGCACGCCGCCCTTGGCCGCCGCGTAGGCGCCGCACATCGTCACCCCGACAAGGCCCGCGATCGAGGAGAGGTTCACGATCGAGCCGCCCTCGCCCACCTTGCGCATCAGCGCGACGGCGCGCTGGGTGCCGTAGAACACGCTGTCGAGGTTGACCTTGTTCTGCTTTTCCCAGTCGGCGGCGGTGAGTTGCTCCAGCGGTTTCAGGATCGCGATGCCGGCGTTGTTCACCAGCACGTCGAGCCTGCCGTGGCCCGCCTCGATCGCGGCCATCACCTCGTCCCACGAGGCTTCGCTGGCCACGTCCTGCGCCAGCGCCTCGGCCTGGCCGCCCGCCGCGCGGATAGCCTCCGCCACGCCCTGCGCGCCGCCGAGGTCGAGGTCGGTGACGTAGACGAAGGCCCCTTCCTCGGCGAAGCGCTGCGCGGTGGCGGCGCCCAGCCCGCGCGCGTTGCCCGCGCCGGTCACCAGGGTGATCTTGCCTTCGAGACGGCCCATCATTCTACTCCTTCGTCATGAAGAGGGGATGCGCGGGCCGGAAAGGGCATCGC
>DATKFS010000031.1:0-7175 GCA_035511275.1 Novosphingobium sp.
GCGGTGGCGGCGGTGCCCGGATCGGTGCTCCACAAGTACGTCCTGCCGGAGAGCCCCGCCGATGCCGTGCAGGTCCTCGTCGGCAAGGGCGCGCGCGACGTGCGCGTCTGGGTCCATCCGCAGACCGGCGCCGTGCTCCACGCCGTGCCCGAGGAGGACCGGCTGATGCGCGTGGTGTTCCGTCTCCACGGCGAGCTTCTCGCCGGGAAATGGGGCTCCGCGCTGGTCGAGGCGGCGGCGTGCTGGACGATCGTCATGCTGCTGACGGGCCTGTTCCTGTGGTGGCCGCGCGGCGCCGCGCGCCTTGCCGGGGTGCTCTACCCCCGCCTGCGCCGGGGCCGGGCGCTGTTCTGGCGCGACATCCACGCCGTCACCGGCTTGTGGATCACGCTGGGCGCGCTGTTCCTGGTCGCCTCGGGCCTGCCCTGGGCCAATGCCTGGGGTGCCTACTTCCGTGAAGTCCGCAGCCTGACCGGCACCGCCGCCGGCCCTCAGGACTGGTCCGCCGGCTCCGCCACCGAAGCCGCCTATCGCGCCCGCGCCGACGCGGCGATGCGCGCGATGATGTCCGAGCACGCCGAGCACCACGGCATGACGATGAGCCACATGGCGCCCGCCCCCGCCGTGCTGGACGCGGCGGTCGCCAGGGCCGGGACCCTCGGTTTCGCCGGCCCGGTCGAGGTCAGCCCGCCGACCGGGCACGGCGCCCCGTGGCAGGTGCGCAGCCAGGCCGACGACCGCCCCCGCCGCGACAGCGCAGAGATCGCCGCCGACGGCTCCCTCGTGGGCATCCAGCGCTTCGCCGACCGCCACTGGATCGACCGTGCCGTCGGCTACGGCGTCGCCATCCACGAAGGCGCCTGGGCGGGCCTTGCGAACCAGTTGCTCAACCTCGCGGTGCTGCTGGGGCTCGTCCTCCTCTGCCTGTCTAGCGTGGTGCTGTGGTGGCGCCGACGCCCCGGCGCCACGCTCGGCGCCCCCGCAACCCTCGCGCCGCTGCGCCATTCCTGGGCGCTGGTGGCGCTGGTCCTGCTGCTGGCGCTGGCGATGCCGCTGTTCGGCCTCTCACTGGCCCTCGCCGTCGCCGCAGAAGCGACGACCAAGCGCCTCTCGCCCGCCCTCCGCCAATGGATGGGCTGGCGCGAACGCGGCGTTCAGCGATGAGGGAAGGTGGTGCCGCTTACAGGATTCGAACCTGTGACCCCATCATTACGAATGATGTGCTCTACCAACTGAGCTAAAGCGGCGTGCCTTGCGGGCAGGCGGGCCATTTACATGGCGGAGGGGTTGGACGCAATCGCCTTTCGCGGGTTTTTTGTCAGGCCGCGAAAGGGTGGGCTTGGGGGCTTGCGAAGAGGCTCGGGACAGCCTCGATCGGGGCCGGGCGGGCGAACAGGAACCCCTGTCCCAGCTCGCAGCCCATCTCGGCGAGGCGCTGGCGCTGGCGGGGGGTCTCGACGCCCTCGGCGACCACCTGCTTGCGCAGGCCCTGGCTGAGGCCGATGATCGCGCGGATGATCTCCTCGCTCTGGCCGTCATCCTCGAACAGGCCGAGCGTGAACGAACGGTCTATCTTGAGGATGTCGAACGGCAGGTGCTTGAGGTGGATCAGCGAGGCATAGCCGGTGCCGAAATCGTCCAGCGCCACGCTCACCCCCGCGTCATGCAGCAGGCCGAGCGCCTTGGCGGTCTCGTCGATCGCGCGGTCGAGCACGAAGTCCTCCGTCACCTCGATGCACAGCCGCTCGGGCGCGATGCCGTTGTCGCGGATGCGGGCGAGCAGGCGGGCCGCGGCGTGCGAGCTGTCGAGCTGCGCGGCGGTGAGGTTGACCGAAAGGCGCGGCAGGCGCTCGGGATGGTCGCGCAGCGCCGCCAGCGCCTGGTTCAGCACGTGCTGCTGCACCGAATGCCCCGCCTTGCCCTCGTTGAGCATGTCGCCGAAGGTGGCGGGCGTCAGCGTCCCGTGGACGGGGTGCCCCCAGCGCAGCAGCGCCTCGTAGGAACCGGGCAGGCCGGTGGCGAGATCGACGATGGGCTGGTAGTGGAGCGAGAACTCGCCGCGCTCCAGGCCCTCGCGCGCCTCCTCGCTGAAGATCTGCCGCCGGTCGAGCCGCGCGCGCAGCGGCGGCGAATAGGCGTGGAGCCGCCGCCGGCCGGTCTGCTTCGCCTGGTACAGCGCGAGGTCGGCGTTCTTGACGAGCACTTCGGCGCTTTCGGCATCCTCGGGGAAGCGCGCCGAACCGATGCTCATCGACAGCGCCCACGAGCGGCCGCCATGCGTCAGCGTGGTGCCCTGCAGGCTTTCGAGCGCGCGCTGCAGGCATTGCTGCTCGGCCGCGCCGCCGGGCAGCAGGATGGCGAACTCGTCGCCGCCGATGCGCGAGACCTGCGCCGTGCCGCGACTCGCCTCGACAAGGCCGCGCCCGACGTTCTCGAGCAGCATGTCGCCGCCGTCGTGGCCGAGGCGGTCGTTGATGTCCTTGAGGTGGTCGACGTCGATCAGCAGCAGCATGAACGGCGCGGGGGGCTTCGCGTCGCACAGGCCGCGCAGGGCGGTCTGGAAGGCGGCGCGGTTGCCGAGGCCGGTCAGGAAGTCGGTCTGGGCGGCGCGGCGGAAGGTCTCGCTTTCCACCGCCACCACCTTGCGCGCCTGCTCGGCGGCGTCGCGCTCGGCGCGCAGGAGGCGGAAGCGGTCGGCGATGGCGAGCGAGAGCGCCACCGATTCGAAGGCGAGCGCGGCGAAGGTGCCCATGTCGACGGTATCGTCCTGCACCAGCAGGCCGAAGTTGCGGCCCACGCGCAGCGCGAAGACGGCGAGCACCGGGGTCCAGCCGGCGAGGTAGAACCACACCACGCGGCTGCGGGCGCGGATCGCGAGGACGACTCCGGTGCCGACGCAGAGCGCGCTCATGACGAAGACGAGGTTGAGCACCCGGTCCACCAGCAGCGGGCTGGCGAACCAGTTGCCCCAGGCCGCGATCCCCACGGCCACGTTGAGCACCGCGCAGGCCGCTCCGGCCCGGGCGAGCCAGCGGGGCAGGACGCCCTCCTCGATCACCGAGATGAAGAACATGTTGCCCGCCGCGATCAGCCCGGCCACCAGCAGGTAGTCCATCGCCACCGCCTGCGGCCCGACCAGCCCCGGCAGCGCGAAGGCGGCGATGTTGGTCCAGGTGAAGCCATAGCCCAGCGCCAGCGTGGACCAGACGAGATACCAGCGCTGGAAGACGAGGCGCTGGCCGGTGTAGATCAGCAGGTTGTAGGCAAAGGCGGAAAGGATGGCGCCCGCGAAGATGCCCATCAGCGCGAGCCACCGGCCGTCGAGCCGGGTCGCCGCCTCGGGAGTGGCGGCGGTCAGCTTGCGCATGAGCGACAGGTCGTCGATGTGGTGGAAGCCGACGTAGACGGCGCCGACTTGCGCGCCCGGGCGCTCCACGAGGAAGCGCAGCATACCGCCCGGAGCCCAGTGGTCGCCGACGCGGTCGCGCGGCACGGTGAGGCGCTGGACGCGGCCATCGCGGGCCACCACCAGCACGGCCATGCTGTGGAACCGGGTCTGGTCGACGAGCAGCCGCCAGCCGGCGGGCATGTCCGCGAGCGCACCGGGGTGGCGCAGCTTCAGCCAGACCCACCCGTCGCGATAGGAGGCGTAGCCGGGAACCGCCGCACAGCCGAACGCCAGCGCGGAGACTGTCTCGGCTTCGGCCGGAAGGCCCGCCGGGGCGGTCGCGTAGCAGACGTCGGATCGCAGGCGGACGACATCCGCCTGAGCGGCCGTGGGCCACGCCAGGGCTGCCAGCAGCAGCGACAGCAATAACCGAATCGATCGTATAGGCATCCCATGCCCCCAAACCCCGGCGAGAATACTTAGGCGCGGGGTTAGTACAAATGGTTAACGCGGCGGAAGATTTGCCGCCGGGCGGGCACAGGCGAAGGGGCTCATGCCCTGTAGGGCATACTTAGGGTTGATATCGCGACTAACCGCGTCGGTGGCACATGGCATTCGCCGCGAGCGTGGGGCTTGCCCTGGTCGCTCGCGACTCGACAAAGAATGTTCCAGTTTTTCGAATTTATCGCACCATTTTATCCGTCTTTCTGGAACAGGAAAATGGCGCGACAACACCCTCACCGGGCAAGGACGCCCTTTCAGGAGGAGACTTCGAGATGACCGCCACCGCCACCCCGACTGCCACCGCGACCCCCGGCAAGTCGCTGATCTCGCCCGACAACCATGCGCTGGTCCTGATCGACTTCCAGTCGCAGATGGCCTTCGCCACCAAGTCGATCTCCGCCGAACTGCTGCGCAACAACGCCGCGCTGGTGTCGCGCGGGGCCAAGTCGTTCGACGTGCCCACCATCCTCACCACCGTCGCCGAAAAGAGCTTTTCCGGCCCGATGTTCGACGAGATCACCGAGGCCTTCGAAGGCCAGCCCATGCTCGACCGCACCAGCATGAACACCTGGGAAGATGCCGCCGTGATCGAGGAGATCAACCGCATCGGCAAGCCCCGCATCGTCTTCGCCGGGCTGTGGACCTCGGTCTGCATCGTCGGCCCGGTCGCCTCGGCGATCGACCAGGGCTTCGAGGCCTACGTCATCACCGACGCCTGCGGCGACATCTCGACCGAGGCGCACGAGCGCGCGGTGGAGCGCATGATCCAGCTCGGCGCGGTGCCGATGACCTCGCTCCAGTACCTGCTCGAACTGCAGCGCGACTGGGCGCGCACCGAGACCTACGACAGCACCACCGGCATCGCCCGCAAGTGGGGCGGCGCCTACGGCATCGGCATCAATTACGCCAAGACCATGTTCGGCGCCTCCGAAGGCGGCCACTGATTTCAGCCTGGAGCCGGCGGCCGCATCACCCCGCCCTCACCGGGTCGCCGGTTCCACCCCGTTTCCTGCCCCCGACCAACGAAGGAATTGCATCATGGCATACGTAACCACCAAGGACGGCGTCGAGATCTTCTACAAGGACTGGGGCCCGAAGGACGCCCAGCCGATCGTCTTCCACCACGGCTGGCCGCTCTCGTCGGACGACTGGGACACGCAGATGCTGTTCTTCCTCGCCGAAGGCTACCGCGTCGTCGCGCATGACCGCCGGGGCCATGGCCGCTCCGCGCAAGTGAGCGACGGGCACGACATGGACCACTACGCCGCCGATGCCGCCGCGGTCGCCGAGCATCTCGACCTCCGGAACGCCGTCCACATCGGCCACTCGACCGGCGGCGGCGAGGTTGCCCGCTACGTCGCGCAGCACGGCATCCCGCAGGGCCGCGTCGCCAAGGCGGTGCTCGTGAGTTCGGTGCCGCCGATCATGGCCAAGACCGAGGCCTACCCGGGCGGCCTGCCGATGGACGTGTTCGACGGGTTGCGCAGCGCGCTCGCCGTCAACCGCGCGCAGTTCTTCCAGGACCTCGCCTCGGGCCCGTTCTACGGCTTCAACCGCGAGGGCGCCAAGGTGAGCCAGGGCGTGATCGACAACTGGTGGCGCCAGGGCATGATGGGCAGCGCCAAGGCCCATTACGAAGGCATCAAGGCCTTCTCCGAGACCGACCAGACCGACGACCTCAAGGCGATCACCGTGCCCACGCTCGTCCTGCAGGGCGACGACGACCAGGTGGTCTCGTACAAGAACGCCGCGCTGCTGCAGGCGGAGCTGCTGCCAAACGCGACGCTCAAAGTCTATCCCGGCTTCTCGCACGGGATGCTGACGGTGGATGCGGACGTCATCAACCCCGACCTGCTGGCCTTCGTGAAGGGCTGATCGCCAACTCCCAACTTTCCGCCTCCCACTCCGTCACCCTGAACTTGTTTCAGGGTCCATCGAGCCGCCAACGCTGCACTGTCAGACAGCAAGCCGAGGTCGCCGCCGGTGGCACCAACGTCCGGCCCTGGACGCACGACGGATCCTGAAACAAGTTCAGGATGACGGAAAAAGGGACTGGAAACCACAACGAACGCCCGAGGAGGCGCGCATGAAACCCTACCTTCTCTCGCTTGCCGCCGGGCTGCTGGTGGGCGTGGTCTACAGCTTCCTCGGCGTTCGCTCGCCCGCGCCGCCGATGATCGCGCTGGTCGGTCTCTTGGGCATCCTGCTCGGCGAGCAACTGGTGCCGCTGGCGAAGAAAGTCTGGGCGGCCGAGGACGTCGCCCACTTCGTCCAGACCGACTGCCGCGACCATGTGCTGGGCCGCCTGCCCGGACACAAGGCCGAAGCCGGGAGGGACACATGATAACCCGCCGCCAGACCATCGCCGGGGCCGCCGCCTCCTCGCTCCTGCCCGCCATGCTCTCCGCCCAGCCGAACCGACCCAAGGACGCCCCCATGACCGACACGATCATCGTCAATGCGCATGTCACCACGCTCGACCGCGAGAACCCGGAAGCACAGGCCGTGGCGATCCGCGACGGCAGGTTCCTCGCCGTCGGCAGCGAGGCCGAGGTGCGCGCGGCGGCTCCCGAGGCGACCGTCATCGACGCCAAGGGCCACCGCCTGATCCCGGGCCTCATCGACAGCCACATGCACATCATCCGTGGCGGCCTGAACTTCAACATGGAACTGCGCTGGGACGGCGTGACCTCGTTGTCCGAGGCGATGGCGATGCTGAAAGCCCAGGTCGACAAGACCCCCGCCCCGCAGTGGGTGCGCGTGGTCGGCGGCTTCACCGAGCACCAGTTCGCCGAAAAGCGCCTGCCCACGATCGCCGAACTCAACGCGGTCGCCCCCGACACACCGGTGTTCATCCTCCACCTCTACGACCGCGCGCTGCTCAACGCCGCCGCGCTGCGCGTGGTGGGCTATACCAAGGACACCCCCAACCCGCCGGGCGGCGAGATCGTGCGCGACGCGGCGGGCAACCCCACCGGCCTGCTGCTCGCCCAGCCCAATGCGACGATCCTCTATTCGACGCTGGCCAAGGGCCCCAAGCTGCCGCCCGAATACCAGGTGAACTCCACCCGCCACTTCATGCGCGAGGTCAACGCGCTCGGCGTTACCGGCGTGATCGACGCCGGCGGCGGCTTCCAGAACTATCCCGACGACTACGAAATCATCGAGAAGCTCCACGCCGACGACCAGCTCACCGTGCGCATCAGCTACAACCTGTTCACGCAGAAGCCGAAGGAGGAGCTGGCCGACTTCTCGGGCTGGGTCTCGCAGGTCACGCCGGGGC